>VYFG01000135.1 GCA_009842505.1 Gammaproteobacteria bacterium
CATGGGAATGATCAAGACTGACTGAGTCGTATGTGGGGTGTTGTGAGGGCCCGGGTAGGTTCTCAATTCGCCCATGGCCTGCATGGTGAGGTAGTCGGCATTGTCCCGCTTGCCCCGGGCCTTGAGGTCCGGCGTATCGCCGAATGCAAGCCAGCTTTCGGCCCGCCCGGTTTGCGGCCAGATCGCAAAGGCGCTGGTGCCGCTCAACGATTCCCCGAGGTCGAACCCGATGAACACCGGGCCGGATCGTTCCGGGGGACCGGCGACGAAACACTGCCGCAGATCGTCCGGGGAACAGATCATTTCCCGGGTCGGGCTTAGCGGCTGGTTCAGGTCGAACGCCCGGAATGATGGTTCATCGGCGGGCGCGGCGGCAATCCGGGCAACCTCGTTTTCCATGTACCGCAGGGATTTGATGGTGCCCAGGCCCGGATTGGCCGCTTTCCACCCCTCCCGGTCATCCAGGCGGCAATCACGCGGGGCCGCGAATACGGCTTTCACGGTTTGCGGATTGGTCAGGATTTCGGCATACAGGGGGGAATCGCCCTGTATGCTTACATGGATGATCCGCCCTTCCTTGGCGCTGACACTGGACCGCAGGCCCGCCAGCAAGTCCCGCGCCCGTTCCGGGAACAGGCCGGTTTCGTCCACGATGACAAGATCATACCCGCTCGCATGGCCCGCGTTCCGGTCGGCGGAAAGGGTCTCGAATGATCCCGTATCGGATTCAATCGCGCCGGGGTATGGGCTTTTCCGGATGGTCACGTCCAGGCCGGACGCCTCGGCGATGGCGGCGACCTGCGCCCGCAACTCGGCGGCCTTTTCCTTGGAAAGGGAGCAAACCGCACCACGCCACCCGGCCCGCCTCAATGGGCCTACCAGAAACCCGAGCGCAACCACGGCACAGATTGCGGATTTCGCATTTTTTCTCGCAATGCTCAACGCGGATTCATGGGCCGTCCATCCGGCTTGCAGCCAGTCCACGGCAAAGCCGGGTAGTTCCATTGACTCCCCCTCCCGGGGATGGCCGGGGGGAACCTTCAGTTTCTCACGCGCCCATAGCGCCAGCTCGCCCACCGGATCGAGTATCGCCCGGGGTTCCGGCACCGGCCCCGTTTTTTTCTTGGCGCGATAGGCCCGCATGTATTGCTTCATGTATGCCTTGCGGGACATCAGTCAATCACCAGTCTGTAAGCATTTGTAAACATCGGCCCTGATCCGTTTACACTTTCGGGGAAATGTAGGGAGGATGCGATTTACGGCGATGCACCCTTTGTCGGACAGGGGTCCCCATGGCCTCAATCCCCGGTGATCGCCGCATGACGGCGGGCCATGGCCTCGGCGTCTTTCAGGACGCGGCGGCCTCGGCTGGTAGGCGATGAATGCCATGCCTTGCGGCGCAGTTCATCAAGGCGCTTGGCCGGGGATGGACTTTCCGCCGTTCCACTGCGTTCCGTCCGTTGTCGTGCTGAATCGCCCATGGCCCTATCCGCCGTCCTGGTCCTGTTTCGCCAGCTTGTCGAATTCCGCCCGCTCGGCTTGCGGCGTGGTCCGGTTCCGGGCGGCAAGGTAGACCATGAGTTGATCCCGTTCCGTGTCGTTCACGCCGCCGGACTTCCACAGCGCATAGGCCGTCGCCCTGCCATCCTCTTCCGTGTCGCTATGGTGGAACCACAGCCCGGAGATCGCCGCAAACAGCC
Organism: Gammaproteobacteria bacterium; assembly: GCA_009842505.1. Classification (GTDB taxonomy): domain Bacteria; phylum Pseudomonadota; class Gammaproteobacteria; order Arenicellales; family Poriferihabitantaceae; genus VYFG01. The sequence goes on from VYFG01000135.1 coordinate 1,701, forward strand.
CGCCGGTCAGTGCGTTGTCCGGGGTTTCGTCGCCGCCGTCGCTTCCCTGGGTCGTGTCCGGCTTTGTGTCCGGCTTCGGCTTTACGGGTTTCACTACTCTGGTCATTGCTCGATTCCGCAGGCTGGAATGCAACCATAGAATATCAATGTTTATTCTTTTAAAACAAACATTTACACAATTAACCATTGTTGCCGTCAATTGCCCGAGCCTGCCCGGTTCGCCGCCCGGTTTTTCGCCGCCCCTTCAACCAATCATCAAGACGACAACGAACCGGCGCGGTGCGACACCGTGGAAACCCCATGAGGGAATGCGATCATTCCACCATTCCGAAGGAACCGGGCTTCAAGATCAGCAAGGCGATTGATGAAAGATTTTCCAGCCTTTCCCGGCTGGCTGGCGAGAAAACCCCTTACCCAAATTAGTAAAATCGAATTCAGGTTGGAAGTCGCGCAATGCTTGGGCATTGAGCGCCGCCGGAAAAGAGACTGGCGGTTGCCGCTACGGTGATCCTTGCACGGCCCCTTTGCAACCGTCCATCCGGTTGCCAGTCTCCCAGGCATCCCGGCGGCGAGCCGGTATGACACTGCCTATGTGCCCCGCGCCTTACCCTAAACCGGCCCGACGAATCAGAACCCTTGGGTGTACCTTAACGCGGTTCCTTTCTAGGTACGTTTTACATGATCCGCCTGAAACGTCCGTTGCCCGGCCAAGCTCCTGATGGCGCGCAAACCGGGGCTCGTGTACACCGATAACGTGACGGATCGCAGGGTCGATCAGTCCGTCACGGTGCGTTGGGCCGCGTCGATGGCGGCCTGTAGTTCGCTGGCTTTCCAGCGAACGCAACGCTTGGATATCTTGATGGGTTGGGGTAGCAGTCCGGCCCGGATTGCGCTGTACAGCGTGGGGCGGCTAATGCCGGTAATTTCCAGCACCTGGTGCCGGGTCAATAGCTTGTCCATAACGTACAATCATGGTTAAGCAGACGCGCCTATAGCGCATCCGCGTTACCATGATGTGCCCGTTACCGGCACCTCCCCCTTGTCCTGTTTATGGTTTGTGGGTCTTGGTGCCTCCCGGCAGGCATCATGTTGACTCCGCCGGAAAATATTTAAAACCTCGCCTTGAGGCCGGGGAGCGGTTGGCTTAGGCATAACCCTTCTACCCCCTAAAGGCGGCGCACCAAATCCACCCCGTAGGGCTGGCTCACGCTCAAAGACGCTTTACCGCGCCCGCAATTCTAAGGGGCGGCGGCTCCATTCCGCAACTCCCCGGGATTTTGTTTTGTGCGATAATCCCCGGCGTCTTTCCACAAAGACAAGGCGGGCCACCCGGTCAAGTTAAGGTCTTTACCCCCGGCCCGCCAACCCTCCAAGCCCGCCGGTTTGTCATTGCTTCCGGCGGGCTTTTTTCTGTCAGGCCGAAAGCCGGACAACCTTTGCAGTCTGTCCGGTGCAGTGTGCGGCCCATTGCTCCATCAGAACGCGGCGACGGTCGAACAGGTCACTGCGGAAATAGGCTCCCTCGACGCCGCCCACGATATGGGCAAGCGCGGCCTCGGCCAGTTCCCGGGGCTTGCCAGTCTCGGCGCACCAGTCGCGGAATGATGACCGGAATCCGTGTACCGTTCCACCAACACCGGCGGCAATCCTCGCCTTGCGGATCATGTTATTTGCAATCCGCCCGCCGTTCCGAACGCCTGGGAAAATGATGCCGGTTTCGTCGCCGTAGGGTTTCATGCTTTCCAGTATCGACATTGCCGCCGGTGACAGTGGAACGCGATGTTCCTTGCCGGTTTTCATCCGGCTTGCCGGGATAACCCATGTATCGCCGTCAATCTCGGCCCATGTCGCCCCGAGCGCTTCGGCCTGTCTCGCCGCCGTCAGGATGATGAATTCCAGTGCCGCCCTTACCGTGTCCGGGGATTCCGTATTACGGACGCCCTCAATTGCCGCAGGAACGTCTTTCCATGGGATGGCGTCAAAGTGCTGCGTCTTGGCCTTTTGGGACGGTAGAGCGCCGTTGATGACCTCTCCGGCGGGATTGTGGTCAATGTGCCCATGGGACATGGCGTACTCGAAAACCGCCTTGAGATTCTGGCGTACATTCCTGCCGATGGACGGCTTGGCTGCCCACAGCGGCAAAAGGATTTCCAGGGTATGCGTCCGGTCGATCCGGTCAACCGGGATATCTCCGATCACGGGCAGGACGTAACGGGGAATGTAGGTTTGCCACATATGGCGCGGGGAGGCGCTTTTCCATGTCTCGCACTTGAGGTTGTATACTTCATCCGCAATCTTGCGGAATGTCGGTACATTGGCCTTCCGCACCAATGCCTTGCGGATGGCGCGGCGATCCGCAACCGGGTCATTGCCATCGAGCACGGCGGCGCGATTCTGTACCGCCTTGTCCTTGGCTTCGCTAAGGGACGTGGCAGGGTATCCGCCCAGGCCGATATCCTTGCGCTTGCCGTGGACCATGAGGCGCTGCACAAATTGCTTTGACCCGCCCGGGGCGATCCGCAGGTACAGGGAATCCGCCACCCGGTGCATACCCGGCTTTTTCAGTCCGGCCAGTTGGCTTGCTTTCAGAAGTTTCATCGCTCTAATCCGGTCAAGTGTCAAGGTGCCTAGAATAGTACGCCAGCGTGAAAAGTAATGCAACAGTATATCCAACATTTGTCCCACATAAAACATGCATACATAGATTATTTGAAAACAGGGATTTATGACGATATATTCAATATAACTACGTAATATCAATGATATAACTGATTTTCTCTGCTCTTTCTTGATTTTATAAGACTTTGGATATTACTTCATAGGCAAGTAGTCCTGATCCCAACCCCGCATTATCCGTTTGGCGGGTATGAGTCCCATCGAACAGTCCGTTGCCATGGCGAATTGAACCGCAACGACGTAGGCTCCATTCAGGAAGGCGCAATGATCGTGGTGACTGGAGGGCGAGTAAGGATAAGGTCAACGAGAAATACCGGACGCAACGAAGTCTAGTTCCCGAATGAAAAAAATTGTTCTACCGAATTTTCCTTTCTCAGGTCTTCTACACTTCAGCACATCTCCTTCACGGTCCCCGGGCGGCATTGTGGGATGATGAGGTAGGTTCTATAATCTGGTCATTCGGTCCGGGGAATCCGTTTGCACGGACTCCTATTGTCACGGTACCCGGTTCCTCAGGGCCGTCCTGAACCGGTGGGGGCCGGTCTCCATAATTGAAATCAATTCCGATCGAGAGGCACGGACCAAGGCAGGGCGGCCAAGACGGGATACGAGCGTGACCGGGCATCCGGTTCAATCCAGGTTCCAGACACTTGGGAGCATTTCCAGGCGGGCCTGTCCGAAATCCTCCCTCAGGGGACAGCAATATGAGTTCGACCACTAGGCTGACCAGCAATTACACCCGGAGCATCCTGATCCAGATGGTCGCGGTGCTCGCCATCTTGATTGGGGTCGCGGTCTGGCAATGGGATCTTTTTCGGGAAATCTACATCCAGAACCAGATCAACAGGGTGGGCTGGACGATCAACGGGGGCATTGCCATCCTCTTTCTGACCGGCCTGATCCAGCTGGTCATGCGGTTCTCCGAGTACCGTTACCAGGAGGTGGCGCTGAACCGGTTCCTGGTGAATATACGCAAGGATGACGACCCGCTGAAGGGCATCGAGCAGAAATGCATGATCGCGGAGCGGTACATTACGCTGGGCAAACTCAACCGCCGGCGTGCCCGCATCAATCACAACGCGCTGGCGGCCACCCTGCACGCGGTGGAGTCCAGCCGCAACAGCTACCTCAAGTTCGTGCAGAGCGTGCTGGTGCTGACCGGCGTGTTCGGCACGATCGTATCGCTGTCAATCGCCCTGCTGGGCGCGTCCGGCATCATCCAGGCGGGCCTGAGTGCGACCCAGGGGACCGATGGCATGAGCACCATGATCTACGGCATGTCCACCGCGCTTTCCACCACCATGTCCGCGATCCTGGCGTATCTCATATTCGGGTATTTCTACATCAAGCTGACGGACACCCAGACCTATCTGATCAGCAAGGTGGAGGAGGTGACCGCGACGACCCTGCTGCCGCATTTGCAGTCCATCCAGGACAAGGTGGCCATGGACTATTCGGACAGCATCCGGGGGGCCACCGAACTCATGCAGCGTTTCGACAGGAGCCAGAAGGTATACGCGGATTCGGCCGCCCAGCTCAAGACCTCCATTGAGCAGTTCACGGCCAGCTACCGGCCCGAACTGGCGGATGCCAACGTTGAAACCACCCGCAAGATACTGGATCAGTTGCAGGAGATCAGCGAGAAGCAGCGCGAGTCGGGACAGCGCAGCGAGGAGGCGCTGAAAGAGATGGTGCAGCTGTTGCGCGAAGGGTTCCGCCTTTCCGGCAAGTGACGGATGGCCGAAAACGGCTTCATTGACCTGCGCATCGGCCACGGGGTACGCGGCCCCGGCGACGACAGCGTATGGCCTTCCTTCACGGACATCATGACCGTGGTGGTCATGATATTTCTCATGGCCCTGGTGATCATCATGATCCGGAACAGCGACCTGAACCGGCAGCTGCTGAGCAGCATGGATATCAACCAGGCGATCTCATCGGCCAACCTGGGGCTGACTTCCGAGGTATCCGAGCTGAGGAGCAACCTGTTGGCGCTGCAGAAGGCCCTGGGGGATACCGAAAGCGACAAGCAGTCGCTGAGCGATCGCCTCGCGGACGAGGTCGCCCGCGCCACGGCATTGCTGGAGGCCAAGCAATTGCTGGACCGGGAGGTGGCGGGTCTGGAGGAACTCAGGTCCAGCCTGAGCAGTGAAAACCTGATCCTGCTCGCGGAGAAGGACCAGCTGACCGGCGAGAACCGGACACTGTCCGCGGAAAACGCCCGGCTCAGACAGGCCAATGCCGTACTGGAGCAGAACCTGGGTGAACTGACCGAGGAGAAGGTCCAGCTGCTCGCGCAGAGCGCCGAGCTGACGCAACACCGGGACCTGCTGGCCACGCAGAAAGAAGCGCTGGCATCCGAAAAGCAGGGCCTGATCGGGGAAAGGGACTCCCTGAAAACATCCCTCGGCAGGCTCGAGACCCAGAATCTGGGCCTCAGGCAGGACAAGGAGGAACTGATCGGTCAAAGACAGTCCCTGGCCGGCGAAGTGGAGACCCTGCTTGCGGCGCGGCGCCAGCTGCAGTCCGATCTTGAATCCATGCGGCTGGAGAACCAGGAACTGGAGTCCCAGCGCTCGACGTTGTCCACGGAGAACCAGCTCAAGCAGTCCACCATCGAGGATCTTGCCCAGCAGGAACGCATTCTGTCCGGTCAGCTGGCGGAAATTTCCCGGCAGCTTGATCAACTCACGATCTCATCGACACAGGAGATCAAGACCCTGACACAGCGGAACCTCTCACTGTCGGACCAGCTGGATGACGTCAACCTGAAGCTTGCACTGCTGCAGTTGGAACTGGAACGCCAGAAGGAGCAGGAGGTGACCCTGCTGCAGCAACTGTCCGATCGCAAGCAGGAATTCGAACAGTTGCAGCAGAGCGAACAGGCCGTGCTGCTGAAATTTGCCGTGGCGAGCGAAGAGATCGAGGAACTGTCGCGCCTGATCCAGGTAAGGGAGCGGGAAAACCGCGCACTGCAGGCCGAGGCCGACCGGCAGGGTTCTCTGTTCGTTTCCCTCAAGGAGGAATACGAGGCGCTGGAAGAACAGTATCGCAGCCTGGTGCGTGCGGCGCGGTCCCCGGCCGGCAAGGAAGTGGTTCAAGTGTATTTCAGCCGGGGAACTGCAGGGTATGAGTATCGCCTGGTCATGCCCGGCGGCGACGAGCAGGAGGACGTCACCAGGGGGGAACTGGACCGTCGCCTAGCCGCGCTCAAGGACCTTCACGGACGGAACCTCTACACACGGGTGATCATTCCCGAGACGAGCAACCTGTCACACAACGAGGCCTGGCGCTTCACCCAGGAGATCCTGAACAGGTACGACTACTACTACCAGCAGGCGGACGGGGAGGAGTAGGGGCAAATGGAGCAATCCGCCTGTCCGGATCGTGCCATCTTCCGGCGATGCCGGAACCGGGCCGGGCCGGCATGATGGGCGACTGCCGCTGTCCGGCAAGCTGATTGCCGTAACCCCTGACCTGCCGCGACCTGCCCGTAAGCCTGAAGGTGTATTGATGAGCGCCGATGCGAAGCATGCGAAACTGGCACTGTACAGGGTGTTGCGCCATCTTCCCGGGCGGCCGGGCGCGATTTTCCGGGACAAGTATTCGAGGAAACTGGAGCAGGGTGCGGCCCGGGAGGCATTCCAGAGGGCTATGCAACGGATTGACGGCACCGTGTGCATCGACCTTGGCGCAAACGTCGGGATATATACCCGGTTGCTGGCTTCGCGTGCCAGGCGCGTGATCGCATTTGAACCGGATCCATGGACGTGCGCCCGGCTCCGGGAAAACGTTTCCGGTCTTGACAATGTGAAGGTTGAAAATGCGGCGGTGGGTACCAGCGACGGTGTGACCTGGCTTTACCGTCACAGGAAGTTCGACCGGGACCGGGCTTTCCGCTCGCAGTCAAGCTCGACCCTCTCGACAAGCAGGCGCCTCGACAGGGATAGTGCCCTGGAGGTGCCACTGGTGGATTTCGTGAGATACCTCGAAGAACTTGAAGCGGTGGGCGAGCCGATCGGAATTCTCAAGATCGACATCGAAGGCGCTGAAATCGAGTTGCTCGAAGCCCTGTTTGACCGGCCGGACCTGCTGGAGGGCATGGACTATATCTTCGCGGAGACCCATGAGCGGTTTCATGCCAGTTTCGTGCCGCGTGTCGCACGGCTCCGCGAACGGGCGAAGCGCATTCGCCGTCCCGTGATCAACCTGGGTTGGCACTGATGGCATTCGTCATGTCATATACTCACGTTTACGGCAACACGTATCCGCCACATGAGCCATCCTGAACATTTCGACGTCATCGTCATCGGCGGCGGGCATGCCGGGGTGGAGGCCGCGCTCGCATCCGCCCGCGTCGGCGCGTCCACGCTCCTGGTGACCCACAACATCGAGACCGTCGGCCAGATGTCCTGCAATCCCGCCATCGGCGGGATTGGCAAGGGGCATATCGTGAAGGAGATCGATGCGCTGGGAGGCGTCATGGCACGGGCCATCGACCGGTCCGGCATCCATTTCAGGATCCTCAACGCCCGCAAGGGTCCCGCGGTGCAGGCCACCCGGGCCCAGGCGGACCGCGCTCTCTACCGGATGGCCATCCGGGGTGCGGTGGAGCACCAGGACGGCCTCACGCTGTTCCAGCAGGCGGTGGACGATATCCTGATGGACGACGGGCGGGTGCGCGGTGTCCGCACCCGGATCGGGATCGTTTTCGAGGCCCCCGCGGTGGTGCTGACCACGGGCACGTTCCTGAACGGCAGGATCCATATCGGCATGGACAATTCCATGGGCGGGCGCGCCGGCGACCCGCCTTCCGTCACGCTGGCCAACCGGTTGCGGGAGCTGCCCCTGGGGGTGGACCGCCTGAAGACGGGAACGCCGCCGAGGATTGACGGCAAGACCATTGACTACAGGGGGCTCGAAGAGCAGCCCGGGGATGAGCCGGTGCCGGTATTTTCCTTTCTCGGCAGCGCCGAGGAGCATCCCCGCCAGGTGCATTGCCACATCACGCATACCAACGCCCGCACCCACGATATCATCATGCAGGGGCTCGACCGGTCGCCCCTGTATGGCGGGATGATCGAGGGCGTGGGGCCGCGATACTGCCCTTCCATCGAGGACAAGGTCGTTCGTTTTGCCGACCGCGCAAGTCACCAGATCTTCATCGAACCCGAGGGACTGAATACCACCGAGGTCTATCCCAACGGAATCTCCACCAGCCTGCCCTTCGACGTGCAGCGGGATCTGGTGCATAGCATCAGGGGCTTTGAAAATGCCCGTATCACCCGGCCCGGCTACGCCATCGAATACGATTTTTTCGATCCGCGGGGGCTCAAGCACAGTCTGGAAACCAAGTGCGTCCAGGGGCTTTTCTTCGCCGGCCAGATCAACGGCACCACCGGTTATGAGGAAGCGGCCGGACAGGGGCTGATTGCGGGACTGAACGCCGCAAGGCAGGTGGCGGGCGAGGACCCGTGGTGGCCCGGGCGCGGCGATGCCTACATCGGCGTGATGATCGATGACCTGGTGACGCTGGGCACCGGCGAACCCTATCGCATGTTCACTTCCCGGGCGGAATACCGCCTTCAGCTCCGCGAGGACAATGCCGACCTTCGCCTCACGCAGGAAGGACGCAGGCTCGGCCTGGTCGATGACGGGCGAATGCGCCGCCTCGAAGCCAAGCGCGATGCCGTGGAACGGGAGAAGATCCGCCTGGCCGGGACCCGGGTGCATCCCGGCGGGCTGGACCCGCAGAAGGAAGCGGCGGTGCTGGGCCGGGCGCTCGGCCGGGAAGCCAGCCTGCTGGAACTGCTGCGCCGCCCGGAAGTCGGCTACCGTGCGATGGCTGATCTCGTCGGTCTCGAGGAACCCCTGGACGATGAACAGGTGATCCGGCAGCTGGAGATCCAGGCCCGGTACGAGGGCTACATCGAGCGGCAGCAGGGGGAAATCAAACGCCTGCGCAGTAAGGAGAACACCGCCATTCCCGCGGACATGGACTATGCCCTGGTACGCGGGCTGTCGGCGGAAGTGCGCCAGAAGCTGGCCGATGCCAGACCGGAAACCGTGGGACAGGCGGCCCGCATACCCGGGGTCACCCCCGCCGCGGTCTCCCTGCTGCTGGTCCATCTCAAGCGGATCCAGCACGCCGCCTGACGGCGACCGTGCGCGGGAAAGCGGCCCGCGCACGGTATCAGCGCAGTGTCACCAGTTCTTCCGCCGCCGTGGGGTGGATCGCCACGGTGTCGTCGAAGTGACGCTTTGTGGCGCCCATTTTGACCGCCACGGCGAATCCCTGCATCATCTCGTCAGCGCCGTCTCCGATGACATGGCAGCCGATGATCCGTTCCTCCGGGCCCAGGGTGACGAGCTTGACCACCGTGGGCGGCTTGTACGCGGAAACCGCGTAGCGCATGTTGACGAAACGGCTCTGGTAGATCCGGATGCCGTCACCGTGCCTTTCCCGCGCCTCCCGTTCGGTGAGGCCGACGGTACCGATGGGCGGATGGCTGAACACCACCGTGGGGATGTTTTCGTAGTCCAGCCTGGCATCCGGCTGGTTGTTGAACAGGCGCTCCGAGAGACGGCGGGCCGCGGCGATCGCCACCGGCGTCAGCGGCGCGCGGCGGGTGACGTCCCCCACGGCGTAGATGCCGGAAACACTGGTGTTCTGGTATTCATCGGCGTCGACATGTCCACGGCCGTCGATCCGGACACCGGTGTACTCCAGTCCGAGCGACGCGACATTGGCATGGCGGCCGATGGCCCAGATGATGCAGTCGAAGCCGCCGGTCACGTCGCCGCCGGCATCGGTGAAACCCAGGCTGCCGTCGTCATCACGGACGAGCCCGGCCAGGTTCGCCCTGGGAATGATGCGGATCCCGGAGGATTCCATCTGCTCCATGACCACTTCGTGCAGCGTGTGGTCGAAGGTGCGCAAGAGCCTGTCCTTGCGCAGGACCATGGTGACGCCGCTGCCGAGTCCGTGCAATACCCCGGCCAGTTCCGTGGCGATATAGCCTGCGCCGATCACCAGTGCGTTGGCGGGCTGTGAATCCAGCGCGAAGAAGCCGTCGCTGGTGATTCCGAGTTCCGCGCCGGGCAGGTCCGGGATGGTCGGCTGCCCGCCCGTGGCGATCAGGATGTGCGGTGCGTGGTGCCGCTCCCCGTTCACTTCGATTTCGTGGTCCGCGACGAAATGCCCGGTGCCGTGCACCACCGTGACGCGCGAACTGTCCAGATTGCGGGCATAGATGCCGTTCAGCCTGTTGACATAGGCGTCCCTGGCCGACTTGATCGTTTCCCAATGGAAACCGCCGGTCTTCGTCTCGAACCCATAGTCCGGGGCGAGTCGCAGCATGTCGGCCATCTGGGCGGTGTTCCACATGACCTTCTTCGGCACGCAGCCGACATTGACACAGGTGCCGCCCAACGGTCCGTGCTCCACCAGCAGCACCTCGGCGCCGTGCTCCGCCGCCCTTCGGGCACCGGCGATGCCGCCGCTGCCCCCACCGATCACGATAAAATCATGTGTTTTTGACATCAGGTCTGACAGGAAAAAATGAAAGAAACCATGCAGTGCGGCAACCCGCTGCTCGATCTTTCCGGGCTGCCGGATTTCGGGGCGATTCTACCAGAGCATGTGGAACCTGCAGTGGATCGGGTGCTGTCCAGGAATCGCAGGGAGATCCGGCGGCTGATCGACACGGTGGAAAACCCCGGATGGGACAGTTTCATGGCGCCGCTGGAGCAGCTGGCAGATGAACTGGAGCGCATATGGGCGCCGGTGTCCCACCTGAATGCGGTGCGGGACAGCGAGGACCTGCGTACGGTATACCAGAAGTGTCTTGTCAAGTTGTCGGACTATTGGGTCGAACTGGGCCAGAACAAGGCCCTGTACCGGACCATTCAGCGGATCCGGCACCATGACCGCTTCGATGGTCTCGAACAGGCCAGGCGCAAGGCCATCGACAATGACCTGAGGGATTTCCGGCTCTCCGGAATCGACCTCGAGCCCGCGCAAAGGGAACGGTTCCGGGAGATATCCGGTGAATTGTCCCGTCTGGGAAACCTGTTTTCCCGCAACCTGTTGGATGCCACGGACGCCTGGCATGTCGATGTCACCGGGGAGGCCGGACTGGACGGGATTCCCGACCACGCCAGGCAGGCGGCCCGGCAGGCCGCCGGCGAAGCCGGCGTGGACGGCTGGCGCTTTACCCTCCAGGAGCCTTCCTACAAGGCGGTCATGAATCATGCCGAGGACGGCGGGTTGCGGGAGGAGATGTATCGCGCCTTTGCCACCCGGGCCAGCGAGACCGGTCCCGGCGGGGGAAAATGGGACAACAGCGGGGTGATGCGGGATATCCTCGAATTGCGCCGGGAACAGGCGCAGTTGCTCGGCTACGGGCACTACGCGGAATACTCGCTGGCCACCAGGATGGCGCAGAGCACGGATGAGATCTTCGGTTTCATCCGGCAGCTGTCCGACAAGTGCCGCCCGGCGGGCCTGAAGGAGGTGGAGCGCCTGAAGTCGTTTGCCAGGGAAAACCTTGGGCTCGACGATCTCGCGCCATGGGATTATGCCTGGGCCGGAGAAAGGCTGCGCCAGCACCAGTACGGATTTTCCGGGGAAACGGTCAGGCCCTACTTTCCGCTTCCGACCGTGCTGGATGGCATGTTCCGCATCGCCGGCCGCCTCTTCGGAATTGATGTGGAGCCTGCGGACGCCCCGTCGGTATGGCATCCCGACGTCCGGTTTTTCCGTGTCCGGGACCGGGATGGAGAAACCAGGGCCTATTTCTACGCCGACCTGTACGCGCGCAGGCACAAGCGCGGCGGCGCCTGGATGGCGGACTGTGTCGGCCGTCGCGCGACGGACGCGGGGGTACAGTTGCCGGTGGCTTTCCTGACCTGCAATTTCACGGCCCCGGTGGACGGCCGCCCGTGCCTGCTGACCCATGAGGAGGTGATCACCCTGTTTCACGAATTCGGACACGGCCTGCACCACATGCTTACCCGGGTGGATGTGGCCGCGGTGGCGGGTATCAACGGGGTTCCCTGGGACGCCGTGGAACTGCCGAGCCAGTTTCTCGAGAACTGGTGCTGGGAGCAGGAGGCTCTGGACCTGGTATCGGGCCACGTGGACACCGGCGAGCCGCTGCCCGTGGAACTGCTGGAGAAAATGCGCCGGAGCCGGAATTTTCACTCGGCCATGGGGATGTGCCGCCAGCTCGAGTTCGCACTGTTCGACATGCGGCTGCACTCGGGTTTCGATCCCGGGGGCGGTGAAACCGTTCTGGACCTGCTGGAGGCGGTGCGGGACGAGGTCGCCGTGGTCCGGGCCCCGGCTTTCAACCGCTTCCCGCATTCCTTCGGCCACATCTTTGCGGGTGGTTATGCGGCGGGCTACTACAGTTACCTCTGGGCGGAAGTACTGTCGGCGGATGCGTTCAGCCTGTTCGAGGAAACGGGCATCTTCGACCGGGACTCGGGGCAGCGGTTTCTCCACTGGATACTGGAGCGGGGCGGGTCCGAGGAGCCCATGGTGCTGTTCGAGGGGTTCCGGGGCCGGAAACCCACCGTGGACGCCCTGCTGCGTCACTCGGGATTGAGCCCGCTCGGGGAAGCGGCGTAAAATGACGCGTGACGGGGACGGATTCCCGCACGCTGAATGCTAGGCCAAGCGCATCTTTCGGCCCTCGCCCACGGCACCGTGCCGGGTCCGTGGCTCCGGTCGATTGCTTCGCGATCGCCGTTGCCCGAACCGGGAATGTTGCCGGGGCCGCAAGTCCGGCACGCAGGTCGATGTACTTACACCGGAATGGACCGGTGTCCCGGCGGGCCTGTCATGGCCAGAACGCAGACAATAAAATAACCGGCACGTCACCCGAACCATTCCGCGACGGGAGATTGAGGTCAACGAGATGAAGAGAATACTGGTGGTGAATCCCAAGGGCGGCTGCGGCAAGTCCACCCTTGCAACCAACCTGGCGAGCTACTATGCAACCTGGGAGGTGCCGGTTGCGCTGATCGACCTCGACGCCCAGCAATCCAGCCTGGAATGGCTGGACCAGCGTTCCGGAGCCCTGTATCCCATCGAGGGCATTGACGGTTCCCGCGGCCGCCTCAGTGTGCCCGGCCGGATCCAGCGGGTGGTCATGGACGCGCCGGCGCGAACCGGCAAGAACCAGCTCCAGCGTTATTTCAACCAGGCCGACGAAATCCTCATTCCGGTGCTGCCATCCCCCATCGACATTCGCGCCGCCGGCCACTTCGTCGGCGAACTGCTGCTTGAAGGGATGCTGAAAAAATCCCGCGTCGGCCTGGTGGCCAATCGCGTGCGGGAGAACACGCTGATCTACAGCAACCTGGAAAGGTTCCTGCGCACGCTGAAGGTGCCGCTGGTCGCCCATCTCCGGGATACCCAGAACTACATACGCGCCGCGGAGGGTGGCCGCGGCATTTTCGAGATGGCGCCCTACCTGGTGGACAGGGATATCGAAACCTGGCGCCCGCTGATCAAGTGGGTCGAGAAAAACAGGAGGCTCTGATCTGCCGGACCGATGCAAACAGCTTGCGCCAATGAGGTACCATCATGGGGTTGCTGAAATCCACCGCCGATAGCGGCAACCGGCGGTTGCGTGGCGACCCGGTGGAAAACCGGGCGCCTGATACCTCCGCAGCGGACCCAATTCCAACACGTCAACAACACACCGAGGAGAAATAATCGTGGAAACTCGCGCAGCAGTCGCCTACGAGGCGGACAAGCCCCTGGTCATTGAAACCGTGAACCTGGATGGCCCGAGAGAGGGGGAGGTCCTGGTGGAGATCATGGCCACCGGAATCTGTCACACCGATGAGTTCACCCGGTCCGGAGCCGATCCGGAAGGGATCTTCCCGGCCATTTTGGGCCATGAGGGGGCCGGGGTCGTGGTGGATACCGGGCCCGGTGTCACCAGCGTGAGGAAGGGGGACCACGTGATCCCGCTGTACACGCCGGAATGTCGCCAGTGCGAATACTGCACCTCGGGCAAGACCAACCTGTGCCAGGCCATCCGCTCCACCCAGGGGCAGGGCGTCATGCCGGACGGCACCAGCCGTTTCTCCATCGGCAAAGACAGGATCTACCATTACATGGGGACCTCCACGTTTTCCAATTTCACCGTGCTTCCGGAAATTGCCGTGGCCAAGGTGCGCGAGGACGCCCCGTTCGACAAGATCTGCTATATCGGCTGCGGCGTCACCACGGGGATCGGCGCGGTGCTCAACACCGCCAAGGTCAAGCCGGGTGACAACGTGGTGGTGTTCGGCCTCGGCGGTATCGGCCTCAACGTGATCCAGGGCGCGCGGATTGCCGGAGCGAACATGATCGTCGGCGTCGACATCAATCCGGCACGCAAGGCCCTCGGCGAAAAATTCGGCATGACCCATTTCGTCGATCCCGGGGAGGTGGAAGGGGACCTGGTGCCCTACCTGGTGGATCTGACCAATGGCGGCGCGGACTTCAGCTTTGAATGCGTGGGCAACGTGGACCTGATGCGCCAGGCGCTGGAATGCTGTCACAAGGGCTGGGGGGAGAGCGTGATCATCGGCGTGGCCGGCGCGGGCCAGGAAATCAGCACCCGCCCGTTCCAGCTCGTGACGGGAAGGGTCTGGCGCGGCACCGCATTCGGCGGCGCCCGGGGCCGCACCGATGTGCCGAGGATCGTGGACTGGTACATGGACGGCAAGATCAACATCGACGACCTGATCACACACACCATGCCCCTGGGTGATATCAACAGGGCCTTCGACCTGATGCACGGGGGCGAGTCCATCCGCAGTGTAGTGCTGTACGACCAGTAGACCCGGCATGGACACGCTATCCGAGCAGCGCTGCTTCGGCGGCGTGCAGGGCATCTACAGCCACGTGTCCCGCGAAACCGGGACGCCGATGCGGTTTTCCGTGTTTGCACCGCCCGCGGCAGGGGAGGGCACGGTGCCGGTGCTCTGGTACCTTTCCGGACTCACCTGCACCGAGGAAAACTTCACTGTCAAGGCGGGCGCCCAGCGCTACGCGGCGGAGCATGGCATCATGCTGGTTGCACCGGACACCAGCCCCCGTGGCGCCGGGATCGACGGAGAGGACGATGACTACGATTTCGGCACCGGCGCCGGTTTCTATGTCGATGCCACCGAGCCGCCATGGGACGGCAACTACCGGATGTACAGCTATGTGACCCGGGAACTCCCGGAGCTGGTGTTCTCCCGGTTTCCGGGGGACCGGGACCGCCAGGGGATCACGGGCCATTCCATGGGCGGTCACGGCGCGCTGACCATCGGCTTAAGGAATCCGGGCACCTACGGCTCGATTTCCGCATTTTCGCCCATCTGCGCCCCGATGCAGTGCCCCTGGGGCCGCAAGGCCCTCGGCGGCTATCTGGGTGAGGACCGGGACGCCTGGAAAGTCCACGACGCCACCGAACTCATCCGCGCAGGCGCCCTCGGCCGGGAGATCCTGGTGGATCAGGGCGATGCGGATGATTTTCTCGGGGAACAGCTCAAGCCGGAACTGCTGATTGCGGTGTGCGGGGAGATGGGCCAGCCGGTCAATTTCCGGATGCAGCCGGGCTACGATCACAGCTACCACTTCGTGGCGACGTTTATCGGAGACCATGTGCGCTTTCACGCGGAGCGGCTGAAAGACGACTGAACGGCGAGCCCGTCCAGCACCGGTTCGGGCCGACGGGATTGCCGGGAGGCGCGTAATTCCGGAACAACGGTCCGGAAGGCCGTGCTGCGTGCCGGAGCCGGGCGATTTCCCCGGCAGCAGGGACATCCGATGGCACTGCCCGACTTGCCCACAGGATGGAAATCACCCGGGGCTGCAACCGATGCGGCCGCCACGGGAGGTGGCGTAACACTTCGGCAGAATGGCTGTCACACCTGCTTCATATTCCGCGAATAGATTCCCGGCCACTTCCGCCATCTTGCAGGCCTGCGGGCCTCATCCATGAATCCATTACCTGAATACGGCTGAAACCATGAAATCGACTGAAAGCATGACTGACTTTGACAGGATTATTGACCGCAGGGAGCTTCTCAAGGGGTCGCTCGTCCTGGGAGCGGGGGCCTTTGTTGCCACCGCCATTCCGGCTGCGCGGGTGCTGGCCCATCCCACGATCCGGTTCAATCCGGTGGCCGCCAACGGGCATGACACCGTCACCGTGCCGGAGGGCTTCGAGTGGCGGGTGGTGGCCGCATGGGGGGACCCGCTCTGGAGTGGTGAGCCCGGTTTCGACCAGGTCACCCGCGGAACCGCCGCCAGCCAGGCCATGGCCTTCGGCGACAACTGTGACGGCATGGCCTTTTTCCAGGTGAACGACCGTTACCTGCTGGCGGTCAACAATGAATACTGCAACCGCAACATCATCTATGGAAACCGTGCCTCCGGACTGCCCGAAAATGACGACGATGTGCACAAGGGAATGGCTGCCCACGGGGTGAGCGTCTTCGAGGTGGCCCGGCGGGATGGCCAGTGGCGGATCGTGCTCGACTCGCCCTACAACCGCAAGATCACCGCCGCGACACCGGCGGAAATCACCGGTCCGGCAAGGGGGCATGACCTGCTGAAAACTACCGCGGACCCCACCGGAACACGCTCCCTCGGAACCTGGAACAACTGCGGCAACGGGGTGACGCCCTGGGGCACCTTTCTCACCTGCGAGGAAAATTTCAACGGATATTTCGCAGCGCCCGGCCAGCCCGAGGCGGAGTTGTCCGATGCCCTGAAACGCTACGGCGTCAAGACCAAGGATCGGGGTTACGACTGGTCCCGAGTGGATGACCGGTTTGACGTTGCCAGGAACCCCAACGAGCCAAACCGCGCGGGCTACATCGTGGAGATCGACCCTTCCGCACCCCAGTCGGCACCGAAAAAGCGCACCGCCATGGGCCGCTTCAAGCACGAGAACTGCGAAGTCGTCGTGGCGGACAGCGGCCATGTGGTAGCCTACATGGGCGATGACGAGCGGGGCGAATTCATTTACCGGTTCGTATCCAGCGGCAGGTTTGTTCCCGGAGCGGAGGGGAACGGCGATCTGCTGGAAGACGGGGTGCTGTCGGTGGCGAAATTCGAGGAGGACGGAAGCGGCCGCTGGATCGAGCTGACACCGGAAGCGACCGGCATGTCCCGGGAGGAGATCTGCGTTCTTTCACGGGTTGCGGGCAGCAGGGTTGGCGCCACCACCATGGATCGTCCCGAGTGGGTGGCGGCGAATCCCCACAAGGCGGAGGTCTACTGCTGCCTTACCAACAACAAGAACCGCGGGATCAAGCCCAATGCCGGGGGGGACCCGACCCCGGTCGGCGGACCGAATCCCCGGGAGGCCAACAGGTACGGGCAGATCGTCCGCTGGGTGCCCGCGGGGGGCGACCACACCGCGGAGGGATTTTCCTGGGATCTCTTCGTCATCGCCGGGAATCCCGGGGTGCACGATGATGCCCGGGCCGGCTCGGCCAACGTCAACGTCGACAACATGTTCAATTCTCCCGACGGACTGGCGTTCGATTCACTGGGCAACCTGTGGATTCAGACCGACGGAAACTACTCCAACGAGGGCGATTTCGCCGGCATGGGCAACAACCAGATGCTGATGGCGGACGTTGAAACCGGCGAGATCAGGCGTTTCCTTGTGGGTCCGAAGGAATGCGAGATTACCGGCATCACCTGGAGCACCGACAAGCGCACCATGTTTGTGGGCATCCAGCACCCGGGTGAGGACAATCCCGCCACATGCCATTTTCCGGACGGCGGCAGTTCCGTGCCCCGGTCCGCGGTGATCGCGGTCACACGGACGGACGGCGGCTACGTCGGCTGATCCGGCCCCGGCCCGATGCCGGGAGGCATCGGGTCATTCGGTCCGGCCCGGGTCATCCCCGGTGAACAGCCAGGCGCACACCGCCACGGCCACGAGGCTGCCGGCGAACTGGGCGGCGATGAACATCGGTGCGTGCCCGGGCAGGATGCCGGAAAAGGTGTCGGTCAGGCTGCGCGCAACGGTGACCGCGGGATTGGCGAAGGATGTGGATGCGGTGAACCAGTAGGCGGCGGTGATGTAGAGGCCTACGGCCATGGGGACCGCGGCCGGACGGGCGCGCAGTGTCGCGAGGATGGTCAGCACGAGGCCGAACGTGGCGATGCCCTCGGAAAACCACTGGGCGCCGCCGGTCCGGATCTTCTGGGAAAGCTGCCACAGCGGCTCCTCGAACATCAGGTGCGCCGCCAGCATGCCCGCGATTCCCCCCAGAACCTGGAGGATCACGTAGGCGCCGCACCGGGGCCAGGTGATTTCCCGCCGGAGTGCGAACGCGAGTGATACGGCAGGGTTGAGATGCGCACCCGATACCGGTGCCAGCATGGTGATCAGGACCACCAGGATGGCGCCGGTGGCGATCGTGTTGGCCATGAGCGCGATTGCCACGTTGCCGCCGGCCAGCCTTTCGGCCATGATCCCCGAGCCGATGACGGTGGCGAGCAGCAGGGCGGTGCCCAGCCACTCGGCGAAGAGCGCCCGGGTCGAGGAGAATCGGCCCATGCGGGAGTGCGTGCGCGGGGACTAGAGGGCGGAGAGCGCTTCGCCCTGGGTTTCCCCGTACTCTTCCAGGTCGTGGCGGTGCGTCAGGAACACCTCCCATTTTTCGTCCGCCATTCCCTTCACCCAGGCCTTGTCCATCCTGGCATGGCAGCAGTCCAGCCGCTCCACGTCGAGAAACGGCTGTCCCGATTCCCGGACCCGGCTGGCAAGCTCATCGAGCTCCTCGTCGGAGTCCGCCTGGATGCCGAGATGGTCGACGCCCTGGGTGCCGGCGCCCTGTTCGATGGCGAAATTGACCGGCGGCTCCTCCACGTCCCATTTGGCGTAGCCGTCCTTCAGCACTTTCGGCTCCAGCCTAAAGAGCCGGGAATAGAATGCCACCGAGGCATCGAAGTCGTTTACGGACAGGGAAAGGTGAAGTTTCATGTGATGTCTCCTTCGCAGCAGTTAGGGTTCATGTCAGTGCCGGGCGGGCAGCAGGGCACCTCGGATTGCTCATCGGCGCAGCATTCCTCCAGCAGGAAGTCTGCCAGGCCGCGGATGTGGGAGAAGTCGGCCCGGTTGAGCACCGTACGGCCGCATTTTTCCTGTTCAATCAGGCCCCCGTCGGCGAGGGACCGGAGGTGGTGGGCCAGGGTCGAGGACGGAATGCCCAACCGTTCCTGGATTTCGCCCACGCGAAGGCCGGAAGGTCCCGCCCGCACCAACGCGCGAAGGACATGTAGCCGGGCCTCGGAGCCGGCCGCGGAAAATCCACGGGATGCCTGTTCTGTGCTGATCATCGCCTGTTCAGATCTGATTAAAAACTTATATAACTAGTTATATAGTTTATTTTGTCTGTGCGGTCAAGCACAAATTCCGCCTGGCTGGAAATCCAGGTCTCAGACCCGGATTTCGTAGCAGGGCTGGTAGTCACCCGAGATTTTCATCCGCCCCTGGCTGACGAAGGTTGCCAGCAGCCCGTCCAGCTGTCCCATGATGCGGGCAGATCCCCGGATGTGAAACGGACCCTGGCGTTCAATGGCGGCCATCACGTCCTCGCGCAGGTTGCCCGCAACGATGCCGGAGAATATGCGCCGCAGATTCGCCGCGAGTTCATGGACGGGGAGCCCGTCGTCGATGCGGGCGGCGGCCATGTCCTCGTGGCTCGAGCTGAACGGGATCTGGAAGTCGTGATCGATCCTGAGCCGCCAGTTGTAATAGTAGGCGTCGTTGTTGGCCCTGCGGTATTCGTAGACGTCCTCAAGGTCCTGCAGCATGGTGCGGCCCACGGTCTCGGGGTCGTCGATGATGATCCGGTACCTGTCCCGCACCGCATCGCCCAGGGTGCCGGCGACGAACCGGTCCATCTGCTGCAGGTAGGGCTCCGCGCTCTTCGGCCCGGTCATGATCACCGGGAGGGGCAGGCCGGCGTTGTCGGGATGCAGCAGGATTCCGAGCAGGTAGAGAATCTCCTCGGCCGTACCGACCCCCCCGGGAAACACGATCATGCCGTGCCCTGTCCGGACGAATGCCTCGAGGCGCTTTTCCATGTCGGGCATGATCACCAGGTTGCTGACGATGGGATTGGGCGATTCGGCCGCGATGATTCCGGGCTCGGTGATGCCGACATAGCGGCCGGTGCGGATACGCTGCTTGGCGTGACCGATCGTCGCGCCCTTCATGGGTCCCTTCATCGCCCCGGGTCCGCAGCCGGTGCAGACGTTGAGCCCGCGCAGGCCCAGTTCATAACCCACCTTCTTCGTATAGTCGTATTCCTCCCTGCCGATCGCGTGTCCGCCCCAGCAGACCACCAGGTTGGTGTCCATTGCCCGTTCGAACATCCGTGCATTTCTGAGGATGTGGAAAACCGCGTTGGTGATGCCATGGGAATCCTCCAGGCAAAAGTGGCCGCCGCGGTGGATTTCGCTGCCGATGTAGACCATGTCCCTGAGCACGGCGAACAGCATTTCGCGGATGCCGCGTATCAGGTGCCCGTCGACAAAGGCGCTGGGCGGCGCGGCGTTGAGGACGATCTTGAGGCCGCGGTCCTGCTGGACGAGGTTGACACGGAAATCCCGGTAGAGGTCGAGTACCGCCCGCGTGTCGTCGGTATCGGATCCGGTATTGAGCACCGCGAGGATGCAGCGCCTCAGGAGCCCGTGAAGCCCTCCCTCGCCCTCACTGAGAAGCTGCTCGACCTCGACCTGGGAAAACGCCTCGAGGCTGTTTTCGGGCAGCACTTCGGTATCAATGGTGCGGGTTTGTCTGCGGGAATCCATGGGTTGGCGGTACTGTAGAGGGTTTCGGGTCAGGTTGCGGGCCGCTTTCAGGGCCGCGCCATCCCGATGGCTGGTCCCGGCAGTTGCCGGTCGGGGCGCGGCCTTGCCGCAACCGCCTCCCGGTCCGGCAGGACCATGGCCAGTGCGTCATCGAGAAACAGGTATCCCCGGTCGGTGCACGCGATGCGGTCGCCGGTCCGGAATGCGAGTTCCCGGGTGATCAGCGGCGCAAGCACGTGCACGATGGACTCGCCGGAATACCCCGTCCGTTCCGCCGCGGTGGACAGGGCAAATCCGTCCTTGAGCCGCAGCGCATTCATGAAAAATTCGAAAAGGAGGTCATGACCCCCGACTTCCCGGATCTCGGCCACGGCCTGTTCGGTGCCGGCAAGGGCCAGGTAGCCTGCCGGGTGCCGCTTCCGGGCACGCCGCTGCACCCGGCCGGCCGTATCCGTGAACTTGCCATGGGCCCCGGCCCCGATCCCGATGTAGTCGCCGAAGTTCCAGTAGTTCAGGTTGTGCCGGCACTGCCGGCCTTCCCGGGCATGGGACGATACCTCGTATTGCGTGTATCCCGCCAGGCGCAGCCTGCCAAGCAGCGTCTCCTGCATCCGCGCGATCTCGTCTTCCGGGGGCAGGGGGGGCGGATAGCGGTGGAATACCGTGTTCGGCTCCAGTGTCAGCTGGTAGAGGGATATGTGCTCGGGCCCGAGAGCGATCGCCTGGTCGAGATCATCCATTGCGCCTTCGCATGCCTGCGCCGGAAGACCGTACATCAGGTCGAGGTTGATGTTCCGGAATCCGGCCCCGCGGGCTTTCCGGAAGGCACGGACCGTCTCCCCGGCGGTATGGATGCGCCCCAGGGTTGCGAGCGCGGCGTCGTCGAAGCTCTGGGCCCCGATGGACAGCCGGTTGATGCCCGCGTCCAGGCAGGCGGCGAAATCGGCGTACTCGGTGGTTCCCGGATTCGCTTCCAGGGTGATTTCGGCGTCATTCGCCAGGGTGAGCCTTGCGCGGATTCCCTCGAGGATCCTGGCCAGCGCCCCGGGGGAGAACAGACTGGGCGTGCCGCCGCCCATGAACACGGACCGCACCTCCCGGTCAACCCGCAGCCGGGACAGTTCGAAGTCGAGATCCCCCAGCAGGGCGTCGACGTACCGGTCCTCCTCCAGAACGGGACCCGCCGGATGGGAGTTGAAATCGCAATAGGGGCATTTCCGTCTGCACCACGGGAAATGCACATACAGGCAAAGCGGTACCGGGTTTGCCGGCTCCTTCGCCGGGGAGAGCGGGGCCGGCTCGCCCAGCGGTGCGGACCGCCGGGATCCGGCCGCTGCACCCCGTCCGGATGCCCCCGGGACAGGTTCAGGTGACGACATTACGGGGTGTTCCCGCCTGCCACGCGGCCAGGCATTCCTCCATCTGCGCCACGAGCCGCTGGCGGCTTTCCAGGGTGCCCCAGGCGTTGTGGGGTGTCACGATGAGATTGGGGATATCCGCTGCCAGCAGCGGGTGGTCCGGCGGCGGGGGCTCCTTGTCGAGCACATCGATGCCCGCGCCGGCGATTTCGCCGGTCCTGAGGGCCCAGGCCAGGGCCTCGTCGTGAATGATCGCTCCGCGGGCGGTGTTGATCAGGACGGCGCCGGGTTTCATCTTCTGGAACTGAGTCCGGGACAGCAGATGGTGGGTCCGGGGAGTGAGCGGGCAGTGAAGGCTGATGACGTCGGCGAGCGAGAGGAAATCGTCCATTGCCAGGCGGTCGCCGCCCGGATCCGTTCCCGGGCGCGCCGCGACGGCGATGTTCATGCCGAAGGCACGGCCGATATCCGCGACCCGGCCGCCGATGTCGCCGAAACCGACAATGCCCAGCGTCTTTCCCTGAAGCTCGCGGATGGGATGGTCCAGCAGGCAGAATATATCGCTGCCGCTCCAGTCCCCGTTGCGGACATCCTCGCGGTATGCCGGCAGGCCGGTCATCAGGTTGAGCATCAGGGCGAAGGTGTGCTGGACCACCGCGGGCCGGGAATACCGGATGGTGTTGCAGACCACCACGCCCCGTTCCCTGCAGGCATCCAGGTCCACGTTGTCGGTGCCGGTTGCGGCGAGGATCACCAGTCTGAGGGCGTCCGCGCCGAGGACGGTGTCGCGGTCCAGCCGCACCTTGTTCGTGATCACGACCCCGCAACCCGCGATGCGCTCCGCCGCCTGCGCATGCCGGGAGCTGGGATAGTGGGCCCATTCGTCGAGCCGGCCAAGCAGGCCGCCCATGCGGATGTCACCGCGATCGAAGGTGCGTTGATCGAGCATGCAGCCTTTCATTACGGTCCCGGTGGTCGGTGGATTTCAGGGGGTGTGGTCAGTCCCAATCCGGCAACTGGCGCTTGACGCGGAGCATTTTCCCGCGCTCCCGCTTGCCGGGGCGATGGCGATCGTGCAGGATTCCCTGCCTCTGGGCCTTCATCAGGGCAGCCTTGTTCTGCCGTGCCTCGAGGCTGGCTTCCGTCTCCCGGTACAGGCCCGCGGCCAGAGGCGCGCCGAGGCGCCTTGCCGACAGGCCGGCGACCACCACCGTGAATTCCACGGAAAGACGCCGGATGCGCAGCCGGTCCCCGGGCACCACCGTGCGCGCCGGCTTGCAGCGTTGGCCATTGAGCCAGACATGGCCACCGCGGACAGCCTCGTTGGCAAGCTTGCGGGACCTGAAGAAACGGCTCGCCCACAGCCAGGTATCGATGCGCTGGCCACCGCGTTCAGCCATGGATAAAGCGTCGTCGGCGGATTTCATGATGGCATTTTACGATAGTATGGCGCAGATCAAGAACAGAGACATGGTACCCGCACCGAGATGGTTCCAGCCCCGATACCCCTTCCCTGCGGCAATCGTTCGCGGCGCATCGACCCCGCATGCCGTGGCATGCCGGGCGGAAGTGCCGATCAGGCGCCATGGCCGGCGCACCGGATGAACGGGGTCATGATCTCCCGGCGCCAGTTGCCGATGAACGATCCCGGGCGTAGCCCTCCCGGCGGGGTGAACAGGGAGGGGCTTTCGCGTCCGTGCAGCCGATGGGAAGTTCCGGGCCTTGACGCGGAGCATGAACGGATCGGCAGCGGCCGGCAGGCCTGCTGACACGACGGGATGCGGGATATTGAAAAAGCGCTTGCGCGTCACAGCCCTTCCCTGATCAGCCGGGACAGAATTCGGGAGGCGGCCGTGGCCATGATCCTCCGGGACCGCCCGGAGGGCCCGGAAGTGATGTTCATCCAGCGGGCAGAGTCGGAGAACGACCCGTGGTCGGGCCAGATCGCATTTCCCGGGGGCGGCCTCGAATCCCGTGATGCCGACCTGGCGGATGCAGCCATACGGGAAACCCGGGAGGAAACCGGCGTGGTTCTCGCCCACAAACTCCAGATCGGCCGGCTCGACGACCTGCAGGGCAGCAGCCACAACCGGCCCATCAACCTGATGATCGGGTGCTTCGTCTACCGTCTCGACCTTGCGCCCGTTACGGTTCCGAATTACGAGGTCGCCGACATATTCTGGACTCCGCTGGCGCTTCTGCGGGACGAATCCCGGCGAATGGACTACCTGACCCCCTTTCGCGAAGAACCCTACCCGGCAATCCACCTTGGGCCTGCCCGTCATGGCGCGGACCGGATTCTCTGGGGGCTGACCTACCGCTTCGTTCAGAACTTTCTGGACATCACCGCGCCCTGACGGATTTCCGGGACGGCGGCCGGACAAAAGGAATGTCCGGGGTATCAACCGCCGCCCCATGCCATTTCAGACCATTGCCGGCGGGCAGTGAACCGCCGCTTCCATGGCCGGCGGCCATGGCGCCGGACGGCAGTGTTTCCATGGCGATTTTCCGGCGGGCAGGAGTTCGGGGAGCAGGCCGGGACACGATCTTCCGGGGCGGCGCGACCGGTTGCGGCGCCGCCGAACCGGCGTTCCTCAAGGCAGTCACCTGCAGGAAACGGAAATGCCGGCCGGAAACCGTTTGATAGGGAAATTGTGCCCGTTATCCGGATAACCGCCTTGATCCTGTGCAAAGTCCGGCACTTTTCTTGTTAAAAATCAAGGAGATTTTGTTGACCGATTTATCGAATTTTCCTTGACAACGCGCGACTTTGGCTCATATAGTGCAGATTAGTGGGAAATAGTGGGAAATTTTCCGAAAAACCCGGTCTTTTCGGCATGTTTCGTGGCGCCAACAAACTGAATCTCGACAACAAGGGTCGCCTGGCGATTCCGGTGGGATACCGGAACGATCTGCAGGGCCGTTGTGGCGGCAAACTGGTGGTGACGGTGAACAACACACGGGAAAAGTGCCTCTGGCTGTACCCGATGGATGAATGGGACGTAGTCGAGCAGAAGGTGGTGAACCTGTCAAGTTTCGACCCCAATCACCAGAAGCTCAAGCGCTTTCTGATCGGCTATGCCAGCGACGTGGAGATGGACAAGACCGGCCGGATCCTGGTGCCGGGGTCGTTGCGGGAGTTCGCCGGGCTGGACAAGACGGTTTTCCTGGTGGGACAGGGCAACAAGTTCGAGATCTGGGACGAGAATCTGTGGAACAAGAAGTGCGCGAAGTGGCTCAAGGAGGAACTGGATGCCAGCACGATGTCCGTGGAGCTCGAGCAGATATCCCTCTGATGCACGCGGCCGTCACAACGAACGAAGAGCACCGGCATGTGCCGGTGCTGCGCGATGAGGTGGTCTCGGGGCTGGACCCGGAGGAGCATGGCATTGTCGTCGACGCCACCTACGGGCGAGGCGGCCACACGAGAGCGATCCTCGCCCGCCTGGGGGCCGGTGGAAAGATGCTCGTCATCGACCGGGACCCCGCCGCCGTGGCGCAGGCCCGGCGCGAGTGGTCCGGGGACCAGCGCATCGAAATCGTGCACGCACCCTTTTCCCGGCTGCGCGCCATCCTGGATGATCACGGCCTGTCCGGCAGGGTGACCGGCGTACTGTTCGATCTTGGCGTTTCGTCACCCCAGCTGGACGACGGGAGCCGCGGTTTCGGTTTTGCACACGATGGCCCGCTGGACATGCGCATGGACACGGAAAGCGGGATCACCGCGGCAGACTGGCTGGAGCGGGTGGAACAGGGCGAACTCGCCAGGGTGCTGAGGACGCTGGGTGAGGAGAGGTTCGCCCGCCGCGTGGCCAGTCGGATCAAGGCCCACGGCAGGTTTTCGACGACAGGCGAGCTGGCGCAGGTGGTTGCCGGCGCGGTTCCGACCCGGGAACCCGGCAAGCATCCGGCAACCCGCACCTTCCAGGCCATTCGCATTGCCCTCAACCGCGAACTCGAGGAACTCGGGGAGGCCCTGCCCCAGGCGGTCGATGTCCTGGCGGGCGGTGGGCGCCTGGTGGTGATCAGCTTTCACTCGCTGGAGGATCGTCTGGTGAAGCGGTTCATCCGGGAGCAGAGCAGGGGCGATCCCTATCCGCCGGATCTTCCGGTCAGGCATGACATGCTGCGCCCCAGGCTGCGCGCGGTGGGCAAGGCGGTGCGAGCGGGAAAGGCGGAAATTGCCGCCAACCGGCGCGCGCGCAGCGCGGTGATGCGGGTGGCGGAGAAAGTCGCGTGACCATGGCCCGGCTGCTGGTCCTGCTGTTGTGTCTTGTGCTGGTCAGTGCCACGGCGGTGGTGGCGGTAAGGCACCAGAACCGGTTGACGTTCGTGGCCCTCCAGAAACAGGAACAGCGACACGATGAACTGCAGGCCGAATGGGGCCGCCTGATGCTGGAAAGGGCCACCTGGACCCGCCAGCACAGCGTGGTGGACGACGCCCGCAAGCGTCTCGGCATGGTGGCGCCGTCCCCCGAGCGGATCGTGACGCTGCAACTTGCAACCGGCGAATGAAGGCGATGCGGACTGCCAGCGCACACGGACATCGTTTTGCCATGCCGGGGGGCGGTATGACCAGGCGTTTCGCCCGTCCGCCGGTCTGGCGCGAATACTTCGTCCTGGGCCTGCTGTTTACGGGGCTGGTCGTGATTGCCCTCAAGGTGGTGCATATCCAGACCGTGGAACGGGGCCATCTCCATGCTCAGGGCGACGCCAGGTACCTGCGGGAAATCACCGTGCTGCCCCAGCGCGGCCAGATCCTGGACAGAAACGGGCAGGTGCTGGCAGTGAGCACCCCGGTGGAGTCACTGTGGGCGGAGCCGGGCGTGTTCTGCGCCGCCGGGGATTCCTGGAAATCCATGCCGGATATCCTGGAACTTGACCCCGGGGACCTCAAGGCCGCATGCGAACGCCGCAAGGGTGCCGATTTCATGTATGTCAAGCGGAGAATACCGCCGGCCGTGGCGAAGGAGGTCATGGCGCTCAACATTCCCGGGCTGGAGAGGCAGCGGGAGTACCGGCGCTATTACCCCGATGGCCCCGTCGGTGCCCACCTGATTGGTTTTACCGATGTGGACGACACCGGCCAGGAGGGTCTGGAGAGCCGGTTCGACCGTCATCTGGCGGGCGTTCCGGGCCGCAAGCGGGTACTCAAGGATGTGGCGGGACACTTTGTCGAAAGCGTGGAGAGCATCCAGCAGGTCCGCCACGGGGAAAATCTCCGGATCAGTGTCGACCAGCGGGTGCAGTTCCTGGCCGCCGCCTACCTGGAGAAAGCCGTCAAGAAACACAAGGCTTCCGGGGGCAGCGTCGTGGTGCTGTCCGTTCCCAGCGGCGAGATCCTCGCCATGGTGACCTCACCGCAGTTCAATCCCAATGACCGCGGCACCATCAGGCCGGGGGTGTTTCGGAACCGCACCGTGACCGACGTGGTGGAACCGGGCTCCACGTCCAAGCCGTTTACCGTGGCCATGGCCCTGGAAAGCGGGCAGGTCGGTGTGGACACGATGGTGAATACCGCGCCGGGAATGTACCGGATCGGAGGAAGAACCATCCGGGACGTGCACGACTACGGGGATCTTTCCGTTTTCGACGTTCTGGTGCGGTCGAGCAATATCGGAACCGCCAAGATCGCGCTTGCGTTTCCGTTTGACCGGCTGTTCGACACGCTGAGCACCGTGGGATTCAACGAGCCGGCGTCCGATCTGCCGGGGGAAGTGAAGGGCGTGCTGGTCAGGCGCAACCGGCCCATCGAGCATGCCACCATATCCTACGGCTACGGCTTCTCGGTGACCCCGCTTCAGCTTGCCCGCGCCTACACCGCGTTCGCCACTGACGGCGAACTGCTGCCGGTAACGCTGGAACCCAGGCCGGAAGGCTACAGGGCCAGGGGAATACGAGTGTTCAGCAAGTCGACGGTGCAGCAGATCCGGGCCATGATGGAGAAAGTGGCGACTCCGGAGGGAACGGCCCGCCGGGCACGCATCCAGCGTTACCGGGTGGGCGGCAAGACCGGCACCACCCACAAGCTGGTTGACGGCAACTATGACAACAACGAGTACATCAGCCTGTTCGCCGGGCTGGCGCCACTTTCCGACCCCCGCTTCGTCACCGTGGTGACCGTGGACAACCCCAGGGGCGGGGATTATTACGGCGGCGTCGTCGCGGCGCCCGTGTTCGCGGAACTCATGCAGGACCTGATGCGCCTGTACAACATTCCCCCTGACAGCGTCAGGGATACCCAGATCACCACCATCGACACCGGGGATAATCCCGCATGACAGGGCCCGGAGAGACAGCATGCGGCCGGACGGAGCCTCAAGACCGCTTCCCCCTGGGATCGCTGCTTGAGGGCATGGTCGGGCCCGGCGATGTGCCGGCCTCCCTGGCCGGCACCGGCATCACCGGCATGTCCCTTGACAGCCGCCGCATCCGGCCGGGCAACCTTTTCCTGGCGATGCCGGGAACCGTCGGCGACGGGCGCGACCACATCACAGCTGCCCTGGATGCCGGCGCGACGGCGGTGGTTTTTGAAAGCGACCGGGCCTCCGGCCTATGCCGGACCCTGGCCGACCAGGGCCGCGCGGTGGGCGTTCTGAACCTGCGCGAACGCGTGGGGCTCATGGCATCCCGGCTGTATGGGGATCCTTCCAGCCGCTTCAGCGTGATCGGCATCACGGGCACCAACGGCAAGACCACCTGTGCCTGGTTGCTGGCCCAGGCGCTGGAAAGCCTGGGAGAGCGCAGTGTCATGATGGGGACCATCGGCTCGGGGTTCCCGGACGCGATGGTGGCGTCCTGCCTGACCACCGAAGATGCCGTGGACATCCAGGGCAGCCTTCGCGGGTGGCTGGACAAGGGCGCCACCGCCGTGTGCATGGAGGTTTCCTCCCACGGCCTCGACCAGGGACGGGTGAACGGGGTGCGTTTCAATGCGGCAGTGTTCACCAACCTGTCCAGGGACCATCTGGACTATCACGGCGACATGGACGCCTATGCCGAGGCGAAGAAAAAGCTGTTCCGCCTGCCCGGCCTGGAGGCTGCCGTGGTCAATGCGGACGACGGGCTGGGCCGGAAGATCCTTGCCATGACAGACACGCCGGTACTGATGAGTTACGGCCTTGCCGATGCCGACGTCATGCCACTGGACCCGCGTTTCGGTACGGCGGGGACGCATTTCCGGTGGGCCTGGGGGCAGGACCGGTTTGATTGCCGCTCCCGGCTGATCGGCGAGATCAACCTGCCGAACCTGCTGGCCGTGATCGCCACGCTGCTGGCGCAGGGGTATGCCGCGGATCGCATCGAGGCCCTGCTGCCGGCGCTGCGGCCGCCGCCCGGCAGGATGGAACTGATTGCGGGGGGCGGGCGAAGCCCGGCCGTGGTGGTGGACTATGCCCACACCCCGGACTCCCTGGAAAGGGCGCTCAGGTCGTTGCGGCCGCTCACAACGGGCAGCCTCGGCGTGGTGTTCGGTTGCGGTGGCGACCGCGACCCGGGGAAGCGGCCTCTCATGGGCCGCGCTGCCGCCCGATACGCTGACCGCATCATCATCACCAACGACAACCCGAGGGGAGAGGATCCCCTGGCGATTGCCGGCATGGCCCGGGACGGTGTCACCGGGGAAGATGCCGCCAGGCCCTGCCTGGTTGAACTGGACCGGGCCCTGGCCATCACGACGGCAATCAACACCGCCTGCTCCGGCGATGTGATCCTGATTGCCGGCAAGGGGCACGAAACCACCCAGACCATTGGCTCCAGTGTCCGGCACTTCAGCGACCGGGAAGTGGCCGCCAAGGTGCTGGAGGCACATAGATGATGACGTTCAGCGCCGCAGCCGAATTGACCGGAGGCACCCTGCATGGCATGGATGGTGTCTTCAGCGGGGTACGTATCGATTCCCGTGCGGTGCAGCGGGGCGAGCTGTTCGTTGCCATCCGCGGGGACCGTCTGGACGGGCATGACTTCGTGGCGGACGCGGCGGACCGCGGCGCCGCGGGCGCACTCGTTGCCCGCCGGACGGATGCGGATATCAGCCAGGTCGCAGTGGCCGACACCACCGTCGCCCTTGGCCGGCTTGCATTGGACTGGCGGCGCGCATTCGACATTCCGGTGATCGGGATTACCGGCAGCAACGGCAAGACCACCGTGACCGCCATGGTCCGCGAAATCCTGTCGGTGTCCGGTCATCCCCTGGCTCCCCGGGAAAGTTACAACAATCAGTGGGGAGTCCCCCTGACCCTGTTGGAACTGACCGGCGGGCATACCCACGCGGTCATCGAGATGGGGATGAACCACGCCGGGGAAATCGATCGCCTGACCCGGATTGCCGCCCCTACCGTGGCGCTGGTCAACAACGCGGTCGCCGCCCATCTGGAGGGCCTTGGCTCCATGGAGCGTGTGGCCGAGGCGAAGGGAGAGATCTTCAACGGGCTCGGCCCCGATGGCGTGGCGGTACTGAACCGGGACGATCCGAACTTCGGGTTGTGGCAGGCCTTGGCGGGCGAACGCAGGATACTGACATTCGGCCTTAAGAACGATGCGGATTTTCGGGGTCTTGACGTGGAATTCACCCCGGCCGGCAGCCGGTTGTCGGTCCGCGGTCCCGCCGGGGATGCCGAAATCACGCTGGCCGTTCCGGGCCGGCACAACGTCATGAATGCCCTGGCCGCCATGGCGGCGTGCCACGCCGTCGGCACGGACCCCGACGACCTGTCCGCCGGCCTTGCCGCGTTTACGGGGATTCCGGGGAGGCTGCGGCGGCTGAGCGCGGCCGGTGGGGCCACCCTGGTCGATGACAGCTTCAATGCCAACCCGGGGTCCGTCGCCGCCGCCATCGATTTTCTTTCATCGCAGCCGGGCCGGCGCATTCTGGTGCTCGGCGCCAT
This sequence comes from Gammaproteobacteria bacterium, assembly GCA_009842505.1. GTDB lineage: Bacteria > Pseudomonadota > Gammaproteobacteria > Arenicellales > Poriferihabitantaceae > VYFG01. The sequence goes on from VYFG01000135.1 coordinate 32,456, forward strand.
GGCGGAACTCGGCCACTCCGCCGAGGAGCATCATGCCGCGATGGGAAGTTACGCGAGTCGCGGAGGAATCGACCGGCTGCTGGTGTTGAACGATGGGGACAATCCCGATCTGGCAGGGTACCGCAGGGGATACGGCGGCTGCACGGAGGTGTTCCCGGACGTCCCGTCCCTGGTGGCGTCCCTGGCGTCGGAGGATCGCCCGGGAAACATCATCCTGGTCAAGGGTTCCAAGTCATCCCGCATGGGAAGGGTGGTACAGGCGCTGGCCGCCGGGGGGGAACCTGGGGGTGCGTCATGCTGATCTGGCTGTTCGAGTGGCTGTCCCAGTATCACAGCGGATTCAATGTGTTCCGCTACCTGACGCTGCGGGGAATCTGCGGCGTGCTGACCTCGATCACCATTTTCTTCATTTTCGGTCCCGCGATGATCCGGAAACTGAGCGAGTACCAGATCGGTCAGACCATTCGCATGGACGGCCCGCCGACCCACTTCGACAAGGTGGGCACACCCACGATGGGCGGCCTGCTCATCCTGTTCGCCGTGGTGGTGACCACGTTGCTGTGGGCCGATCTCGGCAACCGATTCGTGTGGGTGACCCTGCTCACGACGATCCTTTTCGGACTGATCGGCTGGATCGACGACTATCGCAAGCTCGTCGAAAAAAACCCCAGGGGCATGGGGGCACGCAACAAGTTCCTCGGGCAGACCCTGGTCGGATTCGCCGCCGCCTGCTTCCTCTACTTCAGCGCCCAATCACCGGTGGAAACCGCCTTTCTTGTACCGTTGTTCAAGAACGTGTCCATTCCGCTTGGCGTAGGATTCATCGTGCTCGCATGGTTTGTCATCGTTGGCACCAGCAATGCGATCAACCTGACCGACGGTCTCGACGGTCTCGCGATCATGCCCACCGTGATGGTGGCCGGTGCGCTCGGCATCTTCGCCTACGTCACCGGCAATTCGATCTTTTCCGAGTACCTCGGCATCCCGTATATCCCCGGGGCCGGGGAGGTTCTGGTTTTCTGCGCCGCGCTGGTGGGATCCGGTCTCGGGTTTCTCTGGTTCAACACCTACCCCGCCCAGGTTTTCATGGGCGATATCGGTGCCCTTTCCCTTGGCGCCGCCATCGGCGTGGTTGCCGTCATCGTGCGCCAGGAGATCGTGCTCATGATCATGGGCGGCATCTTCGTCGTGGAGACGGTATCGGTGATCCTGCAGGTGGCGTCCTACAGGCTGGTGGGCAGGAGAATCTTCCGGATGGCGCCGCTGCACCATCACTTCGAGCTCAAGGGCTGGCCCGAGCCCCGGGTGATCGTACGTTTCTGGATCATCAGCCTGATGCTGGTGCTGGTGGGCCTGGCTACCCTGAAGGTGCGTTGATGATGGTCGCGGCGAACAGGGAGTTGGGCGGCAAGCCGGTGCTGGTGGTGGGGCTGGGCCTGACCGGGTGGTCGGTGGTGCGTTTTCTCAAGTCCCGCGGGGAGGACGTGGTGGTGGCGGACTCCCGCGAAGCCCCGCCTTACCGGGACGCGCTGGAAACCAATTTCCCGGATGTGCCGCTTCTGGACTGGAACAGGGGCATCAACGAGCAGGCCTACGGGGGCATCGTGGCAAGTCCCGGCATGGCGGTGCCGGGTGATGCGGTGATTGGCGATGTCGAGCTGTTCGCCCGTGAGGCAAAGGCGCCGGTCGTGGCCGTGACCGGGTCCAACGGCAAGTCCACGGTGACCATGCTGGTGCAGCGGATGCTGGACTGTGCCGGAACCGGGGCGCTGGCGGGGGGCAATATCGGCACTCCCGTTCTGGACCTTCTGGCGCAACCGGTGCCGGACTTCTACGTTCTCGAGCTGTCCAGCTTCCAGCTGGAAACCACCCGCAGCCTGCGCCCCGCGGCTGCCGTGGTTCTGAACCTGAGCGAGGATCACATGGACCGCTACGGGGACATGGACGCCTACCTTGCGGCGAAGCTGCGCATCTATGACGGTGCCGCCTGCCGGGTGTTCAACCGGGACGACCCGCGGCTTGCGGGAATGGCGCGCCGGGATGCCGATATCACATTCGGCCTCGGCAGCCCCGGCGACGGTGATCTCGGCGTGGTCCGGCGGGACGGCGAACGCTGGCTGTGTCACGGCGAGAGCATGCTGGCCCCGGTGTCGGCCCTGTCGTTGCAGGGCGAGCAGAACGTATCCAACATGCTCGCTGCACTCGCCCTGGTGGCGGGTGTTCTCGGCAAGGCTGGCCGGGTCGTCGAGGGGCACCGGATCGATGCCGGCCTTGCCTTCGAGGGACTGCCCCACCGCTGTGAGCTGGTTCCCACCGGAGATGGAGTCAGGTGGATCAACGATTCCAAGGGCACCAATGTCGGCGCCGCCATGGCGGCCATTGGCGGTGCGGGCAGGCCGTTGGTGCTGATTGCCGGCGGACAGGGTAAGGGCGCCGATTTCTCGCCGCTCAAATCGGTGATGGATCCCGGTGTTCGGGCGGTCATCCTGATCGGTGAGGATGCCGACCGGATGGAGGGATCCCTTGGATTGGGAGATCGGATCTGGCGCGAGTCATCGCTGGCGGCCGCGGTTTCCCGGGCAAGGCTGCTCAGCCGGCCCGGAGACACGGTGCTGTTTTCCCCGGCCTGCGCCAGCTTCGACATGTTCGACGACTATGCCCACCGCGGAGAGTGTTTTCGGCAACTGGTGACGGACGGCCCGGCGGGTTAGCAGCATGGAAATCCATACCGATCAGCAATACCACGCACTACCGACGGAACCGACTGAACCCGCGGAACCGGTGGCGGAGGTCGGGGGCGTGGATCACCTGCTGGTATTTTCGATGGTGAGCCTGTTGTGCCTGGGCGCGGTGATGGTGTTTTCCGCCACCGTGGCCGCAGACAGTGAGACTCTGGCCTTCAATACCAGGGCCATGTTCCGGCATCTCGCCCATATCGGGTTCGGGCTTGTGCTGCTGCTCGTTGCGATGCGCCTGCCCCTGGAATGGGTTCAGGCTCATGCCAGGTCGATCCTGCTCGTCATGCTTCTGATGCTCGCCCTGCTGTTCCTGCCGGGGGTCGGCAGGGAAGTGAACGGCAGCCTCAGGTGGTATGACTTCGGTGGGCTGAGCGTACAGCCCTCGGAGTACATGAAGGTTGCAGCCCTGATCTATTTCGCCGACTACCTCGCCCGCAAGAAAGACGACCTGCACCTGTTCAAGGTGGGAATCGTCTATGTCGGCGTGGTGGTGGGTGTGATCGGGCTGCTGCTCCTGATGCAGCCTGATTTCGGCACGACCGCGGTTCTTGCCGCCACGGTGGCCGGCATGATGTTTCTTGCCGGCGTCCGTTTCTCCCATTTTCTGGTGAGCGTCAGCGTGACGGCGGTACTCATGACCCTGCTGATGTGGATGGAGCCTTACCGGGTGGAGCGGTTGCTGAGCTACCGCGACCCCTGGGCCGATCCGTTCGGATCCGGTTTCCAGCTGACCCAGGCGCTGATCGCCATCGGCCGTGGCGAGTGGTTCGGCACCGGTCTCGGCAGCAGCATCCAGAAGCTCTTCTACCTGCCCCATGCCGGGAATGATTTCCTGATCGCGGTGATCGGCGAGGAACTCGGCTCCGTGGCCATCTTCACGGTCATCGGGTTGTTCGCCCTGATTCTGTGGCGCGCCTTCGTCATTGCCAGGAGGGCCATTGACCTGGGACACCGTTTCGCGGCCTTTCTGGCCCAGGGGGTCGGGCTCCTGCTGTGTATACAGGCGTCGGTGCATATCGCTGTAAACACCGGCCTTGTGCCCACCAAGGGGCTCACCCTGCCGTTGATGAGCTACGGTGGCAACAGCATCCTGGCGACGATGCTGGCGCTGGGGCTGTTGCTGGGCGTGGACCGGCAGTGCCGGCCCGAGCCCCGGAGGTGTCCATGAGCCGGATGATGGTGATGGCGGGGGGGACCGGCGGGCATGTGATGCCGGCCCTTGCAGTGGCCCGGTGCCTGAGAGAGCGCGGCGTCGAGGTTCGCTGGATGGGCAGCACCAGGGGGTTCGAGTCACGACTGGTCGCCGCGGAGGGATTCGACCTGGACGCCATCCACATACTCGGGCTGCGCCACAGTGGCCTCGGGCGCAAACTGATCATGCCATTCCTGCTCCTGGTCGCATGCTCCCAGGCGCTGTTGATCCTTCTGCGTCGAAAGCCGGATGTATTGCTGGGCATGGGCGGATTCGTCTCGGGTCCGGGCGGACTGGTTGCCGGGCTGTTGAGCAAGCCGCTGGTCCTGCACGAACAAAACGCGGTGGCCGGCCTGACCAACCGCTGGCTGGCCAGGGTGGCGAGCCGGGTGCTTACCGGCTTTCCGGCCACCGAGGGGCTTGCCGCCGGGACCTGGGTGGGGAACCCGGTACGCTCGGACATCGCCGCCATTGACAGTCCGTTGCAGCGTCTTGCCGGCCGGGCCGGGCCTTTCAGGATTCTGGTGGTTGGGGGCAGCCAGGGAGCCCGGGCATTCAACAGCCACCTGCCGGATTTGCTGGCGCGGCGCCCCCGGATTCCGATGTCTGTCCGGCACCAGGCAGGACACGGGGATTCCGCGAATGTGCGGGCGGCCTACGAGGATGCGGGCATCCCGGCGGAAGTGTCGGAGTTCATCGAGGACATGGCGGCCGCCTATACCTGGTCGGATGTGGTGATCTGTCGAGCCGGCGCCATGACGGTCGCTGAAATCTGTGCTGCCGGAGGGGTGGCGTTCTTCGTTCCCTATCCCCATGCGGTGAACGATCACCAGACCTGTAACGCGGAATATCTCACGGGAGCCGGTGCGGCATTCACGATACCTCAGGAAGAGTTCCTGGCGGGCGACTGGCTTGAAGACTTGGACGCACTGGCCTCGGACCGGCGTCGGCTGGTGGCGATGGCCGAGAAGGCCCGTTCACTGGCCAAGGCGGATGCCGCGGAACGGGTCGCGGATATCTGCGGGGAGATGGTGCATGCGTGAATTCGTTCGCAGGATCCACTTCGTGGGCATCGGTGGCATCGGGATGAGCGGGATTGCGGAAGTCCTCATCGGCGAGGGTTTTACCGTTTCCGGCTCCGACCTGGTCCGCAACGCCATCGTGGACCGGCTCTCCGAGGCCGGGGCGAGAATCCATATCGGTCACGATGCGGCGAATATCGAGGGCGCCGATGCCGTGGTCACATCTGCTGCGGTGATGGATGACAACGTGGAGGTGCAGGCTGCCCATGCGCAAAAGATACCCGTGGTCCGGCGGGCGCAGATGCTGGGTGAACTGATGCGTTTCCGCCGTGGCATCGCGATCGCCGGCACCCATGGAAAAACCACCACCACCAGCCTGGTGTCCGCAGTCCTAGCCACCGCCGGGCTTGATCCCACGTTCGTGGTCGGCGGCGTGGTCAACAGTACGCGGACCAATGCCCGCCTTGGGCGCGGCGAGTACCTGGTGGCCGAAGCCGACGAAAGCGATGCCTCGTTCCTCCATCTGCAGCCGCAGATGGCAGTGGTCACCAATATTGACGCCGATCACATGGAAACCTATGGCGGCGATTTTGACCGGTTGCGCCGGACCTACCTCAGGTTTCTCCACAACCTGCCGTTCTACGGTCTTGCCGTTTTGTGCTTCGATGACCCGGAAGTCAGGAGCCTGAATGGCGAACTCGCACGTCGTTTTCTGAGTTATGGACTTGGCGGGGATGTTCATTTTCGCGCGACCAACCTGCGCTTCGCGGGATGCGAAAGTCATTTCGAGGTGGTGACACCCCATGGCGGGCTGGGTGAGTTCCGCCTCAGCATGCCGGGGGAGCACAATGTACTCAATGCCCTGGCTGCCATTGCCATCGCCAGCAAGCTGGGGATTGGCATGGGGCATGTCCGCAGGGCGTTGGCGGACTTCGAGGGAATCGGCCGGCGGTTTCAGCTGCTCGGCACCCTGTCCCTGCCGGGCGGGGAAGTGGTGATGGTGGACGATTACGCGCATCATCCCCGGGAACTACAGGCCACGTTGGTCGCGGCCCGCGGCTGCTGGCCGGACCGGAGAATCGTGGCGGTGTTCCAGCCCCATCGCTACACCAGGACGCGGGACCTGTTCGACGATTTCGTCCAGATGCTCGCCGGGCTCGACAGCCTGATCGTGACCGAGGTGTATCCCGCCGGCGAACAACCCATCCCCGGGGCCGACGGGCGCGCCCTTTGCAACGCAATACGCAAACGGGGCAGGAACCCGGTCTTTGTGAAGAAGCTCAAGGAACTGAAGGCACTGCTGCCGGGATACCTGCACCCGGGAGACGTGCTCCTGACACTCGGCGCCGGCGATATCGGGCGGTTTGCCTCGTGCCTGTGCGCCGAGGGGCTGGTGGAGGCAAAGGCATCATGATGGCAGCCAGGACACAGTCACCGGCACCGTTCGATGCCAGGGGCCTGCGCGGCGTTCTGCGCATTCATGAACCGATGTCACAGCATACCAGCTGGCGCGTGGGCGGGGTGGCGGATTATTTCTATCTGCCCGCCGACAAGGAGGATGCGGTTGACCTTGTCCGGCGGATCCCCCGGGACATGCCGGTCACGTGGCTGGGGCTCGGCAGCAACCTGCTGGTACGGGACGGCGGAATCGAGGGGATGGTGATCAAGACGGTCAAGTCGTTGGCCGGGGTGGACATTCTGGACAGTAACCGGCTGTTCGCGGAAGCCGGTGCGACCTGTGCCAAGGTGGCAAGACGGAGTGTCGCGGCAGGACTGGCCGGCGCGGAGTTTCTCGCCGGTGTGCCGGGTTCGTTCGGCGGTGCGCTGGCCATGAATGCCGGAGCCTTTGGCGGGGAAACCTGGCCGCTGGTACTGGAGGTGGAATGCGTCGACCGGCAGGGCAACCTGGTCCGGTACTCGCGGGGCGAGGTGGCCTACGGCTATCGCCGGGTGGAGCTTCCCGACGGTGTGGCGCTGCTGTCCGGCGTACTGGAACTCAGGCCCGGCGAGGGTGACGGGGGTCGGCAGGAGATTCGGAAATTGCTGGACCGGCGCAGTGCCAGCCAGCCGATACAAAGTGCCAATGCGGGCTCGGTGTTCAAGAATCCGCGGGGAGATCACGCCGCCAGAATCATCGAGCAGGCGGGTCTCAAGGGCCATTCCGTGGGCGGTGCCCGGCTGTCCGCCAAACATGCCAACTTCATCATCAACGAAGGCGGGGCCAGTGCCCGGGATATCGAGGCGCTGATCGAGGAAGTCCGGGAACGGGTGCTGTCGGCATCGGGCATCGAACTGGAACCGGAAGTGCGAATCATCGGGAGAAGGCCATGAACGATCATGCGCTGGAGAATCTGGCCGGCTACTACGACACTGAAGACGAGGATCCCCGTCCCCGCTCTTCCTTGTGGGTGATCGTGCTGGTCTTTGTCCTGCTGGTGGCGATCGTCGGCCTCTTCCTCCTGGATTGGCTCTACAACCCGGAGAAGTTCCGCATCGAGGAGGTGGAGATTCACGGCCAGCTCGAACATGTGGACACGGAGTTGATTCGCTCCGCGGTGGCTTCCGAACTGGACGGGAACTACTTTTCCGCGAGGCTGGAGGACATCGAGGGGGCCATTCGTACGCTGCCCTGGGTCTTCGATGCGAGTGTACGGCGGCGCTGGCCTTCCACGCTCGTGGTGGGCGTGGATGAAGTAAGTCCCGTCGCGGCGTGGGGGTCGGACCGGTGGCTCAATGCCAGCGGGGACCTGGTCGAGCGCGAGCCTTGGGACGGCAGTCTGCCGGTGCTGGATGGCCCCGAAAACATGAAAGAGGTCGTCTGGCGTGCCTTCCGGGAATGGCAAGGACTGTTTGCCGATCAGGGCCTGTCCTTGGACCGGCTCGAATTTGACGAGCGCGAACTCTGGTACATGACGCTGTCGTTCGCCGAGCGGCTGGACCGGGGCCGTGCCCCGGAGGCGGATGCGGCCGACCGGTCCCCACCGGTGACCGCGGCAGTCGTCATGATCGTGGACAACCTCGACGCGGGTGCCCGCATCCAGCGGCTGATCAGCGCGCTCAACAGCCAACTGATCAGTGAATTTCCCAACATGCGGTCTGTTGACCTGCGTTATCCGAACGGTTTCGCCATCCATTGGGCGCACGACGCGCCCGATGTACGGGGACTCGCCGAATCGAACTGACTCATGGCCCGGAAAACCAACGACAATCTCATCGTCGGTATCGACATTGGCACGTCCAAGGTCCTGGCGATCGTCGGTGAAATCGGCGACGACGGGGCGGTCGAGATCATCGGCGTGGGGCATCACCCGGCCAAGGGGCTGCGCAAGGGTGTCGTGGCCAACATCGAGTCCACGGTGCAGTCGATCCAGCGTGCCGTGGAGGAGGCCGAGCTGATGGCCGGCTGCCAGATCTACTCGATTTTCGCCGGTATCGCCGGGGCGCACATCAACAGTTTCAATTCCCACGGTGTGGTTGCGGTGCGTGACGGCGAGGTGGCGCACGGGGACATCGAGCGGGTGATCGACGCCGCCAGGGCCATGGCCATCCCAAATGACCAGCGCATTCTCCATGTGATGCCGCAGGACTTCATCATCGACGGCCAGGATGGTATCCGTGAGCCCGTGGGCATGAGCGGTGTGCGCATGGAGGCCAAGGTCCACATGATCACCGGCGCGGTCAGCGCGATTCAGAATATCATCAAGTGCGTCCGCCGCTGCGGGCTTGAGGTGGACGACGTCGTCCTGGAGCAGATTGCCTCCAGCGAGTCGGTACTGACCGAGGACGAGAGGGAACTCGGGGTCTGCATGATCGAGATTGGCGGCGGCACCACCGGAATCGCGGTTTTTACGGAAGGCGCGATCCGGCATACCGCGGTCATTCCCATTGCCGGTGACCAGGTAACCAATGACATCGCCGTGGCGTTTCACACCCCGACTCCCGCAGCGGAGGAACTGAAGAAGAAGTACGGCTGCGCGCTGGCACAGATGGTGGATGAAAACCAGACGGTCGAGACGCCAAGCATCGGCGGCAGGCCCCCGCGTACGCTGTCGAGGCAGAATCTCGCGGAAATCATCGAACCCCGGCTGGAAGAACTGCTGCTCCTGGTGCAGTCCGAGCTTCGCAGCAGCGGCTTCGAGGAACTCATCGGTTCCGGCATCGTCTTGACCGGCGGCAGTTCCCGCATGGAGGGCATGACGGAACTGGCCGAGGAAATCTTCCACCTCCCGGTACGACTCGGCGTGCCGAGGTATGACGGCGCGCTCAGCGAGGTAGTCAGGAATCCGATCTATGCCACGGGCATCGGGCTGATTCAGTTCGGCCATGCCAACCGTATCCGGGTCAGTCAGATCAGCCAGGAGCCGGCCGGGATCGGCATCCTGATGGGGCGGATGAAAGGTTGGCTCAGGGGAAGTTTCTAGGGTGATGAATTACCGGTTCATTGCCCGTGCCGTGCATGCCGTCTGCGGCGTGTGCGGCGAATTCGAGGCGGCGGACTGCGCTTGCAGGCCTGCTGCCGGTTGTTACTTGCATATTGGGAGGCTTTAGACATGTTTGAATTGGTTGAGGCGGTAAGCCAGCAGGCGGTGATCAAGGTCATCGGCGTTGGCGGTGGCGGCGGTAACGCCGTCGAACACATGCTGAGAGCGGATCTGGATGGCGTCGATTTCATCAACGCCAATACCGACGCGCAGATGCTGTCGCGCTCCAATGCACCGACCATCCTGCAATTGGGTGAAAACCTGACCAAGGGACTCGGGGCGGGCGCCAATCCCGAAATCGGCCGTCAGGCGGCCATGGAGGACCGGGACCGGATTTCCGATGCCATCAACGGTGCCGACATGATTTTCATCACCGCGGGCATGGGTGGCGGAACCGGAACCGGGGCCACGCCGGTCATAGCCGAACTGGCCCGGGAGAAGGGGGCTCTCACGGTCGCAGTGGTGACGAAGCCCTTTCCGTTCGAGGGGCAAAAGCGCATGGACCTAGCCATGCTTGGTATCGAGGACCTGCAGGAGCACGTGGATTCCCTGATCACGGTACCCAACGAAAAGGTGCTGGCGGTCATGGGGCACGAAGCCTCCCTGGTGGACGCGTTCGCCAAGGCCAACGAGGTCCTGTTCAACGCCGTGCAGGGAATCTCGGAACTCATCACCCGGCCCGGTCTGATCAATGTCGACTTTGCCGACGTGCGCACGGTGATGGCAGAGATGGGCAGGGCGATGATGGGGTCCGCCACGGCCAACGGAGAGAACCGCGCGGTTGAGGCCGCCCGGCAGGCGATCTCGAGCCCCCTTCTTGAGAACATCAATCTCTATGGCGCCAAGGGACTTCTGGTGAATATCACCGCGGGCCCGGACATGGCTATCGGGGAATTCGAGGCGGTGGGCAACTCCATTCACGAGTACGCCGCGCCGGACGCCAACCTGGTGATCGGCACCGCCTTCGACCCCGAGATGCAGGGTGACCTGCGGGTGACCATGGTGGCTACCGGCCTTTGTGATTCAAGTTCTCCCAAGCCCGTGGTGGAGAAGCCCGTCAAGGCCGCACCGCCGCCGCCCAAGGAGGAGAAGGCGGAAGAAAAGCTGCCCAAGGGCGCCATGGTGCCGCCACGCAAGTTCGCCAGGGCGGGCGGCGCGTCGATGGCGGAGGCCGCCCAGCTCGACCTGGATCACCTGGAAATTCCCGCATTCCTCAGGCGACAGGCCGACTAGGAGTGCATTGCACGCACCCTGGTTTCTCATGAGAAGATGTCCGGAAGGTCCGAGAGCTGCCGGTTCCGGATCCTGAAGTGGATCCGTGGCTGGTACCCGTTCGACCGGGCAGTCCGGGACTGTACCGGGTCCGGGGTGACGGCACGCCAGTGCCGGAACCGGGACCTGTGGAAGTACCGCGCCATCCTCCCAAGGCGCGGTCTTCCACCCGGAGACGGGCGGGTCTGCTCGCGTGCGGGACACCAGAGGCCGATTGCACCGCTATGGGGCGCCGGACCTGCCCGGAGGGCAGGATGGCACCGGCATCACATGCTGTTCACGCGGGTGAAAGTTGTAACGCAACGGTAATGCTACGGTAATGCTACGGTAATGCTAATTGGTTCTCAACCAGCCCATTTTGTTGTAGTATCGCCGAATAACCCCTCCTTTTATAAAATTATTTTATAACCTGAACCGGTTACAGCATTCCGGATGATCATACAGCGCACACTCAAGAATATTATTCGCGCGACTGGTGTCGGGCTGCATACGGGCAAGAAGGTATACCTGACGCTCAAGCCCGCCGTCGAGGATACCGGCATCGTATTTGTCCGGACCGACCTCGACCCGGCGGTGGAAGTGCCGGCGCGACCGGAAAATGTCAGTGATACCCGGCTTTCCACCACGCTGGAGCGCGACGGGGTCAAGATCTCCACCGTGGAGCACCTGATGTCGGCATTTGCCGGATTGGGTATCGACAACGCCTATGTCGAGTTGAGCGCGCCCGAGGTGCCGATCATGGATGGCAGCGCCGGGCCGTTCGTGTTCCTGCTGCAGTCGGCCGGCATCCACGAGCAGAAAAAGCTCAAGAAGTTCATCCGGATCAAGAAACCCTGCGTGGTGAAGGAGGATGACAAGTGGGCGAAGTTCGAGCCGTTCAACGGCTTCAAGGTCACCTTCGCCATAGATTTCGATCACCCCATCCTGAAAAGCTCCACCCAGACCGCATCGGTGGATTTTTCCACGACGTCATTCGTCAAGGAGGTCAGCCGCGCCCGCACCTTCGGATTCATGGATGACCTGGAGGCCCTCCGGAACGCGGGACTCGCCCAGGGCGGAAGTTTCGACAACGCCATCGTGATGGACTCCTACCACATCCTCAACGATGACGGCCTGCGTTACGAGGACGAGTTCGTCAAGCACAAGGTACTGGATGCCATCGGGGACCTGTATCTTCTGGGCCATCCCCTGATCGGGGAATTCAGCGCGCACAAGTCAGGCCATGCACTGAACAACTGCCTGCTGCGCAAGCTCATCAATGACCAGTCCGCCTGGGAACTGGTTTCCTACGCGGACGAATCCGAAGTCCCGATCTCCTTCGTACGCCCCGTTCCCGCCTGACGCCGGATACGCCCGAGTCCGGGTTGCCCCGGTTCCGGGCCCTGCAAGTCAGCCCGGATCACTCATCGTCGTCTTTCACCGCCACGCGCTCGGCCAGCCGTTCCACGGCCATACGCAGCCCGGGATGTCGCAGGCGGTGCGCGGTCTGGGCGATGTTCTTCTGGCTGGTGGAGGAAACGCGTGCCTCCCGTCCGGCGGGACGGGGCGCCGGATGCATCGACGGGGTGGTGCGGACAACCATTTTCCTGGCACCCAGATCGGACAGGGCGGAAAGTATCCGCTGTTGCTGATGCAGCAATTCCGTGGCCCAGACCGGGGAGCGGGTGTAGACCACAAGCCGGCCGGACCGGAACAGGAGAGGGAAGCTCAAGTCCGCGGCATTGCCCGCGCAACGGGCCCACCTGAGCCGTATCTCCTCCTGTACGGACTCGTCCTCGGGCGCGTCCCTTCCGGCTCGGGAGTTCCTTCGAACGAGTTCCCCCATGACCGAGGCGTGGTTCAGTTTCTTCATTTCGTTGTCATGCAGGGGAGATCACGAAGCCGTCTCCGGTTTCTCTCCATCCCCCTTTCCTGGCACCTGGTTGCCTTGACTTGCCCGGGCAACCATTCTCTTGATCGACGGATTCGCCCGGATCGGGCGTAACTCGATCTCCGGATGTCGCCGGGCGAATACGCGGAAGATTTCGTCAGCGAAGGCGGGTCCGATCATCTCCACTTCGCTGAAGTCGAACAGGACAGTCCTGAGCAGTTCCACGCGTGCAAGCAACCGTTTCGCCTGCGACCGGGCAATCGGCGTGTCCTGTCCATACCTTGCCAGTCTCACGGGAACCACTGTTTTCGTGAATCCGTAGCCACGCGGCCTAGGACTGCTTTTGTCCATTACGTTCGCATATCTGGAAGAGCGGTAAGCGCTTCCACACCGAGAAAGGCATTTTTGACCCATTCAGGAAAGTGGGTCGTAGTCAACCATACTCCCTGCCTAACAATCCCAATTTCTCGATGTGGCCGATCAGGGTCAGTGTTATCGTAAAAATGAACCTCGTCAGATTCCAGAATGGCCACTGGAAGATTGGCATAAGATCGAACAAATCGACGTCGGACATCTGCCTCCGGAACATTGTGGCCGCCGAGTTCAACGCGATTGCGTATACGGCCGAGTGCTTGGTCAGGTGAGTCCAGGGATATGAAGTGAAGCTCAACTCGGTACCTTTCTCTCCGAGCGAGTTTCATGTGACGTATTATCCCAGTGCCAGAGAGGGTTGTCTCCACAAGATGCGAACGTCTTGCATGAATTGCCTTTTGTCGTCGACTCAGCGCTTCACGGGCCGCCATCCCGGGTGTGCCAGTCATCATGTTGTGGGCAACCGCGTCCGGGTCAATCAAATCAATACCGTCAAACCAAGTCGTGCGAGTGAGGATTGATTCGCCGCACCCATTCGGGCCAGCTATCACAAACAGGGTTGGCATGGTCGCCGACCCGAGTTGGCAAGGTCAGCCAGATTCTTGACCGGGCATGCTGATCACCCGGTCACCGGCTTTGGTACGTGCAATATAGGCCCCATCCGACCGGACGCCATAAAGTGTTCCCCCAGCCTCCAACTGGGCTGCGAGGTCTGCCTTGATCTGTTCCTGCCAGTCTTTTGGCCGGCCGGGTGTATCGGGTAATTTGCTGATTTTATGGTAGCTGTGCATGAAACAAAATTATACAGTGTTCTTGTTGCAAATTGGATTCCTCGATTGAATTGGTGTTGAGATCTGCCGAATTGGCACCCTGCCGAATGTCAACCTTTACTGCTCGATGACGTAGAGAGCGTTCGGTGAATTGTAGTGGTATTGTGGTCAGATACAACAACCGACCTCCAAACTGGTGGATTGGGTTGTCTCTATACCGGCTATCGGAACGACCATCACCCGACAGTGTGTCAGTTCTATTTTATATGCTCATTATTCATCGAATAAGTGAATAATGGACTTCACACTACATTCTTGCAAAATTATCAGTAATTCACTTGATTCGTTCATTATGTACCGTTGTTTACCACAGCAAGGACTGGCGCTCGCCAACGAGTTGGTTGCCGAAGGTTGTACAACGTTCACTTTCGGCGAAGTGGAGAAGCGTCTCGGGAAGTCGAAGACAGCCACCGCAAACCTCCTCAAGCGCATGGAGAATGTCGGCTTGGTTGATCGAGTACGGCGAGGGCACTACGTTGTGCGTCAACTGGGTGTGCTCGGTACTCCGGCTGCCGCCGAAAGCGTCGCATTGTCAGTCGGGGCGGCACTGGACGGCGTATCACATCGCATTGCTTATCGAAGCGCCCTTTACGAGAACGACCTGTTGGTTCACCCGACTCGGTCCATTCAGGTCGCGGCCGTACGCCGGATTCGTACCAGGTCGCTCTCCGATTGGCCGCTGCAGGTTGTTATCGAATCGCCCGAGAAAATTGGGGTGGGGCGTATGCCGTGGGGAGCATCCCACATCTCCGATCGGCATCGCGCCGTCCTGGATGTGGCAAGGCGTCCGCGGCTCGTCGGCGGGATCGAGGTATTGGCGGAGGCTTTCGCCGCGGCCGCTTACGAACTGGACGCGGAGATTCTCATGGATTATGCCCGTCGGTTGGGTTGGTCAGCGGCGCTGCGGCGGCTGGGTTCGCTCGCCGGCGCCCTGGCATTGGAACCACTCCAGGGTTTCCTCCTACCCATCAGGCCCATCACTGCGGATCTCGATCTCGAACCCGGAACCGGTGAACCCACGGTTTGGCGGGATAGCCGATGGCGCGTGCGCTGGCAAAGATCTGTTGATGAATTGCTGGCCGTGACCGGCCATTGAGCAATCTGGCAGGAGAAGTTTGTGAACTAGGCTTCAACTGACAGTCGTCCAATCAAACCGGTCACGGTCAGATCATGTGCCGACTACTACAAATCATCTTTATTATCCCCATATGCTAGACTAGCGCTCCCTCGCCGCCGCAGTCTTCCTGCCTGTATCGGGCTTATCGAACTGTACGTGTACGGTCGTGGGGCGAGTAGGTTGTTGACATGGCATAGAGGTCAAATTCTGTCTATGCTTCGCAGGATTCACGGCTATATTCATCTGTTCCAACGCCTGGTTGCCGGACAATTATCCAAACGGAAACCCTTGATTGCACGATTGTTCCACATGGACATCGGCCAAATCTGATCGCCGTCCGATCAAGGATTCCTGGTTAAATTGATTAAGTAATTATTTATAAGAAGAATACATAAATCCTTTCCGTAATATCTGGAAAATATGCTGCAAACCGTACTCAAGAAAGTGTTCGGCGACCGCAATCAGCGGATGCTGAACAAGATGCAGAATATTGTGAAGCGCATCAACGGTCTCGAGGACGCCATGCGTGAACTCGACGACACCGCGCTTTGCGCCAGGACCGGGGAGTTTCGTGACCGGATCAAGGCGGGGGAAAGTATCGACGACATCCTGCCGGAGGCATTCGCCGTGGTGCGGGAGGCGTCCGTCCGGACCTTGGAGCTGCGCCATTACGACGTTCAGCTGATCGGCGGGATGGTGCTCAACGACGGCAAGATCGCGGAAATGAAAACCGGGGAGGGCAAGACACTGGTCGCCACCCTGCCGGCTTACGTCAATGCCGTGGCGGGCATCCCGGTCCACATCGTGACGGTGAACGATTACCTGGCCAGGCGGGATGCCGAGTGGATGGGGAACATCTACAGCTTCCTCGGGCTGAGTGTGGGTGTCGTCGTGCCCGGACAGTCTCCGGATGAGAAACGGAGCGCATACCAGAGCGATATCGTCTACGGAACCAACAACGAGTTCGGCTTCGACTACCTGCGGGACAACATGGCCTTCTCCTCGGAGGACCGGTTCCAGCAGGGCCTCGGATTTGCCATCGTGGACGAGGTTGACTCCATCCTGATTGACGAGGCGCGCACACCGCTCATCATTTCTGGGCCGGCGGAAGAAAGCAACGAGCTCTACCAGAAAATCAACGTGGTGGTGCCGGAACTGGTTCGCCAGGAGGAGGAAGACGGGCCGGGGCACTTCAGCGTGGACGAGAAGACAAGGCAGATATCGCTGACCGAGGACGGCCACGACCGTGGGGAACAACTGCTGGTGGCCGAAGGCCTGCTCGAGGAGGGCGACAGCCTGTATGAGCTTGGCAATATCAGCCTGATGCATCACCTCTATGCCGCCCTGCGCGCCCATAACCTGTTCAAGCGCGATGTGGACTACATCGTCCGGGACGGCCAGGTGGTGATCATTGACGAGTTCACCGGTCGGATGATGGCGGGACGGCGCTGGTCCGACGGCCTTCACCAGGCGGTGGAAGCCAAGGAGGGGGTGACCATCCAGCAGGAGAACCAGACCCTGGCGTCCATCACGTTCCAGAACTATTTCCGCCTGTACGACAACCTTTCGGGAATGACGGGCACCGCTGACACCGAGGCGCCGGAGTTTCTGCAGATCTACGGGCTGGAAGTGGTGATACTGCCCACCAACCAGCCCATGATCCGGGATGACCAGCCCGACCTGGTCTACCGGACCGCCGGGGAAAAATTCGACGCGATCGTGCACGGGATCCAGGATTGCCAGAAGCGGAACCAGCCCGTGCTGGTGGGCACCGCATCCATTGACACCTCGGAAAATCTGTCGGGCATCCTCAGCAAGCTGGATATCGACCACCAGGTGCTGAACGCGAAGCACCACGAACGCGAAGCGGAAATCATCGCCGAGGCGGGCCGCCCCGGGCGGGTGACCATCGCCACCAACATGGCGGGGCGGGGCACCGACATCGTTCTTGGCGGCAATCTAGAGATTGAGCTGTCCAGGCTCGATGAGGACGACCATGAACCGGCGCGGAAGGCCTGGGAGGATCGGCACAGCCAGGTGCTCAAGGCCGGCGGCCTGCATGTTCTCGGCACCGAACGCAACGAGTCGCGGCGGGTCGACAACCAGCTCCGGGGGCGCTGCGGCCGTCAGGGTGATCCGGGCTCCAGCCGTTTCTATCTTTCGCTGGAAGACAACCTGATGCGGATCTTCGGATCCGGCAGGATCTCGAACCTGATGCAGAAGCTGGGCATGGAGGATGGCGAGGCCATCGAGCATACCTGGGTCACCAAGGCCATCGAGAATGCCCAGAAGAAGGTCGAGGGGCACAACTTCGATATCCGCAAGCAATTGCTCGAATACGATGACGTGGCCAATGAGCAGCGCAAGGTGGTCTACGACCAGCGCAACATGCTGATGGCCACGGATGACGTTTCCGAATACATCCAGCACAACCGCGAAGAGTCCATTCAGGCGGTCATCAGTCGCAGCGTGCCTCCGCAGACGCTGGAGGAGCAGTGGGACATCGGGACGCTTGAGCAGGACCTGGAGCGGGAATTCGGCATCGCCCTGCCGGTGGCGCAATGGCTGGAGGAGGATGATTCCCTCCACGAGGAGCCGCTCCGGGGCAAGATCACCGGCGCCATCGAGTCCATGATCGCGGACAAGGAGAGCCGGGTGGGTCCGGAGGCCATGCGCCATTTCGAGAAGGCGGTCATGCTGAAAATCCTGGACGAGCAATGGAAGGAGCATCTCGCCAGCATGGACCACCTTCGCCAGGGCATCGGCCTGCGGGGCTATGCACAGAAGAACCCGAAGCAGGAATACAAGCGCGAAGCGTTTGAAATGTTCGCCCGGTTGCTGGACGACGTCAAGTACACCGTGTCCACTACGCTGGCAAGGCTGCACATTCCCACTGCCGAGGAGATCGCGGAGATGGAGGCCCGCCAGAGGGAACTCCAGCGTCAGCAACAGCAGCAGGCGATGAAATTCATCCACGCGGACGCCGCCGCGGTGCCGGAGGAAAGCGCCCCCCCGCAACCGCAGGCCGCATCCGGGCAGCCCGGCGCCGCGGTGCGCAGGACGCAACCCGCGTCCAGGCAGCCGGTCACCCGCCAGGGAAGGAAAATCGGCCGGAACGAGCCCTGCCCCTGCGGCTCCGGCAAGAAATACAAGCAGTGCTGTGGCCGTATCGGCTGACGCGCGGCCCGGGGGGCAATTCCCATGGCCGCGCTGAAGACTTCCCCGCTGGCACCTCCGGGCTTTCCCGTACTGCCGGAAGTTGCCGGAGTCCGCCTTGCTGCCGTAGAGGCAAATATCCACTATCGGGGCAGGAACGATGTCATGCTGGCGGCATTCGACGCCGGGACCCGGGTGGCGGGCGTGCTGACCAGGTCCCTCACCGCCAGTGCGCCGGTACACTGGTGCCGGGAGCGGTTGCCCCAGGGGTGCGCCGGTGCACTGATCGTGTGCGCCGGCAATGCCAACGCATTCACCGGCCAGACGGGGCATCGGCATGTACGGGAAACCTGCGAGGCGGTTGGCGCGCAGCTGGGCTGCAGCCCTGACGAGGTTTTTGTCGCTTCCACCGGCGTCATCGGCGATACGCTGCCCATCGGACGCGTTCTCGATGCAGTGCCCGTGGCGGCGGCGGGTCTCGGGGGGAACTGGGAGAGTGCCGCGCGGGCCATCATGACCACGGACACGTTTCCGAAGGGAGCAACCCGAACCGCGGCCATCGGCGACACTACGGTAAGAATCAACGGCTTTGCGAAGGGTTCCGGAATGATCGAGCCCGACATGGCCACGATGCTGGCGTTTGTATTCACCGACGCCGCCATTCCCGGGCAGGTATTGCAGGATCTGCTGGTGGAATGCAATCAGGATTCGTTCAATTCCATCACCGTGGACAGCGATACCTCCACCTCGGACACCTGCCTCCTGTTTGCCAGCGGAGCCGCCGGAAACGCCGAGCCCGTCTCGGCATCTGATACCCGGCTGGCCGGCTTTCGCGAAGCCTTGGAGGCGCTCATGCAGGACCTTGCGGTCCAGGTGGTGCGTGACGGCGAAGGCGCCGAAAAACTCATCGAGGTGGTTGTGCGGGGCGCCGCAACCGATGCCGAGGCCCGGGTTGCGGCGAAGGCCATCGCTAATTCACCGCTGGTCAAGACCGCCGTGGCCGGCGAGGACGCGAACTGGGGCCGGGTGGTGATGGCCGTGGGCAAGTCGGGCACCCGGTTGGATCAGCGCAACCTCGGCGTGTCCTTCGGTGGCATCACCATCGCCAGCGGAGGAGGGAAGGTGGAGGATTACGACGAGTCCCTGGTCACCGGGCACCTGAAGGGCCGGGAGATCCTGATCGAAGTGGAGCTTGGGGCGGGCACCGGTACATCCAGGGTCTGGACCTGCGACCTGACCCATGGCTACATCGAGATCAACGCCGACTACCGTTCCTGATCCCGCAATGGACACGCCCGTGCCGGAGGACCGGTTGCATGTGGTGGTCGGCGTCATCGCGGATTCCCGGGGCAGGCTCCTGATCCAGCAAAGACGCCCCGGAACACCGAAAGCCGGGCAGTGGGAGTTTCCGGGGGGCAAGGTGGAACCCGGTGAGTCGCCCGGCTTCGCGCTCGCGCGTGAACTCGAGGAGGAACTCGGCATAGAGGATGCCGTATCGACACCCCTTGCGAAGATCAGGCACGACTATGACCATGCCCGCGTGTGGCTCGATACCCGGCTGGTGACTTCCTTCCATGGACAGGCACGGGGCCGCGAGGGACAGTCCGTCGCCTGGGTGCATGTGGAGGAAATACTGTGGTTCGATGTCCTGGAAGCGGTGCACCCAATCCTTGCGGCTTACAAGCGGACCAGCCGCAGGAAGGAGGAAGATGGATCGGGAGGCTCGAGGACCGGCTGAACGGTATGGCGGAGACGGGGGGTGTCTGAACCGCGGTTTCAGCCTTCCGGGGTCCGAACCTGCGTCGGCCTGATCAGGGATTCGGCCGGCATGCCCGGTTCCTAGTTCAGCCCCCGGATCATTTTCAGGGTCAACGGACGTCTGCGGTTCAGAATCCCGTAGACACGGTTGGATTGGCCCGACTTTGACACCTCATGGATACCGGTTTCCGAATTCTTGGTCTGCCGGCATTTCCGGTATCTCCATGAAGATACCCATCAACGGGCGATTGACGTAGTAGTTGTAGCGCCCGATCTTGTGTTTCTCGATGAATCCCTTTTCTGTCAACAGCTCCAGGTATTTGACCGCGGTCACGCGCGAGACCTGCAGGTCGGTCTGCACCGCTTCGATTTTGGTGTAGGGGTGCCGGAATAGATTGTTGAGCAGGTCCTGACTGTAGATCTTCGGCAACTCCGCGCGGATGCGGTGTTTGTACGCCATCATGATTTCCTTGATCCGCTGGATGATCCAGATGGTCTGGCGCGAGGTGAGTTCGACGCCTTCCAGCATGTAGAGGATCCAGGGCTCCCAGTCACCGGTATCCCGCGTGGCCTGCAACAGGCGATAGTAGTCCGCCTTGTTGCGGATGATATAGCCGCTGAGATAGAGCACCGGGATATCGAGTAGCCCCCTTGCCACCAGGTAGATGATATTGATGATGCGTCCGGTACGGCCGTTGCCGTCATAAAAGGGATGGATGCTCTCGAACTGGTAGTGGATCACTGCCATCTTGACCAGTGGGTCGACATTGGAGAGTTCGTCATCGTTGATGAACTGTTCCAGGTTATTCATCAGGCGCACAATCTCCCCGTGATCCTGCGGCGGCGTATAAAGGGTCTCGCCGGTGCGCTCATTCCTGAGTGCCGTGCCCGGGAGTTTTCGGATGCCGGCTTCGTTCTGTTCCAGCACCCGGTGGATCCCGACGATGCGGTTGACCGTGAGCAACCGGTCGTGTTTCACCTGCTCGAAGGCGTTCTTCAGGGCGGTGGCGTAACGATTGACCTCCTTGGCGGCCGGATTCTTTATATAATCCCCGAACAGGACGGCCTTGTAGAGATCATCGTGGGTGGTGACGACGTTCTCGATCTCGGAACTGTCCTTGGCCTCCTGCAGAATAAGGGTATTGATCAGGATGTGCTCGCTGGGGATGGTGGCTGCCATGCCCTTGAGTTCGGCCAGATAGCGATGGGCCGGGGCAAGGCTTTTCAGCACCGAACGGGATTCCAGTTCGGCGGTGGGCGGTAGCGGTGAGATGGTGCCTTGGGTCGTCACAGGATCCGCGTCCCCTATGTGTATAGAAAATGGCACTTTCTATACATAATTCTCCCTCATGTCATTAAAATGATTGTTTTATATATATGAACGGATCCATATGCATAGATCGTTACTCATTGCGGGGAAGCCTGTAACTCACTGACACGTTGGGATAATTTCGGTGATTACAGTGCAAAAAGCCTGATTTAACTGTCTGGAATGCCAGGTTCCTGATTCGGCCTCCAGATCATCTTCAGGGTCAACGGACGTCTGCGGTTCAGAATCCCGTGGACACGGTTGGTTTGACCGATCATGGGGACAAGGTCCTTCACACCCTGGTTGATTCCATTTCGAAATAGCTCGATTCCACTGGATCAGGCGGGTACAGAGGGAAGTGTTTGGCTTCATCGGCTTCGACCTGGGTCACCAGCACATCGAACCTTTCCCCCTCGGATGAATCCGCCCCGGACGTCATCAGGCTGTCAATCTCCACCAGCGCCTCCCGGTAGTCGGTACCGGTTCTGATCGGCTTGATATCCATTGCAATTTCCTCGGTCACAGAATTTTCTGTGCATCGATCCGCTCATATATCGGACCTACTGCAAGTACATCCCGGGTTGTTTGCAGTTCGGAAGTGGCGATTTCAGTCGAAACGGCGCTGCAGGTCCATGAGCACACGACCGAACCGGGACGCCAGCGTTTCCCGGTCCGAATCGTTATCCAAAACATGGTCCGCGGCTTCAAGCCGCTCTTCGTCCGTGGCCTGCTGATCCATCACCCGCTCCACATCTTCCCGACGCATTCCACGGCATTCTATCAGCCGAGCAATGCGCACCTCCTTCGGGCAGTGCACGACGATCACGCAATCCATGTCCTGTTGCCTCCCGGTCTCCACCAGGAGGGGGATTTCCAGGATGCAATATGGATCGGTGCAGTTCGATGCCCGGCTGTCCATCTCCCGGCGGATCAGGGGGTGCAACAGGTTTTCGAGCCAAAGGCGCTGGTCCGCACTGGCGAAGACTTCCCGCCCAAGCGCCCCCCGGTCCAGACTGCCGTCCGCCTTCAGGATTCCTTCGCCAAAGCGAGACACGATCGCCACCAGGGCCTTTGCGCCCGGACGGGTGACTTCACGGGCAACGGCATCCGCGTCCACCACCTGGACGCCCCGGTCGACGAACAGCTTCGCCACGGTGGACTTGCCGCTGCCGATGCCGCCGGTGAGTCCTACCCTGGCAGCCATCGGGTCGGCGTCAGTCCG
The DNA here is from genome assembly GCA_009842505.1 of Gammaproteobacteria bacterium. Lineage (GTDB taxonomy): Bacteria > Pseudomonadota > Gammaproteobacteria > Arenicellales > Poriferihabitantaceae > VYFG01. The sequence continues at coordinate 54,795 of VYFG01000135.1, forward strand.
AGGGTTTCATTGGCCGACTGTCCTTCGGATGGGGCTCCCGACTCCAGGGACATCATCGGCATGAGTAAAATCACCAGGGCTGAATGGCAACCCGCGCTATCTTCCGCGGGGCCGGCAGGGCGGAAAGACGGGCTGGTGACGGGTATTCCCGAATTCGGGGAACGCACCCGTATCCGCGTCCGGCGAAGGCTTGATCGACGGCCTGTTCCGGCGACATGGAATACCGAGGCCCCGAACTACCTGGCTGGAAGAGATATTGCCAAAATGAAAAACCTAGTAAAATACTTGGTTTTTATCCTAGAGCCCTTATTGTTACTCATCAAGGCGGGACCTGCACGTTCGTTCGTGCAAAATGTAACCTGAATTTCGGCGAAATGCGACTCACAACCAAAGGACGCTATGCGGTGACGGCGATGATTGATCTCGCCATGAATCAGTCGCTGGGTCCGGTTTCATTGAAAAGCATATCGGTCAACCAGGGAATTTCGCTATCCTACCTGGAGCAGCTGTTCGCGAAAATGAAACGGAAGAACCTGGTTGTGGGCGCGCGTGGTCCGGGCGGTGGATACGTGCTGGCCAGGGATGTCGACAGCATCAGCATTGCCGACATCATCCTGGCGGTGGATGAACCGCTGGATATCACCGAGTGCGAGGGCGAGGAGAACTGCCATGACGGCAAGCGCTGCCTGACCCATGATCTGTGGTCCGAACTGACCGATCAGTTGCATGTGTTTTTAAGGGGAATCAGACTGGGCGAGCTGATGCGGCGAAGCGGGATTGACCAGGCGCGGAACAGCGGCCCGGCAGTACGGCTTGCCCGTAGCGACGGCCACAGGGTTGGCCTTCCTGAATGAGGACCCGGACGGTAGCCGGACCGGAACCATCGGCACAAGACAAAACAGAACAGTCAACCGACATGTCACAGACCGAAAGAGAACTGGCCCCGCTGCTGCAGCGGGATTACAAGGAAGGTTTCGTAACCGAAATCGAATCCGACACGCTGCCGCCGGGCCTCGACGAGGACGTGGTGCGGACGATATCCGGGATCAAGGAGGAACCCGGGTGGATGCTGGACTGGCGTCTCGATGCCTTCCGGCGGTGGACCGCAATGACTCCGCCTCGGTGGGCGCATCTGCACCATCCCCCCATCGACTACCAGGCGATCAGCTACTACTCCGCCCCGAAGCAGAAAGAGCTGCTGGACAGCCTGGATGAGGTGGACCCCAAGCTTCTCGAAACCTATGAGAAGCTGGGAATTCCCATTGACGAGCAAAAGATGCTCGCCGGGGTCAAGGTGGCCGTGGACGCCGTGTTCGACAGCGTGTCGGTGGCCACCACGTTCAAGCAGACGCTGATGGACGCCGGGGTGATCTTCTGCCCCATCTCAGAGGCGCTGCAGGAATTTCCCGATCTGGTCAGGCAGTATCTCGGGAGCGTTGTGCCAAGTTCGGACAACTACTACGCCGCACTCAACTCCGCGGTGTTCAGCGACGGCTCGTTCGTCTATATCCCCAAGGGGGTCCGCTGTCCCATGGAACTGTCTACGTACTTCCGCATCAACGAGATGAATACCGGGCAGTTCGAGCGGACACTGATCGTGGCGGACGAGGACAGCTATGTGAGCTACCTGGAGGGATGCACAGCGCCCATGCGGGACGAGAACCAGCTGCATGCGGCGGTGGTGGAACTGGTGGCGATGAAAGGCGCCGGAATCAAGTATTCCACGGTCCAGAACTGGTACCCGGGAGATGAGCACGGAAAGGGCGGCATCTACAACTTCGTGACCAAGCGGGGGGCATGCCGCGGGCAGGGGGCGAAGATTTCCTGGACCCAGGTGGAAACCGGCTCCGCCATCACCTGGAAGTATCCGAGTGTGGTCCTGGAAGGGGACGACACCATCGGGGAGTTCTATTCCGTGGCCCTGACAAACAACTACCAGCAGGCGGATACCGGCACCAAGATGGTCCATGTCGGAAAGAACTCCCGCAGCACGATCATTTCAAAGGGCATTTCCGCGGGCAAGGGGCAGAATTCCTACCGCGGTCTCGTCAAGGTCCTGAAGGGCGCGGAAGGCGCACGCAACTATTCCCAGTGCGACTCCCTGCTGATGGGCGCCGAGTGCGGCGCGCACACCTTCCCCTACATGGAAGTGAAGAATCCGAGTGCCCAAATCGAGCACGAGGCGACCACGTCCCGCATCGGGGAGGACCAGCTTTTCTATTGCCGCCAGCGGGGGCTCTCCGAGGAGGACGCCGTTTCCATGATCGTCAACGGATTCTGCAAGGAGGTGTTCAAGGAGTTGCCCATGGAATTCGCGGTGGAAGCGCAGAAGCTTCTGGGCATCAGTCTCGAAGGTGCTGTCGGCTGATCCGGCCGGGGCGCGCATACCAATTTTCAATTTCTCAATTCACAACATGCTATCCATCAAGAATCTGAGTGCCAGCGTTGAAGGCAAGACCATTCTCAGGGGTATCGACCTTGAGGTCGGCGCCGGTGAAGTTCACGCCATCATGGGACCCAACGGTTCCGGCAAGAGTACGCTGGCAAGCGTTCTCGCGGGACGTGACGGCTACGAGGTCACCGGGGGCGCCGTCACTTACCGCGGCATGGACCTGCTGGACATGGAGCCGGAAATACGCGCCAGGGAAGGGTTGTTTCTTGCCTTCCAGTACCCGGTGGAAATTCCCGGTGTGACCAATCTCTATCTCCTGAAGGCCGGGCTCAACGCGATACGCAAGCATCGTGGCGAGGAGGAACTGGATGCCATGGATTTTCTCAAGCTGATCAAGGAAAAGGCGGCGCTGGTGGATATGAAGCAGGAGTTCCTGTATCGCGCGGTCAACGAGGGATTCTCGGGCGGTGAAAAGAAGCGCAACGAAATCCTGCAGATGGCATTGCTTGAGCCTCACCTCGGCATTCTCGACGAAACAGACTCCGGCCTCGACATCGACGCCCTGCGGATCGTGGCCGAGGGCGTCAACAAGCTGCGCGGCGCCGACCGCGCCATCGTCGTGGTCACCCATTACCAGCGGTTGCTGAACCACATCGTCCCCGATCATGTCCATGTGCTTGCGGGAGGGCGGTTCATCCGGTCCGGAGGCAAGGAACTGGCACTGGAACTGGAGGAAAAGGGCTATGGCTGGATCGAGGAACAGGCCGCCTGATGCGCCATCACGCATAACCGACCGTATCGCAGAATGAACGACACCGTAACCCAATATTCGGAACAGTTCGCCGCACTGTCACCCGTGTTCTCGGAGGGGGAACCGGACTGGATGACCAGGCAGCGCGGTGCGGCCATGGACAGCCTGCGCCAGTCCGGTTTTCCTGGCCAGCGCGACGAAGACTGGCGCTACATGCCGCTGCGTCCGTTGACAGCCAGGGCCTTCGACACCGATATCACCGGGGAGGTTGATGATCTGCCCCTGGATCACTGGCTGATTCCCGGCCTGGAAAGCCACAGGTTCGTATTCGTCGATGGCGTACTGAATGACGCAATTTCGTCGAACACGGGTTTGTCGCCGGGGATTTCGGTCCGCTCGCTGGCTTCCGTGCTGCGCCAGGGTCCGGATGCCCTGCCCGGAGTTTCAGCCGATGAATCATTGCCGGGGAACGGATTCCTCGCCCTGAACGCCGCCTTTTTCCGTGACGGCTACGTGGTGGACCTGGACGCAGACCTGGAGGCCGATTCGGTACTCGAGTTCCTGTTCGTCTCGGCCGGAAAAGGCAAGGCGGGACAGGCGCGCAATATCCTTCGGCTGGGCCCCAACGCCAGGGTGAAGGTGGTGGAGCGGCATGTGTCTCTGGACGGGCTGAACGCCCTGGTGAACACCAGCACCCGTGTGGTACTGGAAGCCGGGGCCTCGCTGGACTACCACCTGGTGGAAACCATGGGCAGGGGGACCAGCATGATCAATGATGTCGTGGTGGACCAGTCCAGGGACAGCAATCTGCAGATCATGACGGCGACACTGGGCGGTGACGTGGTACGCAACAACCTGAAGGTCAGGCTGAATGGCCCCGGAGCGCACTGCGAGTTGCTCGGGATGTATGCCGCGACCGGCCGGCAGCATGTGGACAACCACACCGGCGTGGTGCACGCGGCCCCCCATTGCAGCAGCAGAGAGCTCTACAAGGGCGTTCTGGACAAGCGGTCGCGGGGCGTGTTTCATGGCCGCATACGGGTGGATCAAGGGGCGGTGAAGACCGATGCAGACCAGACGAACGACAATCTCCTGCTGTCGCCGGATGCGGAAATCGACACCAAGCCTCAACTGGAAATCTATGCCGATGATGTGAAGTGCGCCCATGGAGCCACCGTGGGGCAGTTGGATGCCAACGCGTTGTTCTATCTCCGGTCCCGCGGGATTGATCCTGAAAATGCCCGGTCCCTGCTGACGTACGGGTTCGTGAACGACGTGCTTGGCGATGTCGAGGTGGAGCCGCTGCGCGACTTCCTGGCCGCGGAGTTGTCGAGACGCCTGATCAGCCATGAATGACAAGATCCCGAGCCGCCGGGTGGAATTCGATCCCGAGTTGACGCCGCACGAACAGCTCATGCGGCAGTTCGAAACCGGCAACGGACCGGTTGAGGACGATGTGTCCTCAGGGGACGCCGGCACGTCTGGGGGGGTGGTCGATGAATCCGTACTTCATGACCGTGTGGTGGCCGCGCTGAAGACGATCTACGATCCGGAAATTCCCGTGAACATCTATGATCTCGGCCTGATATACCGGGTCGAGGTGAAAAACCGGTTCGTGGAAGTGGACATGACCCTGACGGCGCCGGGCTGCCCCGTGGCGCAGACTTTCCCGGGCATGGTGGAAGGGACGGTCAAGCTGGTTCCCGGCGTCGAGGACGCGGTGGTGGACCTCGTGTGGGATCCCCCGTGGCGCCAGGAAATGATCAGCGAGGCGGCGCGGCTTGAACTTGGCCTGATCTAGCGGGCAATACAACGATGAGCGACTGGACCACTGTGGTGGCGGTGGACGATCTCCCGCCCGGGAAGCACATGTCTGTTGAAGTGGAAGGGGCGGTGATGGTGCTGGTCAACCTGGACGGGGAGTTTTATGCCATCGAGGACATCTGCACCCATGACGGCAGCGACATCTCAAGCGGGTGCGTGGTGGACGGTTCCATCGAATGTCCGCGCCACGGCGCCCGTTTCGACATCCGGACTGGAGAGGTGACAGCGCCTCCCGCCTACGAGCCGGTGGATGTTTTTCCGGTCAGGGTGCAGGATGGCGTGGTCCAGGTGCGGGATCACCGATGGGATTGACTTCCCGCAGAAAATTCGCAAATCCGCGCTGAAATCGTTCCGTCAGTACCTTTTATACGCTGCAAACCTGAATCCGATCTGGACAGGGTGTGGATATTGAAGGGGAGTCCGTGTATCTTGGGGAGAAATGGCTTCCAGGCCCGCCCGGCTAATTCCAGTCATCGCCAGGGTTGCAGGATAGCTGCACGGTGCCTTGTCATCCTGGGGCCACGACGCCACCCCGAACCCACGAGCGAGGCATGGACGCTGCCTTCAGAAATCGCGGCGCAGGGATACCCGGATTCCATGGCCCGCAAGCCTGGCCCGAGTTGGCGCAAGATCAAGCGGCAACGGGTCCCGGCTGCCGTCTCGCCAGACGACCCGGCCCGCGCCTTGGCCCGTGCGAACCTCGCCAAGGTCGGTGTAGCGCCAGGCTAGGTCGAGAGTGACCCGCTCGCTCAACGCCACTCCAGCTCCGGCTGTCACCATCCAGGTCAGTTCCGTCCGGCTCCCTCCCGGTACGGTGGTCGTCGTCGTCGGGAAGGTCATGGTCGTCGGGTCGGTCCGGGTTCGTACGGTGCCGATGCCGGCCCCGATGAATGGAGTGAACTGGCCCGGCCTTCTGAAGTCCACAAACCCAGCCAGCATCCCGGATACGGACGATAGGTCCATCATGACGGATTGCCGACGCTCCGGCGCCAGGAAGTTGGCACGGCCTTCGAACGTGAAGCTGGGCCGGTATTCGAACAGCATCTCGTATCGGACCGCTCCGGTCGAGTAACCGAGCCCGAGCTCAATCGCCGGCACCGTCCCGAAACTGCCGTGCGACCGGTAAGGTGCGCCGTCACCGCCCGTTCCGCAGCCATAGAGTGCCGCCGGCGAGGTGAGAGAGCAATCGATGTCGGCGAAGACCGCATTGCCTGGATGGTCGAATCCGATTCCGCCGCGCAGGTAGTAATGGCCTGCAAAGGCATCCCCGACGGCCAGCCACAGCCCGGCTGCAGCCGCAAACACCGCAATGCGCACATTCCGCATGAAGCCGGCGGTCGAATGGGTCCGGTGCAATTTACACGGTGCCGCACTCGTGCCGGTAGTGCATACTGATGAAACGGTTTTATGTAATCTGGTCATGCTTCGCATGGCCGGAAGATAACATGATCATTCATATTGAGGTACTTGCCGATGATGATGCGTCGCCGTATTCAGTAATGGGGTAAAAGTGCCCTATCCGGCCAACTCCGGATCGGCCGAAGCTTCGGCCCGTAAACGCAAGCCAAGCGCGGCGATAACACTGAGAACGGTATCAAACGCCGGACTGCGGTTGCCCGAAAGGGCCTTGTAGAGACCTTCGCGGGAAAGCCCCGTATCGCATGCAACCTGCGTCATACCCTTGGCACGGGCAATATCGCCCAGAGCCTTGGCGACGAATGCAGCATCGCCATCAGCTTCTTCCAGGCTGGCATCCAGATATGCAGCCATATCCTCTGGCGTACGGAGGTGCTCGGTGACGTCATATGGCGATGTTTCGGTTCTGGGCATGGCAACCTCGTTGGAAGATGAAATATTCTAGCCAGACTTGGTCTGGTCTACATTGTGGATAAACCCAAGGACTGCGGTGGCAGTAGCCCTCAATTTGCGGAAGGTGTCAATGATGTGTGGTGTTACAGGATGAGTCTGGGAAGGATCGATGAGTACCACAGATAAGGCATGTTGACAGCAGGTGGAAATAACCGTAAACACATCAAAAATACAGACTATTTTGAAGCTGTTACCATGCCGGATCGGTCAGTTCCGACAAAGGTGATCAACTTTCGGGCTTCGGAGGATCAGAAAGCGTTGATCGAACGGGCAGCAAAGCGCCTCGGAAAGTCACGCACGGATTTTATCCTCGATACGATGCGTGAGGCGTCGGAGAACGTTCTCCTTGACCAGTATCTGTTTGGTGTGGATGAATCCGTGTTCAGGACCTTCGAGGCTGCGCTTGATGCGCCTCCCAAGCTGAATGAAAATTTACGTCGTACGCTGATGACTGTCGTACCTTGGGAAAAATAATCTTCGGGCAGGGATTGACTGGTCCCGAGCCGATACCCACAGAAGAAATGGAATTCATTTTCAATAGTTGACAACATCCGTTGAACATCTTTCCGCATCCTGCCCGGGAAACCCCGCGGCTTAATCATCGGAAACATCCCCGGACGCACCGGGATGTGCCCACCGACCAACATCCCTCCCGGTCAGCAGGATAGCCCGCCCGAGAATATTTTGTGCCATGTTTACGTCCTGGTCCAATTCAAGGCCGCAGGAATGGCTGCAGTAGGTTCGCACACCGAGCGGCATCGCCTACCGGTTCCCGAGAGCGGAACAGCCCGTACTCGTGTGACGGACCGGAGCATCAGGACCTCAGATCTGGTTTTCAGGTCTTCAAGTATCCTGTAAATCGCCATTTCCATCCTGCTATCCGCCATTTCGATTACGGTACAATCACCAAAACAAGAACTTCTCTGCCCCATCCCCATACATGGACAAGCTGATTGCAACTGGTGGCGGCCCCCTCAAGGGCAGGATCAGGATATCCGGCGCAAAAAATGCGGCTCTTCCCCTCATGATCGCATCGCTGCTGACGGATGACACCCTTCGTATCAGCAATATCCCGCATCTGCACGACATCACCACCACCATGGAACTGCTCGGCCAGCTCGGCGTCAGACTCCAGGTGGATGAAAAACTCGCCATCGAGACGGATGCATCCGGTGTTGGCAGCGTGCGGGCCCCCTATGACCTCGTGAAAACCATGCGGGCCTCGATCCTGGTGCTCGGCCCTCTGACCGCCCGGTTCGGCCGCGCCGAGGTATCCCTGCCCGGGGGATGCGCCATCGGGTCAAGACCGGTAAACCTTCACATCAAGGGCCTGAAATCCATGGGTGCGGAAATCCGGATCGAAAACGGATACATCATTGCCGATACCGGTGGGAGCAAGCTCCGTGGGGCACGAATATTCATGGACATGATTTCCGTGACCGGTACGGAAAACATCATGATGGCTGCTACCCTTGCCGAGGGTGTCACCACGATCGAGAACGCGGCACGGGAACCGGAAGTGGTGGATCTTGCCGATTGCCTGAACGCCATGGGTGCAAACATTTCCGGTGCAGGCAGTGACGAGATTATGATCGAAGGCGTGGAACGGCTCCATGGCGCCGACCACCGGGTAATTCCCGACCGGGTCGAGGCCGGGACCTTCCTGGTAGCCGCGGCAATATCCGGCGGGGAAATTCGCATCAACGACGTTATACCGCGGCATCTCGAGGCGGTTCTTGACAAGCTCAGGGAAGCCGGTTGCGGCCTGAAATCCGGTGAAGACTGGATTGAACTGACTACGCCCGAAAGCAGGCTGAGGTCCGTCAACATCCGTACCGCTCCTTACCCGGCTTTCCCCACTGACATGCAGGCCCAGTTCGTCCTGCTCAACAGCGTGGCGGACAGTACCGCGACGGTGGTGGAGACCGTGTTTGAAAACCGGTACATGCACGTCCATGAACTGCAGCGCATGGGCGCAAATATCGAACTGGACGGCAATACTGCCGTCATCAAGGGTGTAAAGAGCCTGTATGCCGCTCCGGTAATGGCCACTGACCTGCGAGCGTCCGCCTGCCTAGTGCTGGCGGGCCTGGTTGCCAGGGGCGAGACAACCATCGACAGGATCTATCACATCGACAGGGGGTATCACTGCATCGAGGAAAAGCTGGCACAACTGGGCGCGAGCATTCGCCGGGTGCCGGGATACTATCTGGAACGCCGAAGTGCCTGATTTTCCGGAGGACCTGATCACTGTCCTGGATAGCGGACAAGCTGATTTCGATTCACGTCTGGCCTCGCTGCTAGCGCGGGATTTGAAAATGTCGGGCAAGGACTCAAAGAACGTTGAACAGGTGGTGGCGGACATCATCCTGGACGTACGCAGGAGGGGGGACCAAGCGCTGGTCGAACTGACCGGCAGATTTGACCGGCTGCCTCTGGCCGATGCCACGGACTTGGAAATTCTTCCGGAACGGGCGGACAGCATCTGTGAATCGGTTCCTACTGACCTTGCAGATGCCATTCGCTTCGCAGCTGATCGCATTGGGCGGTATCACGAGCGGGAAATCGCTCACTCCTGGCACATGCAGGAAGAAGACGGCACCGTGTTGGGGCAGAAGGTCACCCCGCTCGACCGGGTGGGCGTGTACGTACCGGGCGGAAAGGCCGCCTATCCCTCCTCGGTCCTGATGACCGTGATCCCGGCGCGGGTTGCCGGTGTCGGTGAAGTCATTATGACGGTGCCGACGCCCGACGGCGAGATCAATCCGGCGATCCTTTATGCCGCAAGGGAGGCAGGCGTGGACAGGATATTCACCGTGGGCGGCGCACAGGCCGTAGCGGCCCTTGCCTGGGGCACGGAAACCATTCCGGCGGTGGACAAGATCGTTGGCCCCGGTAACATCTATGTGGCCACCGCCAAGAAACAGGTCTTCGGGAAGGTGGGTATCGACATGATCGCGGGTCCTTCGGAGGTAGTTGTCATCTGCGACGAAACCGCTGATCCTGACTGGGTGGCCATGGACCTGTTCGCACAGGCGGAGCACGATGAACAAGCGCAGTCCATCGCCATCGCGGTGGGTGAGGGCGTTGCTGACAAGGTGCTCTCTTCGATTGCCGGACTGTTGCCGGAAATGGAGCGGCGTGACATCATCGCTGCTGCGTTGCGCAACCAGGGGGCCGTCGTCCGGACGGAGTCCCCGGAGCGTGCCGCTGAAATCGCCAACCGTATCGCCCCGGAGCACCTCGAGCTCATGGTGCAGGATGCAGGGGTGCTGGCGGACAGCATCCGGCATGCCGGGGCCATCTTCATTGGCTCCCACAGCGCGGAGTCCCTTGGAGACTACTGCGCGGGACCGAACCATGTTCTCCCGACATCGGGAACCGCCCGTTTCAGTTCCCCCCTCGGCGTTTACGATTTCCAGAAGCGCAGCAGCCTGATCCAGGCCAGCATCAAGGGAGCCTCGGAGATGGCTCTCAGGGCTTCCGTATTGGCCCGGTGTGAAGGCCTGACCGCGCACGCACGTTCTGCCGAATACCGCCTCGTGGGTAGGGAAGCATGATGGGGTGCCCTCGATGAAAGAACTGTTGGAACACCTGGTGAGTCCGGAAACGCGGAAACTCAGGCCCTATCATGTGCCGCCTTCGGACGGCCTGATCAAGCTTGATGCTATGGAAAACCCCTACACGTTGCCGTCCGAGTTGCGCGAGGAGTGGCAGGCATGTCTGGCGGCGGCGAACGTCAACCGTTATCCCGACCCCGGGGCCCGAGTGCTCAGGCAGCGTATCCGGGAGGTGTTCGATGTACCCTCACGTTGTGAAGTCATTCTGGGCAATGGCTCCGATGAACTGATCCAGATGCTGGCGCTTCTCATCGGCGGGCCGGGCAGGACATTTCTGGCGCCAAGCCCGTCGTTCTCGATGTACCGGATGATTTCGCTGTTCACCGGGACCGGCTTCAGGGAGGTGCCGCTGAATCCCGATTTTTCGCTGCATCCGGATAGCATGCTGGACGGAGTCCGGGAAGCGCAGCCCGCCTGCATATTCCTGGCATATCCCAACAACCCGACGGGCAATCGGTTCGATGAGGACCTGGTTCTGGAGATCGTCCGCGTGGCCCCGGGCGTGGTCGTGCTGGACGAAGCCTACTATTCCTTCAGCGGCCGCACATTCCTCGACCGGGTGCCCGATTACCCCAACCTGCTGGTTATGCGCACGCTGTCCAAGAGCGGTCTTGCGGGACTGCGGCTTGGCATGCTGATGGGACATCCGGACTGGGTGGCGGAAATGGACAAGATCCGGTTGCCCTATAACATCAACAGCCTGTCGCAGGCAGGGGCGGCGTTCTGCCTGGATCATTATGATGTTCTTGAGGCACAAGGCATGCGGATTCGGGAGGACCGCGGGCAGATACTTGCGGAACTGGCTGCTTTGCCAGGTGTGACCGTGTATCCCAGTGATGCGAATTTCATTCTCCTCCGATTCGTCCAAGGAGCAGATACGGTATTCGAAAGCCTGAAGCAGCGGGGTGTCCTGGTCAAGAATCTTCACCAGCCTGGCGGAATGCTGGAGAACTGCCTTCGCATTACCGTCGGGACCCCCGAAGAAAACCTGGCCCTGCTGGATGCTGTCAGGGAAATCCTGGGGGTGCGGGCCGCCTGATCCGGCTGCGGCTTTCTTCGGCGGAATTTCCTGCTTGGGACTGCAGCAGTGCCGAGCATGACTTCCTCAACCGGGCAGTCCCGCATCGCTGACCCTCGTCGCCGGCGAGACTTCGGCAGTCTGACCAGTTTTTCCCCTGCAGCACGCGTTCGACGCAAAGCTCGGCATCGGTCAACCCGCCGATGGCAAGGCCCCAGAGCACGACTCGGCTCAACGATTGCGGTATGGATGCCTCAGCGATGTTCCCGAAACAGAATCCGGCAACGTCGTCCATGTCTTCGCTTTCCGGTGTTTCTGCGAATGCCGAATTACCACTAAGAAGTCTGAGAACGATCTCAGGGTCCAGACCACGGTGGAGACGCGGCAGGGAGGCCGGAAACTGTTTCCCGAATCCCACGGTTGCCGCGGATACGACAGCATCCCCTGCAGTATCCAAGGATTTCAGGAAGAGACCGCTGACTTCTCCTGCAAACCGGGAGTGACGGCTGCCCACCCTCACAGGAACAAATCCCGCGCCTCGCCAGAAGTCCACGAGGTACGGGGACAGCGCGAACTGGGTGCCCACCAGGCTGGATCCGTTGGCCGGGTCTTTACAGAATTCCTGCAGTAACCGCCTGCCGAGCCCCTGTCTTTGCAAGGATGGATGTATCACGATGCGCTGGATGCGTGCCAGGTTGATATTCACGGCATTGTTAACACCGGGCTGTCCGGCCAGCAGTTCGGCCAGGACATGTGAACCGGGGCGCCTCAGGCCAAGTGCAATCTCCTTGCCCAGAACGGGGTCAGGCGCATTTTCCCGCATCGCAAGCAGTACGCCGACGGTTCTGGTCTTGCCGGCATGGTGCAGGCGCATGCGGTAGATGAGCAGGGCCTCGTTGTCCAGTAAATGCTTGAGATCCCGTGGCCGGGTGCGATAGTGGGCCGTCACCAGCAGGCTGAAGACCGTTCGCAGCTCGTCCTCATCGGCAGCCAGTTCCTGCCCGGTGACGGGGATGATCCTGACATCTCCGGTGTCGATATCCGGAGGAAGTGCCGGCATTTCCGCGTCCAGCAGCAGGAGCTGGTTGATCCGGGCTTCCAGCATGTCGCCGGAGGCCCAGCGGACGGGCGTGTCGAGTGTCACGGGATGCCACCCACGGCTGCGCTGCTCAACGATTTCTCGGAACCTGAGCAGAAATCCCCGCCCGGATCCTTCATAACCATGGACCGTGGTGGCCATGGCGATGCGGGGATAGAGGGCCAGCAGAGTTGCCAGACTGTCCAGTGGAATACTGGCGGCTTCGTCCACCAGAAGGAGGTCCGTATCCGGATTCTGATTCAGCAGGGTATCGATGCCAACCCAGTGCAGATGGCGGGATGCCTGTGAATACACGCCAAGGGCATGGCGGAAAACCACGTTTGCCGAGGCGCGACCGCGTCCGCTCACCAGGATCCGGTACTTTTTTCGCTTGAGGATGCGGCCTGCGGCAATTCCCAGGGCGGCGGATTTTCCGCGGCCCCGGTCCGCGATCAGGAGAGCTGGCTTTCTTCTCTGGCCGGACAAGACATGT
>VYFG01000018.1 GCA_009842505.1 Gammaproteobacteria bacterium
TATCTAGGCGGCGAAGTCGCGCGCGAACTGATCAATATCCCCGGCCTCCAGCGCTTCGCGGATCCGCCTCATGACCTGCTGATAGTAATGGAGATTGTGCAGGGTGCACAGCCTGGCACCAAGGATTTCGTCCTTGCGGTGCAGATGCCGGAGGTACGAACGGGAATAGTGCCGACACGTGTAACAGTCGCAGGAGGGATCCAGGGGGCGGGTGTCCAGCCGGTACCTGCTGTTGCGGATCTTGATCGATCCCTCGCTGGTAAAAAGCCAGCCGTTGCGTGCATTGCGTGTCGGCATGACGCAGTCGAACATGTCGATACCCCGAACCACGCCATCGACCAGGTCCCGGGGGGTACCCACGCCCATGAGATAACGGGGCCGGTCCTCGGGCAGGTGCCAGGCCACGGCGTCAAGCACATCCAGCATCTCCTCCTTCGGCTCGCCCACCGATAGCCCCCCGATGGCGTAGCCGTCGAATGCGGTCTCCCGGAGGCGGGCAAGCGACTCGAGGCGAAGATCCGGGTACATGCCGCCCTGGAGGATGCCGAACAGCGCCCCCCCGCCGCGGTAATGTGCCTTGCAGCGCGCCGCCCACCGCGCCGAAAGCTCCATGGAGCGCCGGGCCTCGTCCCGGGTGGCTGGATACCCGGTGCACTCGTCGAACACCATGACGATGTCGGAACCCAGTTCTGCCTGGATGTCCATGGACTCCTCGGGCCCGAGAAACACCTTGCTGCCGTCCAGCGGCGACCGGAAAGCCACTCCCTGTTCGGTAACCTTGCGCAGTTCCGCCAGGCTCCATACCTGGAATCCCCCGGAATCCGTCAGGATCGGCCCGCCCCAGTGCATGAAGTCATGCAGTCCTCCATGTGCCCGGATCACTTCCGTACCCGGCTGCAGCATCAGGTGAAAGGTGTTGCCGAGAATGATCTGGGCGCCGGTTGCCGATACCTCCTCCGGTGTCATCGCCTTGACCGTTGCGCTGGTGCCCACCGGCATGAACGCCGGCGTCTCGATGACGCCGCGGGACAGGGTGATGCGGCCACGGCGGGCCTTGCCCGAAACGGCGATAAGCTCGAATTCCATCATCGGGCCGTCTCCGTCCGCTCCAGCAGCATGGCGTCCCCGTAGCTGAAGAAACGGAAACGGTTCGCCACGGCATAGCGGTACATCTCCATCACCGGATGGTAACCCGCGAATGCGGCCACCAATACCAGCAGCGTGGATTTCGGCAGGTGAAAGTTGGTGACCAGCGCATCCACAACACGAAAGCGGAATCCGGGCCTGATGAACAGGTCCGTGTCCCCAGCAATGGGCCGCGGTTCTCCTCCCAGGGCTGCGGTTTCAAGGGCCCTCACCGCGGTGGTGCCCACCGCGACGACCCGCCCGCCCACTTTCCCGGCCTGCCGGACCCGCTCGCAGGTCTCCTCGCTGACATCGATCCATTCCGCATGCATGCGGTGGGTCTCCAGATCGTCATCCTGCACCGGGAGAAAGGTACCGGCACCCACGTGAAGGGTTACCGTGGTCCAGCCGATGCCGCGTTCTCCGAGTTCACGGAGCAGTTCCGGGGTGAAGTGCAGCCCCGCGGTCGGGGCCGCCACCGCACCCGGCACGGCAGCATAAACGGTCTGGTAGCGCGGGCCATCCTCCCGCACCGGCTTGCGGCGGATGTAGGGCGGCAACGGCACCGCCCCGTGATCCCGGAACAGCCCGTCAGCATTGACCTCCCTGCCAATCCGAAGCACATGGAAACGGCCCTCTCGCCCTTCCACGATCAACGTCCTGTCCGCAACGGACAACTCCTGGCCAGGCGCCACGGGCCGGTTGGACCGAAGCTGCGCCAGGAAACGCCCAGATGACAGTATCCGTTCCAGCATGACTTCCACCCTGCCCCCCGATGGCTTGCGTGCCTCGAGCCGCGCGGGTACCACACGGGTGTCGTTGGCAACCAGCAGGTCGCCCGGATGCAGCCGGTCGACCAGGTCCCTGAAAAAACCCTCACACAACGCGCCGTCGCCGGCATTGCGCCAGAGCAGACGGCTTTGGTCACGGTCCGGCAGTGGATGCTGCGCGATGAGTTCCTCGGGCAGCTCGTAGTCGAAATCGCTGATATCCATGGCGAGGGCGGAATCCGCGGATTCTAGCGTCCGCGCCGGCGATGGCAACCTTTCCGGGCGCACCCGGCGCCCCATCGTGAGCCCCGAGTTCTGTGGAATCCGCTCTTCAAACTGTATATTATCGGCCCCGTGCCGAGGTGGCGAAACTGGTAGACGCGTCAGACTCAAAATCTGATTGGGGCAACTCAGTGTCGGTTCGAGTCCGACCCTCGGCACCACGATCCCGGCGGCATCCCGAAGGAGCGAAGGAGAAATCTGAAAAAGCCGCCCGGGGGCGGCTTTTTCTGTGCCTGGATTCCGTGGTACTCAGGCCGCCTGTGCCGTCAGCGCACGGTCGATGGCACCGACGATCTCGTCCAGGTCGCCCCGGCTGCAGACCAGTGCGGGGCTGAGGCAGAGGGTGTTGTTGTACCGGGGGAAGCTGCGCGTGGTGCGCCCGATCATGACCGCGCTCTCACGCAGGCAATGCGTCACCACCGCCGCGGCCACCGCCTCGTCCACGGGCTCCTTCGTCACCCGGTCCTGCACCAGTTCCGCGCCCACGAACAGGCCCTTTCCGCGCACGTCGCCGACCATGGGGTGCTTGTCCTTCAGTTCATGGAGGAGACCCATGAGGTACTCGCCCATCTCGTCGACGTTGTCGAGCAGGTTCTCCTGCTCGATGATGCGCATGTTTTCAAGCGCCGCCGCAGGGCCCGCGGTGCAGCCGCCGAAAGTGCTGATGTCCCGGAAGTAATGCATCGTGTCGGAAACATCGGCGAGAAATTCGCCGAACAGCTCCTCCGTGGTCACGGTCACCGAGATCGCGGCATACCCGCTGGCTACCCCCTTGGCCATGGTCACGATGTCCGGCTCGACACCGTAATGCTGGTAGCCGAACCACTTGCCGGTCCGGCCCATGCCGCAGACCACCTCGTCAATATGGAGGAGTACGCCGTATTTCCTGCAGATCTCCTGCACGGTCTCGAAGTAGCCTTCAGGCGGCGTGATCACCCCGCCCCCGGCGGTGACGGGCTCGAGGATCAGCGACCCCACCGTGTCGGGACCTTCCCGCAGGATGACCTTCTCGATCTCTCGCGCCGCCTGCACACCGTAGTCCGGATCGTCTCCGTTCGGTGCCCGGTAGGCGAGACAGTGGGGAACCTCCACGAACCCCGGTGTGAACGGCCCGTACTGGTCCTTGCGCTGGAGCTGCCCACCGCTCGACAGCGCGGTGATGGTGGTGCCGTGATAGTCACGGTCGCGATAGAGAATCTTGTGCTTCTTGCCGCCGTTCTTCAGCGCGGCGAGCTGGCGCACCAGCTTGTAGCCCTTTTCATTGGCCTCGGAGCCCGAGTTGCTGTAGTACACCCGGCTGAGCCCCGGCATCTTTTCGGTCAGCTTTTCCGCGAACATCGCCCCCGGCACGGAACCGGCGGTATTGGCGAAATAGCACATCTTCACCAGCTGTTCGCGGACAGCATCGGCGATGGACTCCCGCCCATAGCCCACGTTCACGGTCCAGACACCGCCGGACACCGCATCCAGGTATTCCCGGCCGTTGATGTCCTTCACCCTGAGGCCCTTGCCTTCCACGATCACCAGGGGATCGGCGTTTTCCAGGGGCTTGTGCTGGATCATGTGATGCCAGACGTGCGCCCTGTCGTCGTCGACGATCCTGGCGCTTTCGAGGCCGGCTACTGCTTTGTTCATGAAATCTACCTCCAGTCGTACCGTCGGCACGCCGACGGATGGGATTCGTGCGCGTACTCGCAGGGTAACATAGCTTCTGGGAGAAGGTGCAGATAGGGCCAGATCGGACCGTTGCACGGTGCCAGCCCGGTGAACAGGCACCATCCCGGACACGGGCTCCAGAGTTCCGGAGACGCGCCCCAATGCGCATTTTTCTGGCTGATCCCCGGGGACGGGGCGTAGATATCACCGTGCGGGGGCGGAAGTTGACCGTGGCCTTCCATGTATCCGCTGAATTGCCGAATACTCTGTTTCGGCCGTTGAAAGAGGATCAGTACAGTTCTACCGATGGGATGTCCGGACCGATGTGCGGCGGGTCGAAATCTGTCTCGGAGAGTCCTTTCATTGACATGGCATCCAGAAGGCTCCGGCGCTCTCCCGCAAGCTTACAATAAGCTTCAATACTGAGCAGGACATGCGCGGGCCTTCCGCGATCGGTGATGACCACGGGACCGGAATCCGCAGCCCTCTTTGCCTTGGCAAGATCCTGATCGAATTCACAGCTGGTTAGGGTTGTGACGGTCATGGCGAATCTCCGGCATGGAATGCGACTGTGTTGCAACTTCTATTCGGATCGTATCATCCCCGGAACATGACATTCGCGGAATGGCAAAAGGGCTTTCATGCAATGGGCAGGTCCGGGGGCAGACAAGTCAAACGGGTCCATGGCATCGTGCTTCGGAACCTCACCTGACTATACTGGCGCAAGTCGGGTCATGAGTTGGCAAACCGCCCGATGTCCATACAACGGAAGTTCCGAATGACTTTGCACAGTTGCCTGTTCCCGGGTTTTGGATTGCAATCAGTCCCCTGACCAGATTCTCCATCTGCTAAATCTGAAGACCGGAAAAGTCATGCAGAATGCACCTATCGTGTCCGACCGCGTCTTGACGACTCATTGCCACCTAATGAGTACAATACCACCCCCATGGACGTTTCCCATATTCTCGACCCGCTCAACGACGCCCAGCGCGAAGCGGTCACCCTGCCTCCCGGACCCGCCCTCGTGCTTGCCGGCGCCGGCAGCGGCAAGACCCGGGTCCTGACCCACCGCATCAGCTGGCTGGTGCGGGCGGAGGAACTTTCGCCGCTCAACATACTCGCGGTCACCTTCACCAACAAGGCAGCCCGGGAAATGCGCGGGCGCATCGAGGAGCTGCTGCAGTTTCCCACCGGCGGTATGTGGATGGGCACCTTCCACGGACTCTGCCACCGCCTGCTCAGGATGCACTGGCAGGAGGCCGGACTGCCGGAGGCCTTCGAGATCATCGACAGCGAGGACCAGCTTCGCATCGTGCGCCGGGTGCTGGCGAACCTGGACCTGGACGAGTCCCGCTGGGTGCCCCGGCAGCTGCAGTGGAACATCAACTGGCACAAGGACGAGGCGCGGCGCCCCCGTCATGTGCCGGAGAGCGCCGATTTCCACCAACAGACCCTGCTGCGCATCTTTACTGCCTATGAGGAAACCTGCCAGCGCCTGGGGCTGGTGGACTTCGCCGAGATCCTGCTGCGGACACTGGAACTGTTCAGGAACAATCAGACCATCCGTGAAACCTGGCAGCGCCGGTTCCGGCATGTGCTGGTGGACGAGTTCCAGGACACCAACACCATCCAGTACCAGTGGCTCAGGCTGCTTGCCGATACCAGCAAGAACCTGTTCGCCGTTGGGGATGATGACCAGTCGATCTACAGCTGGCGCGGAGCCAGGGTCGAGAACATGCTGTCCTTCGAGAAGGACTTTCCCGGCACCCGGATCATCCGCCTGGAACAGAACTACCGTTCCAGCGGCCACATCCTCGCCGCCGCCAACGCGGTGATCGCCAACAACGCCGGCCGCATGGGCAAGAATCTCTGGACCGAGGCCGGCCAGGGCAACCCGATCCGGCTCTACGGCGCCAGCAACGAGATCGACGAGGCTAGGTTCGTGGTCAACACCATCGAATCCTGGGTCCGGGACGGCAACCGGCGGGACAGCGTGGCCATCCTGTACCGCTCCAACGCCCAGTCCCGGGTGTTCGAGGAACTGCTGCTGTCGACCTCCATTCCCTACCGTGTCTACGGCGGGCTGCGTTTCTTCGAGCGAGCGGAAGTCAAGGACGCCCTGGCCTACATGCGGCTGGTGAGCAACCGGGATTCCGATCCCTCGTTCGAGCGCGTGGTCAACCTTCCGCCCCGGGGAATCGGGGCGCGCACCCTGGAGGTGATCCGGGAGCATGCCCGGGCGGGAGCAGTGTCGATGTGGCAGGCGGCAATTCAGGTCCTGGAAAAGGGGGCTCTGCCCACCCGGTCCGGTGAAGCGGTCGGGGGCTTTCTCAAGGGGATCGACGCCATGGCCGACGATTCCCTGGACCGGCCCCTGGCCGAACTGACCGAGCGGATTCTCGACCAGAGCGGTCTCATGGTCCACCATGCCAAGGACAAGTCGGAACGGGCCCAGGGCCGGGTGGAAAACCTGCAGGAACTGGTGACCGCAGCCAGGAACTTCATGCCGTCGGAGGCGGACGACGAGACCCCGGACATGCTGTCGATGTTCCTCACCAGCGCCGCCCTCGAGGCAGGGGAAGGTCAGTCAGAGGAATGGGAGGACTGCGTTCAGCTCATGACCATGCATTCGGCGAAGGGCCTCGAGTTTCCACTGGTCTTCCTCTGCGGCATGGAGGAAGGCCTGTTCCCCCACCAGCGGTCGCTGGAGGAACCGGGACGCATGGAGGAGGAGCGGCGCCTGTTCTACGTCGGCATGACCCGGGCCATGGAACAGCTGTACCTGTGCCACGCGGAAATACGCCGGCTGTACGGCAGAGACCATTACACCCAGGGATCGCGCTTTCTGGGTGAGGTGCCCGCCGGGCACCTCGAGGAAATCCGCTCACGGGCGTTCAGCAAGCCACTTCAGAGGACCTACGGCTCCACCGGGACTTCGACCTACAACGGCCTTCGGCCGGGCAGCCATGTCCGGCATGAGAAGTTCGGCGAGGGCACGGTGGTGACCCTGGAGGGACAGGGGGAGCATGTCCGGATCCAGATCAACTTCAGCGAAGTGGGAACCAAGTGGATACTGCCGGCCTATGCCCGGCTGGAGATGGTGTGAGGCCTGCCCTAATCCCGGGCAAGCCGTAAACGCGAATGACCGCCGCTGCCTCCGTGGCGCAGCGGGGCTTGCCGGGATTCAGGCCGCGTCCTTTTGCTTTTGTTCGAAGCGGTGTCCTTCGGGCTGCTGTTCGAGCATGTGGGGCTCCGCCGGTTCGATCTCCACCGCCAGCCAGTGGAAACAGGGTTCGCTCACCCTGTACGGCCTCAGCGGCGCCGTGATCAACTCCGGATGCTCATACAGCATTTCGTCGGTCACCGGGATGAACACCTTGTGCGAAGGCAATGCTTCGGAAACGAGAGGCATGTGCTTGCTACCAGTTGCTACCTTATTTCTAGACCAGCGTGAATTACACTCCCGCGCGGTGGTGCGGAATAAGGAGAAATCATGGTATTTTGGTGGCAGTTACGGGTTTCATAGCCCCATGCGGGACCCGGCCAGGGCAATCCCGCCGGAAACGTCCGTGACGCCGGGCCGCGCATCCTAAACCGTACCGCCGGGCCGATCCCCACCCCCCCCGACAGGAAGACCCGCGGCGCCCCATTGCCAACCTGAAACAGCGTCCGGGGACGGAGGGCCGCCCTGCGGTGAGATGCCGGAGCAGGAGGCGGTCTGATCCCCTCGGACGTCCGCCCTCACCCGGGGCGCAATTCATGGCAATCCGGTGACAGTTTGCGGGGTTTCCGGGGAAGTCTGTCGATGGGGGAAAGGCATCCGGTATACTTTCAGTCCGAAACCACGGGTTCAGTCATACCGAATGTCCAGAACCATCGCCATCGTCGAGGATGACGTCGACCAGCGGGAAAACTACGCCGACGCACTGAAATCCCAGGGCTACGCAATCCAGGTGTACGGGAACCGCGCCGACGCCAGCGCGGGATTCCGCCGCTCGCTGCCGGATCTCGCCATTCTCGATATCATGCTTGAGAACGACATGGACGGCGGTTTCGATCTCTGCCGGGAACTCAGGCAGCAGTCCCCCAAGCTTCCGATCATTTTTCTGACTGCCAGGGACAGCGACATCGACCGGATTTCCGGGCTCCGGCTGGATGCCTGGGACTACATCACCAAGCCGGTGAACCTCCAGTTTCTGGCGGTGCGGGTCTCTTCCCTGTTCCGGATGGCATCCACGATCCAGAACTCCTCGCAGCTGCCCGCCGCGATGGTGCTGGGGGACCTGGAGCTGGACCAGAACAGCATGTCGGTGAGCTGGAAGGGTCAGTTGCTCAGTTTCACCCTGACGGAGTTCTGGCTGACCGACGCCCTCGCCCGCCACCCGGGCCATGTCAAGACCTATGAGGCGCTGATGCAGACCACGCGCCAGAGCTACGTGGAGAAGAACACCATCAACGGCTACGTCCGGCGCGTGCGCAAGAAGTTCAAGGAAGTGGACCCCGGCTTCAACAAGATCCAGACCGTGTTCGGTGTCGGATACCGCTGGCAGGCCGATTGAGCCCGAACCGTATCGGGTCACGCCTCCCTGACCATCCGGGTCTAGCGCAACGATAGCTACAGATGGACGTACAAGGACCCGGGAACTGGATCAACGGAACCTGTCCCCACGACTGCCCGGATGCCTGCGGCATCCGTACCCGGGTGGAACAGGGACGCGCCGTCGCCTTCGAGGCCCAGCCGGAACATCCTGTCGCCGACGGATGGCTCTGTGCCAAGGTGAACCCCTATCTTGAGCGTGTCTACCATGCCGATCGGCTGACCACACCCCTGCGCCGGACGGGCCGCCGGGGGTCGGGGCAGTGGCAGGCTGTCAGCTGGAAGGAAGCCATCGGGGAAATCGCCGAACGCTGGCAGGGCCTGATCGCGTCCCATGGACCGGAAAGTATCCTGCCCTACAGCTACAGCGGCACGCTGGGACTGGTGCAGATGACCGTCGCCGGCAGCCGGTTCTGGAATCGCCTGGGAGCCAGCCGCCTGGAGCGGTCCATCTGCATGGCGGGCAGCCGGCACGCCGTGCGCGCCACACTGGGCAAACGCATGAGCCCGCCGTATCACCACGTGCTCGACTCGCGTCTGCTGATTTTCTGGGGGCACAACCCAGTCAGCACCGCGCCCCACCTCATGCCATTCGTCCGCCGCGCGCGCCGCCAGGGATGCCGGGTCGTGGTGATCGATCCCGTCAGGAGCCGGAGCGCGCGGGGTTCGGACCTGCACCTGCGCCCCCGACCCGGCACGGACGGACTGCTGGCGCTGGGCATCGCGAAGATCCTGGCCGAAGACAACCTGGTGGATGAGGAATGGCTCGCCGGCCACGCCCATGGCTGGCCCGCATTCCGGCGCAGGATCGCGTCCCTGGACCTGGCGTCCGTGATCTCCGAAACCGGTATCTCCGGCAAACAGCTGCGCCGCCTCGCGCACTGGCTGGGTTCCTCGCATCCCGCCATGATCCGGCTGGGCGACGCCATCAACCGGCACACCAACGCGGGCCAGACTGTCCGCGCCATTGCCTGCCTGCCGGCACTGGTCGGGCAGTACGGTGTCCGCGGCGGCGGCCTTGGAAGTTCCACCGGGGACTGGTTCACCTGGGATGACGAGGCCATCAACCGCTGGGCCGAATGCCCGCCTCCCGGCAGGATCGTGAACATGAACCGCCTGGGCGCCGCGTTGTGCGGCGAAGTCGGGGATCCCCCCATCCGCTCCCTGTTCGTCTTCGGCGCCAACCCCATGGTTTCCGCACCCAACAGCGCCCTGGTGGAAAAGGGGCTGCTAAGAGAGGATCTGTTCACGGTGGTGCATGACCTGTTCATGACGGATACGGCCACACTGGCGGACCTGGTGCTTCCCGCCACATCGCAGCTGGAGCAGGAGGACCTGCACCGGGGTTATGGCCATACGCTGTTGGGTTACAACCATCCGGCGATACGCCCGGCGGGCGAATCCAGGAGCAACTGGGAGACGATGCAGCTGCTTTCCCGGGCCATGGGATTCGGTGAGTCGTGGCTGTACGAATCCCCGGCAGAAGTCGTCGACGGAATACTCCGGGCGACGGCAGTCACCGAGCCGCCCCTTCGGGGGATCACGCTGCGAAAGCTTCGGCAGAACGGGTTTGTCGCCTACGCCGACGGGGATGAAGTGCCATTCGCCGACGGGGAATTCGCGACGCCCAGTGGCCGCGTCGAGCTGGATTCTTCCGCCTACTCCGATTGCGGCCTTAACGGTGTGCCGGACGGCAGCACCGCCACGCCCCGGGAAGATACTCCCCCGGGCTGCAACCCTGCTGACGGACTGCACCTGCTGTCACCCGCCGCCCACCATTTCGTGAATTCCAGCATGGCCAACCAGGCGGCCCTCGTCCGCCGTGAACGGGAAGCGTCGGTGATGCTGCATCCGGCAGATGCGACATCCCGCAGCCTGGAAGCGGGCGGCCGGGTGAAAGTATTCAATACCCGGGGCCATTGTTATCGCACCGTCACTGTCAGCGAGGACACATTGCCCGGTGTTGCGGTGGCGACCAACGGATTCTGGCAGGGTGAGGACAGCATGCAATCGATCAACCGGACCACGTCGGACCGCCTGGCGGATGTCGCCGGACAAAGCACGTTTCACAGTAACCGGGTCTGGGTGGTCCCAGACGGTATGGAAACCGGGGAAGAATCGGAAACCTGAATCCGGCAGCCCCACGACGCAGACGGGCCGGAATGCCCGTTCATGGCATCAGGCAAGGCGCGCCCTGCTCTTTTCCTGACGCTGGTTGACCAGGCTGAATCCGAGCAGAATGAGGACAACCGCCAGCCAGAAAACCGTCCCGTGGGTTTCACCGAATATCAGCCAGCCCCAGGCGACCCCGGTCAGTGCGATCACGTAATGGCTCATGCTGTAGAACACGGCGCCGGCGAGTTCCATGATACGGAAAAACAGTGAATAGGAGATGCCCGCCATGACTCCGTGCACGATCATCATGGCTTCAGGGGGGCCGAAGTCGTGCCAGAGGGGATGGAATTGACCGCTTGACAGCGATACCGGAAGGAGAAAGGCGACCGCGACCAGATGCGTTCCCGCCGCCAGGTGAAATGGATGCACCCCTCTTAATGGAAATCGGCCGACGTACACACCCATGATGGCGTAGCCCAGCGGACAAAGCATGGCAAACAGAACGTGGCCGTCCAGCGTCAGCGTCCCGTCCACACGCTGCAGCGCGATCATCACGGCGCCCACGAATCCCAGGAGTATTCCGCCCAGACGCAAGAGATCGACCTTCTCCTGACGGATCAGCACAACCAGCAGATAGATGAAGATCGGCACGAACGTCAACAGAACCGCCATGGCGCCGGCGGCGATATGACGTACCGACTCGAAAAACACCGCGTTGGGCAGCGCCGTTCCCACCAATCCGCACATGAGGTAGAACTTCGCGTCCTGCAGCCGGATGGACGGCAGGCTGCCGGTTTGCCGCAGGCCCGTCAGGGTCAGAACCAGCGCCGCCACCAGTGATTGCCAGAACGCGTATCCGAACGGTTCGATATGATTGGTCGAAACGAATTTGGAGATGCTGGTGGCTCCACCCCGAATGGTGCCGAGCAGCAGCAGAAGCGCCAATGCCAGGGAGAAGAACCGGTTCACTGCGGACTCAGTAGAACTTCAGATAGCGCTGGCGTTCCCAGTCCGATACATGATTCAGGTAGCTGAGCCATTCATCTCGCTTGAACGCAACATAGGTATCCTTCATGAGCTTGCCCATCACCTGCTCCGTCAACGGGTCCGCCTCCAGCGCATCGACGGCTTCCTCCAGGGTGCGCGGCAGCATCCGGATCCCGAGGGCGTCCAGTTCCGCCTGGCTCTTCAGGTACATGTTGTCCGTGTGGGGTTCGCCGGGATCCAGGCCTTCACGGACACCTTCCAGGCCGGCGGCCAGCACCATGGCGCCGCCCAGGTAGGGATTGTTGGCTATATCCGCCGAGCGCAGCTCAACCCGGCCTCCTCCCAGGGGGATGCGCACGGTATCCGTGCGGTTGTTGTTGCCATAGCACTGGAACACGGGCGCCCAGGTAAAGCCCGACATGCTACCCTCCTTGATCAACCGCTTGTAGCTGTTGACGGTCGGGGATACCACCGCGCTCAGTGCCGGCAGATGACGCAGGATCCCGGCAATGAACTGGTACCCCAACTCACTGATTCCGCAGCCCCGGGGGTCATCGTCCGACTCGAACAGGTTGACGCCGGTTTCGATGTCGGCGAGAGACATGTTGTAGTGGGCGCCGCTCCCGGCGCGGTCACTGAACGGTTTGGGCATGAAGGATGCGAAATAGCCCCTGCGGTTGGCAAGTTCCTGAATCAGCAGGCGGAAGAAAACGAACCGGTCCGCCATGCGGAGCCCCTCCGTGTACATGAAGTCGATTTCAAACTGCCCGTTGCCATCCTCATGATCAAAGGAGTAGACATCGTAGCCAAGTCCATTGAGCTCGCTGACGATTTCCTCCAGCATTTCAAAACTGTCCAGCGTGGAGCGGACATCGTAGGCCGGTTTGGGCATGTCATCCCGGGGGCCGATGGGCGCGTAACCGCCGTTCCCGTCCTCCCTGAGCAGAAAGAACTCGGGCTCGATTCCGAAATTGAAGCGATACCCCATGGATTCCGCCTGGGCCAGGATCTTCCTGAAAATCGTCCGATTGCAGGGTTCAAACGGTTTCCCCTCGCAGTACAGGTCGCTGGCGAACCACGCCACATCCGGTTGCCAGGGCATGACCATCACGGATTCGGGATCCGGATGGGGAGAGATCTCCTCGTCGCTGATGTCCTGGGGAACCCCATCCAGGGCGGCGCCGGTACACAATTCCGACCCGCCCATCATGCGGTCCAGGTGTCCGATCGGCACGACCTTGGATTTGGACACCCCATGCATGTCCGAATAGGAAGCCAGGGCATAGCGGACCCCCCGGGATTCCAGGGACTGCTGCAGCGCCTTGATGTCGGCGGAACCGGATTCGTTCATGGTAGATCCTCCACGATAAGATGTTGATGACGTTTGATTTCGGAATCGAGCACGCCCGCCAGGCGGTCATGATCGGGCATCAGGTCGTACTCCGTGCACCGGGCAACATCTTCCGCCAGGGAATCCCATTGGATGGCGTCGAGTTCGGCGCTGGTGAACCGTTCCATCACGGCCGGATTGCCCATCTGGAGCACCGGGTTCAGCGTCCTGGGCGCGGTGGCTGCCCGGTGCGCGGCGTCTTCTGAAAGCATCCATTCAAGGAACCTGTCCGCCAGCGGGTGGGGATCCGGATTCACCAGCACACTGGTCACCTCGGTGAACACGATCCCGCCCAGGCCGTCCACCGGACCGCTTCGGGGGGTTACCGCCCGGATCTGTCCGTGGCCTGCCAGGCGGGCCGGCGAGGCGGTATAGGTGCCGCCGGACAGGTAGAAATCGATTTCCCCGTCAACGAGCTTCCGGTTCAGGACGAAGTGGTCCTCGCTCAGCAGCCCGGCACTTTCGAACCAGTGTGCAGCCATGGCCTCGAACTTCGCGAACGCCTCCTCCTCGAAAGGCCTGAACGGATTCAACCCGGCCGCGATAGCCAGGTGAAACAAGTTGAAGTCCCGGTAGAGCAGGATCCCGTAGCGCCGCTTCATCGACGGGTCCCGCGCCAGCGAAAAGCCTTCGGCCTCCGCCGTTCCAAGGGAGATCCTGCGGGTATTGACCACCAGGTTGAAGGCGCCGAAGCGCTGGGCTATGCCGAGGCGCCTGTCACCATCCGCGGAACGCGTCCACGCGGCCAGGCGCGCGAAGTCCGGGTGAATGTCCCCGTCCATGCCACTGAACTGGCCGTCTTGCAGCGGCCGGATTGCACCAAGCGGGTCCAGGTATCCCCGAATCCAGGCATTGTTGATATTGAGGATATCGGGACGTTCGGATTCTGCCGCGGCGCAGTTCCGGGCGGCCTCGTAGTCCGTCACCAGCGCCTGCACCGAGACGTCCGCACCGTACCTGTCCCGGAACGGCGCCAGAAAACCGGCCCGCTCGTAACCCTCCCAGCAATGCAGCCTGAGCGGCCTGTGGTCCGTCATGATTCAGGCGCGGAACAGCGGCGACTTGGGGCGGTCCGGAACCGCTACCAGCAGCGCGCCGATGAAGATCACCAGACCGCCGATCCAGGTCCAGACATCCGGTAACTCGAAAAAGAACAGATAGCCAAAAAGTGCCATCCACACCAGGCGGAGGAAATCCAGTGGCATGATGATGCTGGTCGCCGCCTCCCGCATTGCCTGGGTGAACAGGATCAGCGACGTGATGTTGATGATGCCCATAATGGCCAGCAGCACCAGATGCCCGGTATCCGGCCAGACCCAGACGCTGATCGCCATGGGCAGGGACAGCGGTATCAGCAGAACCGTGATGTAGGCGGTGATCACCGTACTGGAGTCTTCCCGCCCCAGCACCTTGATGACCGTCAGGTTGATGGAAAAAAGTATGGTCGACAGGATCATGAGTACCGTTCCCACGTCGAGGGGAATGGTTCCCGGCCGCAGGACCAGCAGCATGCCGGCCACGCCCATGGCCAGGGACAGCCAGTTGACCAGCCTGGACCGCTCCTTGAAAAACACCACGGCCATCAGGCTGACCACCACCGGGGCGAAAAAGCCGATGGCGGTCGCCTTGGCCAGGGGAATCGCCGTCAGGGCATAGTAAAAGCAGGTCAGCGAGGAGACCGAGAACACCGCACGGACGACATGCAGCCGCAGCTGCCTGGTCCGAAACAGCGCCTTTCCCTGGCGCATGAACAGCGGGAGGAGAACGAACAGGCCGAAGAACCCCCGGAAGAAGACCGATTGGGAGCTGTGTATTTCGGGGGAAACGTAACGCACAATCAGGTGTGAAATGGAAAACCCGATCGTGGACAGCAGCATCCAGAGCAGTCCGCGACCGGTACCGGGACGTAACAGGTTCAAGCGCCCCCCTCAGCAATGCCGCCCGGCGGCGCCTGGCCAACCGGACGCATTCCTATCCGGCCAACGCATGCTTGAGGTCCGTGAAATACTCCAGGTTGATGCCGCAGCAGCCGCCGACCACCTGTACGCCGCCGGCAAACCATCGCTGAGCGATCCCGGGGAATTCCGCCGGCGTCACATTGCTCTCCACTTCATCATCCCGCTGCGGCAGGGTGTAATCCGACCGGTCGGCCTCGGGATAGACCGCCAGCGGTCCGGACCAGATGGAGCGTGCCACGGGAATGGCCGCGTCGGTGGCGTCGATGGTGCTGTGGAAGATGGCGACACCGGAAAGACCCTTGTCCATGAACTCGCCGAGGCCATCGGCGAGGGACGTGGTGGAGCTGTAGCCGACTCTCGGGGTGTCGTCTCCCTCATCCAGCCGGCAGCGGAACCCAAGCCAGAGGGGCAGTCCGGCCCCGACGCATTCGTCCACCATCCAGTGACGGTGCTCAATGCTGCCGGTTCCCTCCAGCAGCAGTAAATCGACCCCGGCTTCGGCCAGGATCTCCGCCTGTTCACGCAGGTTCCAACGGGCCTGCCGCTCGGTGATTTCCGCCCGCGGGCGTGCATGTCGATGGAGACTGCGAACGGATTCCCCGCCCACTGTCAGGCCAAAGGCGGAAATCGAGCCGGCCAGCGTGACGTTCCGGTCGGGTGCGGACCGTTCCCGGGCTTCCATGGCCAGGTTCACCGCGCGGTAGTTGAGTTCCCGGGTCAGGTCGCCGAGACCCAGCGGCTCCAGGTTGTGCCGCGCCGAGGCGTACGTGTTGGTCGTGATGATGTCCACCCCGCAGTCAAGGTACCGCCTGTGCATCAGGCGAATAGTGTCCGGGTGGGTATGGAGCGCCTTCGCCGCCCAGGCCGTGTTGTCCATCGGCACGGACATGGCCTGGAGCTGCGTCCCGATCGCACCGTCGAGGAGCGCGGTGCCATCCTGCTTCAGGTTTTCTACGAGTTGTTGATACATAACCAAATGTGATGCTTATATTGTTTGAAAACAGCAATTTATCGATTCCGGTCTAGTATAAGAGACCTGCTTGTGAAAGACACCTTTCCGGTTTATGCTGGCACTATGAATACCACCACCCGCATTCGTAGCGACATCGACTACGACCGGCCGGGCAAGCAGACTTCCGTCTTGCGGCTCGTGCATTCCGATAACGAAACCCCCTGGGGATTCATTCCCGTTCCCGTTGCGGTGATCGCCGGCGGGCGCTTCGGCCGGGAAAACACGGTGCTGCTGTCAGCCGGCAACCACGGCAACGAGTACGAAGGGCAGGTCATTGTCCGCCGGCTGATCCGCGAACTGGACCCGGAGGCGATGAATGGCCGGGTTATCGTCCTGCCGGCACTCAATTATCCCGCGGTGATGGAGAACAGCCGCGTGTCACGCATCGACGGCGTCAACATGAACCGGGCGTACCCCGGCGACCCGGACGGGACGCCCACGCCCGCCATGGCACACTACGTGGAGACCGTCGTGTTGCCGCAATGCGCCGCCGCCGCGGACCTGCATTCCGGCGGCGCGGTTTCCGACTTCCTGCCCTGCGCCTACATGCGTCACGCCGGCGAGGCGGAATTCATGGCGCGCAAGCTGGCCGCCTGCGATGCGTTCGCCGCACCGTGGACCGTGGTGGTATCCGGCACCGCGGACAACCGGTCGCTGTCCGCGTCCTGTGACCGCAACGGGGTTGTCATGGTGGCCACGGAACTCGCCGGATCCGCCGGCATGGACCTGGATGCGCTGGAGATCGGCTATGCCGCCACCCGCCGCTACCTGGCCCATTTCGGCATCATCGGGGACAGCCCTGCCGCCGACGCGGCCACCCGCTACATCCAGACGCCGGATGCGAGCTGGTTCGTCTGGGCCACCGCGGACGGCATCTTCGAACCGGCCGTCCGGCTGGGAGACACGGTCCATGCCGGACAGCAGGCCGGACTGATCCACCCGTTGAACGACCCGTTCCGGGAGCCGGACGTCATTCACTTCGCCCATGGCGGCATCATCGCCGCCATCCACACGCCCGCCATTGTCCACCGCGGACAGTATGTCTTTCAGGTCGCGGAGGAGATCGACGCCGCCCGGCTTACATGAACCTGTCCCCCGCCAAGCGGCGTATCGTCGATATCCGGGCCCACATGACAGCGTTGCCCGAGGGGTTTTCCAGCGACACCATCAAGCTGTGTTCCAATGAAAGCTCTTTCGGTCCGGCCCCGGGCGTCATCGATGCCGCGGAAAAGGCGGTGCGCCGGATGCAGTTCTACGCCGAGCAGGGAACCGGGGAGTTGCAGGAGGCCATTGCGCAGCGGGAGGGCATCGATCCCTACCGCATCGTTTGCGGGCCGGGTTCCGACGAATTGCTGTCCCGCCTGTGCCGCGCCTATCTCGGTGTCGGAGATGAGCTGCTGTACACCATCAACGGCTACGCCAAGTTCAGCAACTACGGGCTCGCCAACGATGCCATGCCGGTTCGCGTGCCGGATGCGGATTTCAGGGTCAGTGTCGACAACCTGCTGGCAAGCGTGACGCCGAAAACCCGGATGGTGATGGTGGCCAATCCGGACAACCCGACGGGCTCCTGGCTGCCGCACAGTGAAATCGTCCGGTTGCATGCGGGCCTGCCGGAGTCCGTACTCCTGGTGTTGGACTCCGCCTATGCGGAATACGTGGACGACCCAAACTATGCAGTGCCATCCGCCCTGGTTGAAGGTCACGACAACGTCGTCATGACGCGGACGTTCTCGAAAATCCATGGCCTGGCCGGCCTTCGCCTCGGCTGGCTGTACGGTCCTGCGGAAATTGTGGAAATCCTGCGGCGTATCGGCCCCACCTTTCCCATCAGCAACATCGCCCTGGATTGCGGAATCGCGGCCATGGACAGCGGGGACTATCCGGAGGAAATCAAGCAGCTCAACCGGTCGTTGAGGAACGAACTGCGGGACGGCATGCGCTCCCTGGGCCTCTACCCGTTGGAAAGCCAGACGAATTTCGTGCTGATCGGTTTTCCCGAAGACGGTCCCGATGCATTGAAGATCACTGAGGCGCTGTGGGAGCGGAAAATCATGGTCAGGTGCTTTCCGAACCCGATTCTGATCAATTATATCCGCGTCTCCATCGGTACCGAGGAGGAGATGGCGCTGTTCCATTCCGCCATGCGTACCTGCCTGGATGAATTATGCTGAGCGGGAAGTGCATCATCGACGCGCTGAAAACGTCCGGTATCCGTTACATACTGTCCGTACCGGACATCGTCACCAGCGACGGCCTGCTCTGGCCTGTCAGCAGGGATCCGGATTTCAGGCTGGTGCGGGTGTGCAAGGAGGACGAGGCGGTATCCATCGCCGCGGGGCTGTCGTTCGGCGGCGTCCGGTCCCTGGTGCTGATACAGAACACGGGATTCATGGATTCCATCAATGCCATCCGGGTCATGGCGGTGGAGTACAACCTGCCGATCTGCCTGATGGTGGGATTGCAGGGCCTGGAGCCAGGCCGCCTTCCCGCAGAATCCGGAAAATACAGTGTTCGCATCTGCCCGCCCCTGGCGGATGTCATGGAACTCGGGAACCACCTCATCCGGAACGACGATGACATCCCCGTGATCTCGGGGGAGATCGAACGCGCCTATGCCGCGCCCGGGCCGGTTGCCTTCTTTCTCGGGAGGTCCCCCGCAGCATGATGAAGCGGGACGAATGCCTGCAGGTCCTCAGCCGGCACTACACCGACCAGGTGGTGGTCCCGGCCTACCAGGCCGCGTTCGAATGGATGGTGATCTGTCCGTCGGACCTCACCTATCTCACCACCGGCGCCATGGGACAGGCGTCGTCCCATGCCCTGGGGCTGGCCCTGGCGCGGCCCGACAAGGCCGTATGGGTACTGGACGGCGACGGCAGCCTGTTGATGAATCTCGGCTCCCTGGTCACGATCGCCAGCGTGGCGCCGGAAAACTTTCACCACTTTCTCTGCCACAACGGCGTCTACGAGGCGAATGGCTCGCACCCGATTCCCGGACAGGACATCGTGGATTTTCCCGGACTTGCCAGGTCCGCGGGATATCCCCACTGCCACCGTTTCGACGACCTGGACGACTTCCGTTCGCGGATCGGGGATGTGCTTGGCCTGGATGGACCGGTGTTCATCGAACTGATCGTGGAACAGGGCGCGGTCTATCCCCAGGATTATGTCCAGTTGCACAGCGCGGAGCGAAGAGCGCGCTTTCACGCCGCATTCAATCCCCCGGCGTGACGGCCTGCTGCGGAGGGTTCAGGCAAACGGGTTCGGCACCACTTCCGCGTTGTTGATCCAAACGCTTTTCACCTGCAGGAACTCCCGGATCATCTCCTGGCCGTTTTCCCGGCCGATACCGCTCAGCTTGTAGCCGCCTGCCGGTGACATCATGCTGACGGACCGGTAGGTATTGATATAGACGGTTCCGCATTTGAGGCTCGCCGCCATCCGGTGCGCCAGGCGGATGTTTTCCGTCCATACCCCCGCGGCCAGCCCGAAGGGGCTGTCATTGGCCATGGCCACCGCTTCGGCCTCATCGGTGAAGGTCATCATGCCGGCCACCGGCCCGAAGATTTCCTCCCTGGCGATGCGCATGTCCGGGCGGACATTGCGATAGACGGTGGGTTCGACGAACCAGCCCTCTTCGCAGCCCGGACGGGTGGCGCGATGCCCGCCCACGACCAGTTCCGCGCCTTCGGCCTTTGCAGAGTCGAGGAAGCCCAGGATGGTGTCGAACTGCATTTCATTAGCGATGGGGCCGATCCGGGTCGCCGGGTCGGATGGATCACCCATCCGGAGATCCGCCAGCGCGCCGACCAGCCTTTGTTCGAATTCCGGCGCGATCTCCTCCTGCACCAGGATGCGCGAGCCCGCCACGCAGGTCTGGCCGTTCGACAGGAACAGGCCGGACAGCACCCCGTTGACGGCATTGTCCAGGTTGGCGTCGGCAAACACGATCTGGGGCGACTTTCCGCCGAGCTCCAGGGTCACCGGTTTCAGCTGGTCTGCTGCCGTGCGATTGACCGCGCGACCGCCGTTCACCGAGCCGGTAAAGGTCACCTTGGCCACATCCGGATGGGAAACCAGGGGCTCCCCCGCGCCATCGGCGAATCCCGTCACCACATTGACCACGCCCGGCGGGAATCCGGCCTGCTGCACGAGTTCCATGAACGCCAGCGTGGATGCGGATGCATGTTCGGAGGGCTTGACCACCAGGGTGTTTCCCGCGGCCAGGGCGGGCGCGAGTTTCCACAGCATGAGCATGACCGGAGAATTCCAGGGCGTGATCGCGGCGACCACGCCCAGGGGCTCGTAGCGGGTGAAATTGAAGACATCCGGAATATCCAGCGGAATCACCGCGCCTTCGACCTTGTCGGCCAGCCCGCCATAGTAATACAGCCATTCCGGCAGGTAGCGGAACTGGGGCAATGCCTCGGCCAGTCGCTTGCCGTTGTCCCTGGCCTCGATCCGGGCGATCTCCTCCCCCTGATCCCGCAGCAGGTCGCCCAGGCGCCGCAGCAGCCTCCCCCGGGTGGTGGCGTTCGTGCGCGCCCAGTCTCCCTGCTCGAAAGCATGCCTGGCCGCGGCTACCGCGGCCTCGACGTCCTCGGGGCCGCCATGGGGAATCCGGGCCCAGGGTCTGCCGGTGTATGGTTCGATGCTGTCAAACCACTTTCCGCCCGCCGGGTCGCACCAGTCGCCGCCGATGAACAGCCGGAATGTCTTCATGCCCGTACCGCCTTGTCTGCTTCCTGGCGCCTGCAGTGGTCCAGCGCATGTTCGTAGAACAGGCGGCCCAGACGGGAGGTGGGGGTATTGGCCCGGGTGACCAGCATGATGTCGATATGCATGGGCGGTTGCAGCGGCCGGAATGCCAGCAGGTCGTCATTCATCGAGGTGGGCAGTTCCGGTCCGACGATGGATACCCCGAGGCCCGCCCCGACCAGTCCGTAGATCGCGTCAGCGGTCCGGGCCTGGATATCCAGACGGCAATTGACCTCGTGCTGCTCCAGCATCATCATCGCCTGGTAGCGGAACAGCGAGTCCCGCGCCAGGGAGATGAACCGTTCGCCTTCAAGGTCCTCCGGGCGGATGCTCTGCTTCCCGGACAGCGGATGCTTCGCCGGCAGCACGCAGTAGGCCTGCAGCCTGCAAAGACGCTCGGCACTCAATTCCCTGTCGTCGATGGGCCCCGAGGCGATGCAGACATCGTATTGATCCGTCGTGATGGCCACCAGTGCCTCGCTGCGGGGCAGCACCTCCAGCCAGACCCCGACGCCGGAATGGACGGCGGAGAAATCGGCGACCAGTTCGGGCAATACCCGGGACGCCAGTCCGGGCATGGTGACGAGGTTCAAAGTTCCGGTGCGGCAATGGCGGATGGCCTCGGCGGTGGACTTGAGATCCTCCAGTCCGACAAAGGCGCGTTTGACCTCCTTGTAGAGTGCCACGCCTTCCTCGGTGGCCACCAGGTTGCGGCCTCTCTTGCGGAACAGGGGGAAACCCACATTCCGTTCCAGATCCCCCACCAGCCGGCTCACCGCGGGCTGGCTGATGGACATGAGCTGCGCCGCGCCGGTCACCGAACCGGATGCCATGACCGTACGGAACGCCTCGATCTGCCGAAAGTTCATCAAGGCATTATACATAACAAACTGACATTCAAGTAGTGATTTAAAAATGTTTTTGTTATGATTAACCGAGATCCCTTCAGCCAATCACCATGTCCAGAGAAACCCGCTGGGTAGACCAGCCCTACCACGGATACCACCTCGCCGAACTCCCGGCAGAGGATGAGGAACTGACCCATGTGGAGCCCGGCACGCCGTGCGGTGAATACATGCGCCGGTTCTGGCATCCCGTCGCGATGACCGAGCGCATCGGCGAGCGGCCGGAAGTCATCCGCATCCTGGGGGAGGATCTGGTGATCTTCCGCACCCTGAAAGGCGAGATCGGCCTGCTGCACAAGCACTGCCTGCACCGCCGGATGTCCCTTGAGTTCGGCAAGATCGAGGAGGACGGCATCCGCTGCGCGTACCATGGCTGGAAATTCTCCGCCAACGGGCGCGTCCTGGACAAGCCCGGCGAACCCAACCCCGCCGGCATCCAGGAACGCAACTGCATGGGCGCCTATCCGGTGGAGGAATACCACGGCCTGGTATTCGCCTACATGGGTCCACCGGAAGAGTACCCCGAATTCCCCTACCTGGATTCCATGGAGATCGAGGGCCACGATCTCGTTCCCTATTCCATCCATTCTCCCTGCAACTGGCTGCAGGAAAGTGAAAACTCCATGGACCCGTTTCACAGCGTCTTCCTTCACGGGCGCATCAACGGCCCGCAATTTCCGGGGCTGGAGAACTTCGTCAACCTGCCCGTGGTGGTCTACCACAAGATCCCGGCGGGGTTCGTCTACAGCCATGCCAGGCGCGTGGACGACCTGGTCTGGATCCGCTTCCATGACCACCTGACACCCAACTTCGCCCAGAACGGCGGCATGTTCCAAAGCTATTCCAAGCCCACCTTCTTTGGCCGTCCCAGCCTGTCGAAATGGGTCGTGCCTGTCGACAACACCAACAGCCGCAAGTTCGGCTGGCGGCATTTTGACGACACCAGCGAAGTCCTGCGCCGGGGCGAGCGTGCGGAAGTCGGCTGGGAAAGCGTGGACTTCTACGGCCAGACAGCCCATCGCAGCCGCGATGAAATGCGGAGCAATCCGGGGGACTGGGAGGCATGGACCAGCCAGGGCCCCATCAATCTCCACGCCAGGGAGTACCTTGGCTTCACCGACAGGGGGGTCGCCATGCTGCGCAGCAAACTGCGCAAGGACATCCGGGCGGTGGCGGCCGGGGAGCTCGTGGAACGCCCCGAGGGCACACCGGAAAAGCCGGTGCACACCTACGGCGGCGACACCGTGCTCCGCATCCCCCGGCAGCAGGAAGACGAAGGCACCTTTCTGGCGGACCTCCAGAAACAGGTGGCGGAGGTCTACTTTCGCGGCGACGGATATGAGGGCGGTGACCGGCTGGAATTCCTCAAACGGGAGCTTGCGCAGCTGTCCGGCTGACGGGTCTGCATCCCGTGGATGTATTTGCAAGGCAAAAGGCGCTCGGCGGTGAGGTACAGCGCCTGTTGCAGGCAGTGGAATCCGCCATGGCGGGAACCCGGGATTTCCATCACTGCCCGGAGTCGGATGGTTTCCTGGTCCTGCTGAGGGAGTGGACGGACTACCGGTCGCCCTCGGAGCCGGCGGGAAGCGCCGCCACTTCCCCGGGTGACTGACAACGACATCCTGTCGCTGGGTGTTCCGGACATGGTCCGGTCGCTGGCATCGGGCGAGCTGAGCTCGGTAGCCATCACTTCGGCCTATCTCGATCTTGCCCGGAGCCTGAATCCCGAAATCAATTGCTACATCCGGATCGAGCCGGACAGCGCCCTGACCTGCGCGGAACAGGCGGATGCCGCCCGGCGCCGCGGCAATGAGGTCCATCCCCTTTGCGGCATGCCGATCGCCATCAAGGACATTTTCCATCGCCGCGGCATCCCGGTGTCGGCGGGGTCCGGCGCCCATGCCATCGATTCCGGTCCCGATGCGACGGTGGTCCGGCGGCTGAGACAGGTGGGCATGCCCGTTCTCGGCATCCTGAACCTGGACGAATTCGCCGCCGGGGGCTCCGGCATCAATGCACACTTCGGCCGCTGCCTCAACCCGGTGAACCACCGTTTCCTTTCGGGCGGGTCATCGTCAGGATCCGCCGCCGCGGTCGGCGCCCGCATGGCGCCCTGGTCGCTGGGCTCCGATGCCGGCGGGTCCGTCCGCCTGCCCGCAGGGTGGTGCGGCGTGACCGGGCTGAAGCCGACCTACGGCCAGGTGCCCCGAA
Source organism: Gammaproteobacteria bacterium (assembly GCA_009842505.1). GTDB lineage: Bacteria > Pseudomonadota > Gammaproteobacteria > Arenicellales > Poriferihabitantaceae > VYFG01. The sequence continues at coordinate 23,770 of VYFG01000018.1, forward strand.
CCGGTGTGATACCCCGCACCTGGTCGATGGACTGCATCGGCCCGCTGGCAGGTGATGCCGCAAGTTGCGCCCTGCTCCTGGAACTCATCGCCGGAGAGGATGGCCGGGATTCCTCGACGCTGCCGGGAAGGCAATCGTTCACGCCCGTGCCCGAGGTTCCGGACCGTTCGCTGCGGATCGGGGTGGACCGGGGTATTCCCGAAACCATCGGCAGGCACCAGGGCGCGGCGCTTTCCCGGGCGGAAGCCGTATTCCGGGACATGGGCCTCGGCATCGCCGAGACCGTGTTGCAGGATATCGAACCGTTGAACCAACTTCACCAGGTGGTCGTCAAGTGCGAGGGCGCCGCCTACCTGGCTCCGCTGCTGTCATCCGATGAATGCGGGGTGTCGGAATCGGTCCGGCACGTAGTACGGGAAGGTTACGAGATTCCCGCAGCGGCCTATCTTTCCGCATTGCGGCTCCGGCTGCCCATGCTACAGGCATTTCTCGAAAGCGCATTCGGCAACGCGGACGCCATACTGCTGCCCCTGTGCCCGGATGATGTCCCGGCAAGCGACCATCCCGACATCCAGGGGCTCTTTGCCCGCTCCGCGCGCTTTACCCGGTTTGTGAACTACCTGGGATTGCCGGCGATCGCTTTTCCGGTATGCCGGGACGACAACGGCATGCCGGTATCGGTCCAATTGCTGGGCAAGCCCAGGGACGAATTTACCTTGCTCTCGCTCGCCGATGCCTTCGGGCGCGTCTCGGGGCCATTCAGTGAAGGCACTTGATCCAGCGCTTGAATCTAGCGCTTGGATCTCTCAGCCCGGCGTTCCAGCCAGTTGAACACGATGACACAGGCGTAGCAAATCACGAAGTACATGACCGCAGTCAGGATCCAGACTTCGAATACCCGGGATGTGGAAACGCCGACCTCCACCGCCATGAACGTCAGTTCCTGAATCGAGATCAATGAGACGATGGAGGAATCCTTGATCAGGATGATGAACTGGTTGGCCAGCGGCGGCATGATGCGTGAGACCGCCTGGGGCAGAATCACGTTGCGCATCACATCGAAGCCGGAAAGCCCCATGCTCTTGCCGGCTTCCCATTGCCCCCGGGGAATGGACTGGATGCCGGCGCGGACAATTTCGGTAATGTAGGCGCCCTCAAAGAGACTGAGGCAGATCAGTCCGGCGACGAAGTTGGAAAACAGGGACGGATCTCCCGCCACCATCCTGACCATCCACTGCACGAACTCCGAATCGCTGCGCGCCAGGTCATCCACGCCCAGCAGGGGCATCAGTTGGCTGGACAGGAAAAAGTAGAAGATGAAGATGAAGACAAGCGGCGGGGTGTTGCGCACCAGTTCAACATAGGTGCGGGCCACCATGCGCAGAAAAAGGTTGTTGGAAATCCGGCAAAGCCCCATCACCACCCCGATCAGGGCCGAGATCACGATGCCGATCACGGCCAGGCGCATGGTCAGTATCAGGCCTTCCAGCAACAGGTTGGTCACCCACCGCCCGGTATCCTCGTCCACGTACGCCAGGAAGGGCATGACATGGCCCCAGTTCCAGGTGTAGCGAAGCACGGTTTCGACCCGCACCACCACGAACACCACGAAAGCGATCACCGCGGCGATGACCAGCAGGTCGATCCACGACCACCTGGTTTTCTTGTTCCGGCGCCCCGCCGTCATGTCCGCACCCGCACCCGCCGCTCAAGCCAGGTCACGAACACCGACAGGGTCAGGGTGATCACCAGGTAGATGCCCGCCACCGTGAACCAGATTTCGAAGCTCATGAAGGTATCGGCGATGATATTGCGCCCTTCCGTGGTCAGGTCCGCCACGGCGATGACACTGACGATGGCGGAGTGTTTGATCAGATTGATGATCTGCCCTGTCAGGGGCGGCAGCATCAGCGGTACCGCCTGGGGCAGGACGATGAACCGATAGGCATCGCGCCGACTGAGGCCCACGGCATCGCCAGCCTCCCACTGACCCCGGTCCACCGACACGATGCCCGAGCGGATAATCTCGGCGACAAAGGATGCCTCGTAGAATGTCAGGCAGATCACCCCAGTCCAGAACCGGTCCACGCCGAAAATGGGCGACAGCACGAAATAGAACAGGTAAAGCTGAACCAGCAGGGGCGTATTGCGCACCACTTCCAGGTAGATTGTCGCCAGCAGGCTTCCGGACCAGGAATTCGACATCCGCAGAAGCGCGGTAATGAGTCCGACCAGCAAGGTGAAAATGGTGCACCAGAATGTCATCTCCAGCGTCACCATCAGGCCCTTGGTCAGCTGTCCCGGATAGAGCTCCCCCTTGTACTCCTTCCAGAGGTACTCGGGAATGTTGTACCACTGCCACTGGTAACCCATTTCCGCCGCGCCGCGCAGCACCACCCACATCACGAGAGCCATGAATATCAGGAACTGCAGCGTGGCAATCCATGGGGACTGTTGTGAAAGCCGCCACCAGCGTCTGACTTGGGTGCGGTTCATCGGGAAGGGTCAGTGCGAGAGGATCTGGCTGAGAAAAAGCTGCGTTCTCTCGCTTTCCGGGGCGGTGAAGAAGTCCGAAGGCGGCGCCGACTCCACGATCTCCCCGTGGTCCATGAAGACCATGGTGTCCGCTACGGTCTTGGCAAAACCCATTTCATGGGTAACGACGATCATGGTCATGCCTTCCCGGGCCAGTTCGATCATGACATCGAGCACTTCCTTGATCATTTCGGGATCCAGCGCGGAAGTGGGCTCATCGAACAGCATGATCCGGGGCTTCATGCAAAGGCTGCGGGCGATGGCCACGCGCTGCTGCTGACCGCCGGACAACTGGCTCGGATACTTGTTGGCCTGATCCGGAATCTGCACCCTCTCCAGGTACTGCATGGCCACCTCCTCGGCCTCCTTCAGGGACAGCTTCCTCGCCCGCATGGGCGCCAGGGTCAGGTTGCGCAGCACCGTGAGATGGGGAAACAGGTTGAACTGCTGAAACACCATGCCCACTTCCCTGCGAACCGCGAGGATGTTACCCATGTCCTCGGTGAGTTCCTTGCCGTCCACCACGATGCGGCCGGCGTCGTGTTCCTCCAGCCGGTTGATGCAGCGGATCATGGTGGACTTGCCGGAACCCGAAGGGCCGCAGACCACCACCCGCTCCCCCAGCTGCACTTCCATGTTGACGCTCTTCAATGCCTGGAATTCTCCGAAGAACTTGCTTACATCAGTCAGACGGATGATCGGATCCTGATTTTCTGTCATGGCTCTGGTTCTTTGAAGCCGGGTGCCGGGTCATTCTAGCATGAAGCCTTTTTCGGCATTGCCCATTCCGGTACGTGGATAAAGAATAACTGAATGTTATGCAGGGCAGCGGGGGCCCGGAGTTTTCCGGGTTTATCCGGATTGATTACAGGCCCTCATTCTTGTCTATAATGGCATCCTCGAAGTGGTCCATTGAGACCGCTCCATATCAGACACCATATACCCGGAGACAATGATGAAGAAACGAAATCTATTAATCACCATCGCCGCCATGGCGCTTGGGGCCCTGGTGGGCTCCCAGGCACTGGCGCAAAACGATCTTGCCGCATCCAGTACGCTCGAGGAAATCAAGAAGCGCAAGGTACTGAAGGTGGGTTTTTCCACGTTCGTGCCATGGGCGATGCGTAACAGCAAGGGTGAATTCATCGGCTTCGAGATCGAGGTCGCCCGCAAGCTCGCGGCAGACAACGGCTGGGAAGTCGAACATATCTCGACCGCCTGGGACGGCATCATTCCCGCGCTGATTGCCGGCAAGTTCGATGTCATCATCGGCGGCATGTCAGCCACGCCGAAGCGCTCCCAGACGGTGAATTTCACCATCCCCTATGCCTATTCCACGATCACGATGTCAGCCAACAAGGAGCTTGCCGGTGATTTCAAGACCTTCGAGGACTTCAACCGGCCCGATGTCACGCTGGCGGTGCGCCGCGGAAGCTCCAATGTGGAATGGATGAAACAGCATTTCCCCAATGCCGAGTACACCTATTTCGATTCCGACCCGCTGGCATTCCAGGAGGTACTGAACGGCAATGCCCACGGCGTGGTCAGCGCGGAACCCAAGCCATCCCTGTACACACTCGCCAACAGCGATGTGCTGTTCAAGCCGTTCGGCGATGAGAAGTTCAACTTTTATCCCGGCGGCCTCGCGGTCCGCAAGGGGGATCCGGACTTCCTGACATTCCTCAACACATGGATTCAGCTCCATACAGCCAATGGCTGGCTCCAGGAACGGAAGCGGTACTGGTTCGAGACGGACGGATGGTTCGGTGAAGTGGATGACAATCCCTTTGTCGTCAAGTAAAACCCGCCATGGCGTTTCGATACGCTGACCCCGTTTGGAAAACCCGCGCCCCGCGCGGGTTTTCTTTTCAGTCCCGGCACGAATACGGCCGGCGGGTAGGCCGCCCATGAGTCAGCTGAACCGGTTCGTTGACCTGGACCGTTATCCGATACACAGGCTGAAGCACGACGAAGGAAGGTCGCTGGTATCGAAGTGCCGGCAGGAGATTGCAGGCAACTCCTTCTGCGCCCTGCCGGGCTTTATCCTGCCGGAGGCGCTTGCCCAACTGTCCCGGGAAGCGGTGTCGATGGAAAACATCGCCCGGCGCCTTGATTATCCCGTCACGCTGTACAGCTGGATGGACAATTCCGGCTTTCCCGAAGACCACCCGAGGTCCGCGCTTCTCAAGCGGCGTTGCGGGGCGATTACCGCGGATCAGTTCGCCGGGGATTCGCAGTGCCGGGCACTGTACGAATGCGACGAAATCACGGATTTCGTCAGAAGCCTGCTCGGCTACGATACGCTGTACCGGTCCGCCGACCCCGCCATTTCCCTGCGCATGAACGTGATGGGGACGGGGGATATTTTCGACTGGCATTTCGACACCAATGACGGCGCCGTGTCACTCCTCCTGCAATGTGCGGACCGCGGCGGTGTCTTCGAGTATGCCCCGCTGATCCGCAGCGAGGCGGATGAAAACTACGCCGCCGTCTCGGCCATCGTGAATGGCCTCGCGGAGCCCCGCCGCGCCGAAATGCCGCCGGGAACGTTCATGCTGTTCATGGGAAGGCGGAGCCTGCACCGGGTGTCCGCCGTCGGCGCAACACGCAACCTCAGGCACAGCCTTCTGTTCAGCTACGACCGCCGGCCCGGCATGACCTTTCCGGAAGAGACCCGCAGGCGCCTGACGGAACCGTCCGGCGCTCCCTACCGCGGCGCGTTGACACCCGGGTAGTCGCCGCTACTTGACGAGATCAAAGGATTCCAGGACAACCGTCAGATCGTCCCGCCATTCCCTTCCCCACACGCTGAGCTGGAGCTTGAAGTAATCCTCGTGAATACGTGACCAGTATTCCAGGCTGCCGTCGCCCTCCCCTTCCCGGGCGGCGAACGCGGCGTCCACCTCACGGAACGGACGCTCCTGGACCTTGACTATCTTCAGCACGCAGGCAGGGGTCATGTCTTCCCACAAGATGACCCAGTAATCCCCCTCCTTCCGCCTGGTGACGTGATTGATTTCGAAGTCCATGGCCAGATGCGCGGTGGCGCGCTTGGTCTCATCGATGGCAAGCTGGGTCACGTGGTCGCCATAGTCGGCGAATCGCGGATCACCGAACGTGCTGCAATGGTATTCCTCGGCCTCAATGCCGAACTTTCGTCTGGCTTCAGCCCAGTAGGCTTCCACTTCGGGGGTTTTCTCTCCAATCATGGTTATTTCTCCGGATTCTCAGTTCAGGTTCAGTGCGGCTTGAATCCACTGTGCATCCCGCAGCAGTGCATTGTCTTCGTCGAGTCTGCCGATCAGTTGTATGCCGAGCGGCAGACCGGCCGGCCCCCTGCCCGCCGGCAGGGTGACCGAGGGCACCTTGAGCAATGTCCACATGCGGCTGAAAATCGGGTTCCCCGTGGATCCAAGGCCCAGGGGGGCTTCGCCGGTTGCGCTCGGTGCCAGCAGGACATCGTGGCGGTCAAACAGCGTTGCCAGTTGATTCATCGCCTCGGCTGCCTGGCCCTTCAGGCCCCTGTAGGCGTGATGGGTCACCGCCCGGCCCGTCTCCATCAGCTCCCGAAACTGCGGACTCAGGAGGTCGGCGTGGGCGAGATATTCGTAGGCCCGGGCGCGGGCGGCCTCGAACGCCATGATGCCGTTGTGACAGTCCGCAAGATCGCCGAACCCTGGCGGCAGTTCCACCTCTTCTGTGGGCGTCAGGTCGGCCAGTGAATCGGCGGCCTTGGTCAGCAGGTTCCGTGTGGCATCGTCAGCCTGTTCCCAATGGGGTGTTTTCACGAAAGCGACCCGGGGGCCATCGCCGTCCCCGCGCGGCTCGAGATCGGCCCGGTCCCCGCACAGGACGGACCGCATCAACGGGATATCCTCGATCTCCCTGCAGAAAAACCCCAGGGTATCCAGCGACGGCGCCAAGCCGCAGATGCCCTGCAGGTCAAAACTGCCCCAGGAGGCTTTGTAGCCGATCACCCCGCAGTACGCCGCGGGGCGGGTCACCGAAGCGGCGGTCTGGGTGCCGAAGGCGAACGGCAGCATGCCATCCGCCACGGCCGCGGCGGAACCCATGGAAGAGCCGCCGGGCGTGTGTTCGGGATTGTGGGGGTTAACCGTGCGCCCGGGAGAGAAATAGGCGAACTCCGTGGTGACGGTCTTGCCGAAGAGATTGCCGCCCGCGGCGCGGCACAGGGCCACACAACTGGCGTCCCCGTGGGGCATGCGCCCCCGGTAGATCGGCGAGCCCCAGGCGGCGGTGTGTCCCCGCATGTCGATCACGTCCTTGACGCCGATCGGAGCACCCCGGAGCGGTCCGGCGTCCGGCATGCCGTCCAGCCGCCGTGCGGACTCCAGCACTTCCTCTTCGTCGAAGCTCTCGAAGGCGCCCACCGTGGATTCCCGGGCCCGGATCCGCGAGACAAACACTTCGGCAACTTCGGCACAGGAAGCCCGCCCATCCCGGATATGCCGCACGATGCGGTTGAGGCCGAGCTGATTGAGTTCACCGGTCATGGCACTACCTTACCTGGCAACGGAATCCTCAGGCAGGCAACGCATCCACTGCCTGTTCGAACAATGTCATGGGCTGCCTGAATATACCGCCTCCCAGCCGCCCGAGTTCACCCTGGATATCGAGAATGCCCAGGCTGACCACCGGGCACTGGCCGGATTCGACGACGTCGCGGGCGCACAGCCCCACCCGCAGTCCGAGTTCGCCGAATCCGGGGTGTACGGCGCCAAGCAGGATGGCGGGGAGTGCCAGGCCGTTCTGCGGCAGGTAGGCGCCGAGGCCGGCCTTCTGGGCGGGTGCATAGTTCATGGCCATGGCGCCGAGCCCCAGCGCGTCCACTACCGCGCTGTCACCGATGGCGCCCAGTTTGCGGCTTGCCGGAACATCGACATCCAGCTTTCCCTCGGGCGGCGCGGCAGGTGCGGTAAACCAGCGCCCGGCAAGACCGGACACCTGGATGCCCGTCTCAAGGCCATTGGCGCCGGCAGCGGTCACCAGGCTGCTGCCCGCCACGCCATCAGCGCATCGGAACATGCACTTCACCGCGGCCATCCACAGGTTGAGAAAAAAGCTGGGACCCTGCTGAAGGAACTCGCGCGCCTTCTGGTCCAAGCGGTCGCCGCCCATGCCCGTGGTCATCCATTCGGTCAGCAGCCGGGTAGCCTCGATGGTGCGCCCGTGGCAGTCGTCTCCCAGCTCAAGGGATTGCCGGGCGATATCGACCAGGTTCAGGGGCGTGCCGACAGTGCCGGCCAGTTGTTCCGCGAACGGCCCGTTCAGCCAGCGCAGGTGCGCCAGGACCGCGTCATTGCAAAGTCCGAGGCGCATGGCCGGACCGTTCCCGCCATTGATGGGCGCCCATGCCCGGACATCGGGCCGGCTGGCGTCCCGGACGGCATGCAGGGGCATGTCCGCGGAAACCACCGAGGCCAGCGGCGTCGCCACGCCATGGTCCTGGGCGGGGGCAAGCCGGATTTCCCCCTTGAGTATCCGCTCGCGGGCCTCCTCGAAATCCGCCGCCAGTCCCTGGAAGACCGCGGCCACCCGGGCGGAATTCATGATCGGCGCGGTGATGTCCCCCGGTGAAGCGAACGCGGGCCCGGCATGGAGCAGCGTCGAGCCTTCGCAGCCCGCAGCTTCGCCGGCGGTGGTCATGCCGAACCATTCGGGCGAGGCGGAGGTCAGGCGTGCAATCGCGGCACTGTCCGCTTCATTGAGCATCCCGGTCATGCCGTCGCGGGGTCGATCCACGACTCCGAGAAATACAGGAAGGCACTGGTGGTTTCGATACCCGCCTGCACCCGCGGCCCCGGCTTTCCGGGCAGTATGCGCCCGTTAAGGCGGATCTCCGGCCGGCGGCATTCCACCAGCACGTTGTAGGCTTCGTGCTCCTTGCCGCCGGTCAGTTCCGCCGGCAATTCCAGTGCCACCGGCGCCCCCAGGTCATCCCACGTCAAGGTAATCTCCAGGCCATCCGCCCGGACCTGCTCCCGGTAGCAGGAATTGGAATCCCCTTCGGGCCAGGCCTCGGTAATGGCCACGTGGGTCAGCGCGGAAAACGCTGGCGCGTCGGCGAACGCCGCCAGTTTGGCAATGAAGTTCAGCCGCAGGAACTCGGCCAGTTCCCGGTTGTCCGACAACAGCACATTCGCCGCATCCGGCAGACTGGCCGCGCTGCCGGGATCTTCATACAGCATCAGGACCGTGCCTCTTCCCGCCGGCGACCAGGCGATGCGGAAGAACAGGGCCACCGCGGACAGCGGGCCGTCGGGATCCTCCTTCAGCAGGATACCGGGGTTCTCGCCGGTCCAGACGACGCGGCCGGGATGTATGGGTGATTCAAGGGGCATGGCAATAACCTGCGGTCAGGAGCGTGGCCTGACCCAGGTTTCGGAGACCGCGAGAAACGCCGTGCTCATGGTCTGTCCGAAAAACAGGCGGTCAGTGACCCTGCCATCAAAGGATACGCCGTTGACGGAGATGGATGCGTCCCCGGCCTCGAAGAATACGCTGTACATGTCATGTGCCCCGGTGGCGCAGTCCTTCGGCGTCACCTCCACGGCAAACGGCTCGCCCAGCCGGCGCCATTCCAGGCAGCATTCGACCCCGTCGGCGGACATCAGCTCGCGGTATACCGACTTCATGTCGCCTTCACAGCGCCTGCTCTTCATGGGCAACCTACTCATGCCGTCGATGCCCGCCCTTCCCCTGAACGTGGGGAAGTACCGGATGAAATCATCCAGCAGGTAGTCCGTCAACGCGTCATTGTCCGTGATGCACAGGTTATTGGCATCCGGAAACCCGGCGGCGCTGTCCGGCTGTTCCAGCAGCAGCATGATATGGCCGCGGCCATGGGGCGAGAGCGTCACCCGGAAATACACCGCCAGCGACGACCAGTCCCCTTCGGGGTCCTGTTTGAGATAGATGCCCGGATTGTCGCCGCACCATTCCACGGTGCCGGGATTGACTGGAATTCTGTCTGTCATGAAGATGCGGTTGGTGTTCGGTCGTTTGTGAAACGGCAATCGTAACGGATTACTCCGTCAGCAGCGTGGATTCGCTCACCCGCCAGGCAAGCGTCACCTGCTCCCCGGGCTGGACATCGAGATTCCTCGGGTGGTCTTCCAGGGTCATGGTGCTGCCGTCCTCCATGGAAACCAAGATACTGACCAGGTTGCCAGCGAACCGCCGTGTCGACACGGTTCCGCTGACGCGGTTCACGGTGCCGTCGGAAGCATCGGAATCACCGGAAGCGCCGGATATCAGGCGGATCGACTCCGGCCGGATTGCGATCATGACCGCCGAGCCCGCAGCCGCCTCACCCTGCGAGGCACAGCGGAATTCACCGATGTCCGTGCCGATGGTGACGACGCCGTCGCCGCGGCCGAGGAGCCGCCCGGGCAACGTGTTGACCTGGCCGACGAAGTTCGCCACATAACTGGTCTTTGGATGGTTGTAGATCTCCTCGGCGCTGCCCATCTGTTCGATCTCCCCCAGATTCATCACCACGATGGTGTCGGACATGTTCATCGCCTCGGTCTGGTCGTGGGTGACGTAGACGGTGGTTATACCGAGTTCCTGCTGGATCCGGCGAAGCTCCACCTGCATCGCTTCGCGCAACTTGAGGTCAAGCGCTCCCAGGGGTTCATCCATCAGCATCACCCTGGGCGGATAGGCCACTGCACGGGCCACGGCGATCCGCTGCTGCTGCCCGCCGCTGACCTCGGAAGGGTACCGGTCGTGCACTTCCGGCAACTGGATCAGGTCCAGCAACTCGTCCACCCGCTGGCGGATCTTGTCCTTGGGGTATCCCCTTTCCTGCAGGCCAAAGCCGATGTTGTCGCTGATGGTGAGGTGGGGAAAAAGGGCGTAGTCCTGGAACACCATGCCGATTTCGCGGTGCTGGGGCGCCACCCTGGTGACGTCCTCGTCGCCGAGCAGGATCGTGCCCGAGGTCGGTGTCAGGAACCCCGCGATCAGCCGCAGGGTAGTGGTTTTGCCACAACCCGAGGGACCAAGGAGGGTGAGGAATTCACCCTCCTTGACCTCGAGATCCAGCGACTTGAGGGCAGTGAAGTCCCCGAATTTCTTGACAACCCGGGTAAGTAGAACGCGGGACATGATGATTCGGATTCTTTAGTGCCCAGCCGGTCCTATTGCGCCACGGAACGGTTCCACTGATCCGTCCAGTCCGCAATATCGGCCTTGGAGTAGTCGATCCGAAGCTGCTGCGAAATTTCCTCGGAAGAGGTCTGCAGCATTTCATCCAGTACCGGATCCTCGCTCAGCCTGCCGATGGCTTCCTTGTTTACCGGCACTACACCGCTCTTGGTGGCGAATTCGAACTGGAACCCGGCGTCCAGGTATTCATTGATGAACCAGTTGGCCGCGGCGGCGTTTTCGCTGCTTTTCATGATGCCCAGCCAGCCATGCTTGTGAACGCCAGTATGCTGGTCGTTGATGTACGGATGCACCGTGGTGACGTTGGAGCCGGCATTCTTGGCGCGCACGCACCAACCGGCATGGACGACCGCGGCATACACATCGCCACTTTGAAACTGCGTGACCACCTCGCCTCCCCGGGACCAGAACTTCAGGGCATTCATGCTCTTCACCAGGTCAAGGCCGGGCTGGATGTTGGCTTCATCGCCGCCTCCGGCATGGGCGAACGCACCGAAATTCGCCAGCCCGCCGCCGGAAGTGATGTCGGGAATCGACAGCCTGCCTTCCAGCTTGGGATTGGCCAGATCGCTGTAGGTCTTCGGCGGTTCGATGCCGAGCTCGGCAAACTTGTCCTTGTTGTAGCAGATGGTCTCCTGGGTAAACCAGGATCCGATCGTGTCATCGCTCACCTGCCAGTCTTCCAGATGGGCCTTGTTGGGAATCGCATCCAGGCTGAGGGGCTGAAGGAACTCGGCGCTGCGGAAATCCTGAATCTGCGCGTCCAGTATTTCCATGATGTCGAAGGGCGCCTTGCCCCTACCCGCGATCAGCTTGGCCAGATTCGCCTGGGGGCTGCCGGTGACGAATTCGATCGTGCCGCCCTCTGCCTCGAATTTGGGCACGATGACGTTGACTATGTTTTCCTTCCAGGAGCCTCCCCAGGTGCCCACCTTCAGCGTGACACCATCGAACTCGCCGGCCAGCGATGCGCCGGTGGCCAGAACTGAGCCGACACCCAGAGCCATGGCGACACTGGTTGCTATGAATGATTTACGGTACTTCATTGGATCCTCCACATATAGTGTATGAGATATTGGTGTGAGTCCATTGGATGGGTCGGCCGGCACATCATCGGCTTCCCGAACGCAGCAGGGCTTCCAGCCCCACCAGTTTCTGCATGCCCAGTAATACGATCAGGCAGAAGAAAATGACAAGAGAGGCGGACGCGAGGATGCTGGGATCAAAATCATTCTCGAGTCCGTAGAACAGTTCAACCGGGTAAGTGGTGAATCCCGGCGCAGTCAGAAAAATGGATATCGGCACGTCGCCGAACGACACCATGAAGGAGTACAGCGCGCCGGCATAGACCCCGGGCATGATCACCGGCAGCGTCACCCGGCGGAATGTCCGCCAGCGCGAGGCCCCCAGGCTGAGCGCGGCTTCCTCGAGCCGGTTGTCGAAGCGTTGCAGGATGGCGGTCACGGTGCCGATGACATAGGGTGTGGCGACGAAAAAGTGCCCGAGATACAGGCCAAGGAACGTTCCCTGTGCATAGAGGCCGGTGGCGTCACCCACCAGGAAATAGAGCTGGAGAAAAGCGATGCCCGTGACGATGGCCGGTATCTGCAGCGGGGCGCGGAACAACGCCGAGATCAGTGTTTTCAACGGCAGGTTGCTGCGAACGATGCCGAGGGCTGCGGGAATGCCCACGAGACAGGCGCCCAGGGTGGCGGCCCCTCCCAGCAGGAAGCTCAGCCCGAGAGCGTGGAACTGCGCCGCCGGAATCTTGAAATACCACTGAAAGGACGGGTCTTCTGGCGGGAATTTAATGGCGGTGTAGTACTCGCCGCCGTGCAGCGAAGCGCCGATCACCACGATCATCGGAGACAGCAGGAAGATGTAGGACAGGCTGCAATACAGCCAGTGAAACCACCTTCCCCAGGGCAGTCCCCGCTTCGGCAGTGGGCCGGAACGGGCACGGGGCTGGATCACGGCCATTTCCGAGCGCATTTCCATCATGCGATCACCAGCCGGGCCGCCTTCAGCCGCTTGAGCAGGTAAACGGACAGCAGATTGATCAGGATGACCGATACCAGCAGCACCGCCGCCAGCGTACCTGCCATCGCGTACTTGATCTCCATCATGACCGTCCGCTGGATCAGTACCGGCAGGGTGAAGACCCTGCCACCACCAAGCAGCGCCGCCGATGTGAAGGCGCCCATGCTCATGTTGAAGATCATCAGCGCACCGACGGTGATGCCCGGCAGGCTGAGCGGCAGCATGATCCGCCAATGCACCCGCCACCGGCTGGCGCCGTGAATCTGCGCTGCGTCCTCGTAGGACCGGGGAATCGTCTGGATCACGCTGTAGAGCAGCAGCACCCCAAATCCGAGGGTGAAGTGCATCAGCCCGACCACCACGCCGACCTCGTTCCCGATGATGGTATAGGGCCGATCGATGAATCCGACCCACAGGAGAAACCTGTTCAGCCAGCCGTCGGCAGAAAAGATGATGATCAGGCCGAACACCTTGATCACGATGGTGACGAACGTCGCCACCACGACACCGGCCAGCAGGATCATCGCCCAGCGGGACCGCATCCGGGCAATCAGGTAGGCCACAGGGAAGCCCAGCAGGATGGTGGACAGCGTCGCAAGCGCCGACGTCTTGATCGTGATCCAGAGCGTATTGAGGTAGAAGGTGTCGGAAAAGAACTTGAAGTAGTTGCCGAGGTTCATCGCTTCGGACAGGCGTCCCAATCCGAGATCCCGGTGGAAGCTGCCCTGCAGGAAAACATACTGGGAAGACACGATGAGCAGGATCGTGATCAGAAATCCCGGTATCAGCAGTAATTCCCAGCGTACTTTCATGGAATGGGCGGACCTAGCCGTTAACCGGTGAATCTCGGGTCCTGGCGGATTTTCTTCAGTTCCGTCTGGATGTAGTCAATCCGTTCCTTACCACTGTACCTGTCACCGTCGAACACGACAGCCATGACCGCATCAGTCACCTCCTTCATCAGCTGCTTGTCGTCCATGTCATCCTTGGGCGGTATGGGCAGCACCGTGTCCTGCACATGGGTCATCCATTCGTCTCCGACCCGGGTCAGCGGGGACGGGTCGCCGCCTTCCTGGACCGTGCGGATTCCCTTGCGAAGCTGTCGCCTGAGCTGGATCAGCCCCGCATCGGTCACGCCCAGGTTTTCCGCCGCGTGGGAATTGATCAGGCCCTGGGACACCTGGGCTTCATAGTCATTGGGATGCCGCTGGCGATACTCATAACTCTCGACACCGGTCTGCCCTTCAAAGTCCACGCTCTGTTTGCCGCATTTCGCGCGGTCCCCGTGGATCCCTTCAGGGTCGATCCCCGGACCGAAGCTGCGCCAGGCAATGATCATGCAATGCCTGTCATCATGGGGAATGGTCCACTTGGTGATGCTGGCCCGGACAAAGTACTTTTCGTCCTTGCCCTCTTCCCAGAAAGCGCCCACCTGGCTGAAGGACGGCAATACCGTTTCCTGGGAGCGCACCCAGATCATGTCGTCGATCCGGTACGTCAGCGTCGCCCAGATCTTCTCGTCCCGGCGATGGAACACCACTTCGGGCATCGTGCCCCAGGTGGATCCGAAATGCACATCCGTTACCCGGGCATGAAGGAAGACGGTATGGTATGGGTCCATGGTGTTTTCACACACCTGCAGCCAGTTGCAGGGATAGTGAATGCAGTACGGCACCAACTCCACATCCGGCAACATGGTCGTATCGAAGCGGGGAAAATCCGGTTTCTTGTCGGGGGGTCCCAAGTAGGCGAACAGCAGGCCATGGTATTCGACGACCGGATAGGCACCATGCATGACCGAGTCCTTGCGCGTGCTGCCGGCAGGCTCCCCCGGTGTCTCCAGCACCGTCCCGTCTGTCCCGTAAAGCCATCCATGGTAGCAGCAACGCAAACCACAATCCTCAACCACGCCAAACTCGAGTGAGGCATTGCGATGGCTGCAATGCAGATGCAGCAAGCCATATTCGCCGTCGCGGGTCTTGAATGCCACCAGGTCTTCCCCAAGAATCCGGATGCGGAGCGGAAGATCGGTAATCTCGCTGGTCATCACCACCGGGATCCAGAAACGACGGAAGTACTCCCCACACGGCGTACCCGGTCCGACATGGGTCAGTTCGGCGTCTTCTTCCGGCCGAATGGCTTTGTGATATCCGCCATAGGCTTCTATCGGTGTCATCCGATTCATAACACTCTCCCGACTATTGGACGTTTGTTGATATTAGCCGTCATCTTCGGCGCAACCGGTTAGCCGGAATAGAATAATCTGATCCGGGCCGGAGTCCTATACAGTAATCCCCGGGTTTCACTCAGGGAAAACCCTGAGCCGGACCGTTTCATCAATCACCCGGATCTGGCGCATAATCCCACCTTGGCAAACCGCAACCGATCTCGTGTCCAATCCACGAAACCCGCATCCCGTAACCCTGATCAGCGGCGCTGCCCGCGGCATCGGCAGGGCGTGCGCCGAACAGCTGAGGCGCGATGGGCACGACATCATCGGGCTGGGCCGTCAGTGCCCGGCGGATGCATTCCCGGGCGAGTTCATTGAAGTGGACTTCACCGACCGCGCGGCCGTTTCCCGTGTGTGTGAACAACTGCCCCGGAAGGAGGAGATCAATGGCGTGGTAAACAACGTCGGGGACCCCGGACCCGAGTTGCTGGAGGAGATCGACCTCGATACGGTGGACCGGGTCATGGAAGTGAATTTCTACAGCGCCATCCAGCTGGTCAGGGCGGCTCTTCCGGGCATGAAGGCCCAGGGTTACGGGCGTATCGTCAATGTCTCCAGCGAACTTGCCCTCGGCCTTTCGACCAGGACCGCCTATGGTGCGGCAAAGGCCGCCCTGATCAGCGCCGCCCGGACATGGTCCCTGGAGCTGGCCGGATACGGCATTTCAGCCAACTGCGTCGCACCCGGACCGGTGGATACGGATCTGTTCAATCGCAACAACCCGCCGGGCAGCGATATCCGGAAGATGAAGGAAGACAAAATCCCCATGGGAAGAATCGCTACCGTGGAGGATATCGCCCGGGCGGTGGCATTCTTCATGGCGCCGGAGAACGGCTACGTCACCGGCCAGACGCTGTTCGTCGACGGCGGATCCAGCCTGGGCGCCAAGGGACTGCTCTGAAGCACGGCAACGCCCGCCGAAGCCGGCGGCGGCGCCTCAATGGGCGAATACTTCCGATACGCTGATTGAATTGTCGCCGGGCCAGAAGATCTTGCTGACTTCCTCGTAGTTCGGCAGGGGCCGTTCCGTCGGCATGGTGTAGACGAAGGAGCGCAGCATCAGGCGCCGGTCCGATTCGTACATGTATGTCGGCGTACCGCTGTGCAGCATGGCGTGATTGTCCCAGATGATCAGTTCACCCGGCGTCCACCGGTGGCGATACACCCGATCCGGATGACTGGCGATTTCCAGCGCCTGCTTCAGCAGCGCCTTGCCGGTTTCGAAATCCACACCGGACAATTCCAGCGGGTTGAAATTGAGATAGTAGACCGTGCGGCCGGTGACGGGATGAGTCTGGACGACACGATGCCAGACCGGCGGCAGGGCCTCCCGCTCAAGGGGCGTCAGGGGGATGAAGGATTCCGGATCCTTCACGAGCAATGGATCATTGTGCGCGTGAAAACTGGCCAGGGCACTGACGTCCCTGAGGGCGTCCTGCAACTCCGGCGGGGAAGCGTCCCAGGCATCCGCCGTGCTCAGGAACAGGGTGTCTCCGCCTTCATGGGGAACCTCCACCGCATACAGCAAAGTGGCGGCATCGACGTGGCAGGCGGCGGATCCGTCGGTATGCCATCCGAATCCTCCCCTGGCAAAGAAGGCCAGCGGCTTGCCGTCATCATCCTCAATGTTGCCGACCGTAGACACTTCGGGATACTCGCGGAAATTGAACTGCTTGCGGGTTTCGATCTTTGGCTGGCCGAAATAGTGGCTGATGCGGGCCTGGTCCTCGGGTGACAGATCCTGCTCCCGGAACAGCAACAGCGAATGCTGGTCATACAACCGGCGGATCTGGTCAAACTGGTCCGTCGACAACGGCCTTGACAGGTCGACGCCAACGACCTCCATACCGAAATTCGGCATCAGGGGTTTGGTCTCGATATTCATAACTGCATTCCTGAATTAGGCTTTCTACCCTCCACCACGCCTGCAAGTATAGCAAGCCTGACCAAGTCGGCCAGTGATTCCGCATCCAGCTTCCGCATCAGGTTGGCCCGATGCGTCTCGATGGTCTTGGGACTCACGCTGAGCAATTGGGCGGTTTCGCGGTTGGACTTGCCGCTCGCCACCAGCGCCATGACCTCCCGCTCCCTGTCGCTGAGACGGGACAGGGATGTCCGCAGCATTTTCACCTCCTCGAGCTCGCTCCGGTTATAGGCATCGGATTCAATCGCGCCCTGGACCTTGTCGATCAGCGCCTGGTCGCTGCAGGGCTTTTCCAGGAAATCCAGGGCGCCAAGCTTCATCGCCCGGACCGCTGCCGGAACATCGCCGTGGCCGGTCATGATGATCACCGGAATGTCGATGCCCCGGGCACGAATCAGTTCCTGGGTTTCAAGCCCGCTGTATCCCGGCATCCGCAGGTCCAGCAGAAGACACGCGGGACCGGTGTGATCGTAACCTTCCAGGAATTCAGGGGCCGAGGCGTACAGGCGGGTTTTCAGGCCCACCGACTCCATCAGGTAGCACACGCTGTCCCGTACCCCGGCGTCGTCATCCACGATGTAGACGATACCCTTCATGCGCCGTCGATCCGGGCATCGGGCAGATTGAATATCAACCTGGCACCGGTGGTGCAGCTTTCGTCCACCCGCAAACGGCCCCCATGGGACTCGACGATCGTCCGGCTGATGGGCAGGCCCATGCCGAGACCGGAGTCCTTGGTGGTGACATAGGGCTCGAACAGCCTGCCGACAATGTCATCACTGATACCGGACCCGTTGTCGGAAACGCTGACTTCGCATCCGGTGCGCGAATCGCGGACCACGCTCACTGACAGGAAGCGATCTTGCGAAGGCGCCTGTTTCAGGGAGTCGATGCTGTTCCGGATCAGGTTGAAAACCACCTGCTCCATCTCGATCCGGTTCACCTGTACAAGGACCGCGGCATTCGGCAGGTTCTTGCGCCACTTGATTCCGTTTCGCCGCAACGATGCCTCGGCGAGTTCGAACACCGCGTTCACGATTTCGACCATGTCGTGCTCGTTGACGGACGGGACGGAATTCCGCACGAATTCGCCGACATGGCTCAGGATAGCTTTTGCCCTTTCCGCCTCCCTGGTGGACTTCTCCAGGGCGTCGACCACTTCCGGATACCGGTCCCGGCAATTTTCCAGGCGCCGGAGGGAGCCCCGGGCATAGTAGGTGATCGCCGTCAGCGGCTGACTGAGTTCATGGGCCAGGGCCGATGCCATCTCTCCCATGGAGGCGCGGCGCAACACCGCCGCCATCTGCTCCTGCTGCTGCCTGATCTTTTCTTCCGCCTGCTTCCTTTCCGTGATATCGGTTCTGAGGCCGACCACGCCGCCGGTCCGGGTGCGCCGGTCGGTGGCCATGATCCATCGGCCGTCGGAGAGCTGAACCTCCACGGACCCCTTCTGGTTCAGGTAATCCGCCATGCGCTCTTCGAGCCACTCGTCCACGCGGCCGACGGCTTCGCGCACCTCCCCGGACCCGGCGCTGATGCGCAACAGGTCCCTGAACGATACTCCCGGATTCAGCTTGCCCCGGATACTCGGAAACAGGTCCACGATACGGGAGTTGGAGGCAACCAGGCACCCGTCGCTGTCGAACAGCAGAAAGCCATCCGTCATCGATTCGAGGGCCTCGTCCAGCCATTCCTGGTTCGCTCTCAGCTGCTCCTCGGTTTCACGGCGTATGCGGATCTCCTCTCTGAGCTCGCGGTTGCTGGATTCAAGGGCCGCAGTGGCATGCCGGATCCGTTCATCCAGTTTCTCATAGGCCTGGCGCAGTTCCCGTTCCGCGCGCTTGCGGGTACTGATATCCCTGACCAGGAAAAAATAGCCGAGGACCCGACCATCCTGCACATCCGGTATGTAATTGAGATGCACATCACGGCAGACGCCGTCCCGATAGGTGATCGTGCTTTCCTGGCTGACTTCCTTCCCGGAGAGCACCTGCTCCAGCAGGGTCTCCACCGTATGGTAGTGCTCGTCGGTGAACAGGTCCCGCAGCGACATGCCGATCAGGTCGTCCCGGCTCAGGCAGTACCAGGACTCCAGCTGCCGGTTGGCGAAGACAATGCGCTGATTGAGGTCAACGTAGCCGGTCATGGCCGGCAGGGCATCGACGATCTGCTGCAGCCGGTTGTTCTCCTCCACCAGCCGGGAGAAATCGACGTCCGGGTTCCCGGTACGCAATACTGCCCTCTCTTCCCCCGCCTGACGGGCATTGGCAGGAGAAAAGTCAGGTGCGTCGCCGATACGATTCATGTCACGCCGAAACCGGAAGACAAGTGATCCGGACAACGATACCATTATCATGGACCTCATTTCCAACCAACTCCCCATGAACGATCCCGCAAACCCTTCCTCCTCCGCGCCGCACGAGTCGCCGGACCAGCGCATGCAGGCCGCGCTGAACCTGTACCGGAATCTCATTGATGATCAATCCTGGTCCATCGATATCACGGCCCTGTGGCAATACCGCCTCGCGCAGGTGCGAAAGATGATCGATGCGTCCGGGTTCGCCGGGGTGGTGCTGTATGACCCGGTCAATATCCGCTACGCCACCGGCACCAGCACCAGCCCGGTGTTCTCCCTGCACTTCCGTGACCGCTACTGCTTCATCGGCGCCCATGGGCCGGTGGTGTTCTTTGAAAAGCCGCACTGGCGCCATCTCACCGAGGGCTCCGGCCTGGTCGGCGAGGTGCGCGACCGGATTTCCTGCCGCGGCGCCACGGGCGGTGCGGACATCGACGGAAACATTGCCCGCTGGATCGGTGAGATCGGGGACCTCGTAGACAGCTACGGCGCCGGCGGCCGCAGGCTGGCCATGGACCACTGCGAACCGGCGCTGCTGCGGGCGCTGGAATCTAAGGGCTACACGGTATGCGAGGCCCAGGAGCCCATGGAACGGATCCGGGCCATCAAGTCGGCCGAGGAACTGGACTGCATGCGGGTGGCGCTGGCCGTCACGGAATACGGCATGCAAAAAATGCAGGATGTGCTGCGTCCCGGCGTTACGGAGAACTATCTCTGGAGCATCCTCGGAGGCAACAATATCGAATACGGCGGCGAGTGGCTTGAATGCCGACTGCTGACATCGGGTCCGCGTACCAATCCCTGGCTGCAAGAGGCGTCGGACCGGCCCGTACAGGCCGGAGAGGTGGTCGCCTTCGACACCGACATTATCGGGCCATTCGGATACTGCGCGGATATCTCGCGAACGTTCTTCTGCGGGCCGGGCACACCGACCCCGCGGCAAAAGGCGATGTATGCACTTGCCAGGGAGGAACTGGCGCACAACACGGAACTGCTGCAGCCGGGCAGGACGCTGCAGGAGATTGCACAGCGGGCCTTTGCCGTGCCGGCTGAATACAAGGAGAACAGCTACGCCTTCGTCGCCCACGGCATCGGGCTGTGCGACGAATGGCCGAACTGCTACCAGCTCGAAATACTGGAAGAACGGGGTGAGGGCGATATCGTGATCGAGGCGGGCATGACTCTTTGCGTGGAAAGCTATATCGGGGAAACCGGCGGTCCGGACGGCATCAAGCTCGAAGAGCAGGTTCTGGTCACGGAGTCCGGCCCGGTGACGCTTTCGCGATTCCCCTTCGAGACCGCGATGGCCGGTTAGGGATGCTGCCGGTTCTCATCGCACCAGCCCCGCCAGGGCAAGACCGGCCAGCACGATCAATGCCACGTTCCTGTACTGCGCCTCCCCCACCCCGCCGAACAGGCGGGACCCGAGCCAGGTGCCGGCCAGATACAGCACCGCGGCGGGCAATGCGATCAGCAGGTCGCTGCTCCCCACGGTTCCCGCATAGACAGAGATGAACGTGAACCAGATCTGCACCAGGAAGGCCCAGGCAACAATCAGGGTGCGTGCCTCCACGTGATTCCACGGGCCCAGCAGAACCGCCGTGATGGTCACCAGGGCAATGTAACTGGCACCGAAAATGACGCCGCTGATGACCCCGATGAGCACCATGCCGACCAGACCGGGGCGTTTTCGATACCGCCAGCCCGCCAGCATCATCAGGCTGGTCAACAGGATCGTGACGGCGATTCCCCGGGCCAGGACATCCGGATCCATCGCCACCAGCAACCATTGGCCGGCCGGCATCACCAGCAAGCTCGGGATCACCAGGCTGAGGGTCGGCTTCCATTGAATCCGGCGAAAGCATGAGTGAAACAGGAAGGTGCTGGCAGCGAAATCCACGATCAGCACCTTGCCCACGATCATGATCGGCGGATAGAAAATGGTCAGAACGGCGATGAGGAAAGCGGGACCGCCGAAACCGGTGAATCCACGCAACAGCCCGGCGACAAGCGCCACCACGGCGAGAACCCCCGTTCCCGGTTCTTCACCTAACATCGTTCAACGAATACTGCCAACCGCAACGGCTGCATGATCACCTACCTTCTGGCCTGGAATCCGCGGCGCGCCCCCTGGCGGGAACGCACCGGACTGCTGCGCCGCCTCGAAGCCGGCCTGCCCGCCGTCACTTCCTGGGGCATGCTGTCGAAATCCATCCGTCCGGGCGACAGGGTCTTCCTCATCAGGCTGGGAGTACCCCCCCGGGGGATCATTGCTTCGGGCTCCGCGGTCAGCGGCGCCTACCTTACACCACACTGGGACCCGGAGAAACGGAGGCAGGGAAAAAGCAGCCGCTGCGTGGATATCGCATTTTCCCGGCTGCTCGATACGGACGCGGCCCCGCCGCTGTCCGTGGACGATCTCGACACACCGCCACTTGACGAGATGCATTGGCGCATCCAGGGTTCGGGCGTCTTGATCCCGGCCCATGTCGCCGCGGCGCTGGAATCACGCTGGTCGGCCCATCTCGAACGCACCGGCGCCGGTTCATCGGCCGACATATAGCAATCCGGCATACGTCATCACGGCGGATGACGGGTCTTTAATGCTGTGCTAATTTCAGCGCATGCAGCGGTATTCCATCTTCAGCCTGGCCCGCAACGCCCTCAGCCACCACCGGAACTGGCAGCGCGCCTGGCGCAGCCCGGCGCCGAAGGCCCGTTACAATGCCGTCATCATCGGCGGCGGCGGACATGGACTCGGCACCGCGCATTACCTTGCCACGGAGCACGGCCTGACCAACATCGCGGTACTGGAGAAAGGCTGGATCGGCGGCGGCAACACCGGCCGAAACACCATGACCGTGCGATCGAATTTCCTTCGCGAGGCCAGCGTCCCGTTTCACGAGCATTCGCTGGATCTCTACCGGCAGCTGAGCCGCGAGCTCAATTTCAACACCATGACCAACGAACGCGGGATGATCACGTTCATCCAGAGTTCCGCGGTGAACCGCATCGCCATGCAGATGGCCAACACGATGCATATCTACGGTGCGGATTACCGCGTCATCGGACTCGACGAGGTCAGGCGCCGGATCCCGATCTTCGAACCCGCCGAAGACATGCGCATGCCCATCCACGGCGCGGTGTACCAGCCCCGGGCCTCCATGGTGCGGCACGACGCCGTGGCCTGGGGGTTCGCCCGGTCCGCCGACGCCCGCGGGGCGGACATCATCCAGAACTGCGAGGTCACCGGCATCCTCAGGGAAGGCGGCCGGGTAACCGGCGTCGAAACCACCCGCGGCGTCATACATGCGGACAAGGTGGGCATGGCCGTGGCGGGCCACGGCAGCGTCGTCGCCGGCATGGCAGGCATCCGGCTGCCCATCGTCACCCAGCCGCTCCAGGCCTGGGTATCCGAACCCATCAAGCCGGTGCTGGACGAGATCGTGGTGATCCGCAGCTATTTCGGCACCTACCTGATGCAATCCGACAAGGGGGAGATCGTGGTGGGCCAGGGCTGCGACCCCTATCCGTCCTATGCCCAGCGCGGAACGTTTCCCATCATCGAGGACGCCACCACCGCGATGCTGGAGGTGTTCCCCAGTTTCCGCCGGCTGAAGCTGCTGCGCCACTGGGCCGGCATGCTGGACATGGTCTACGACGGCAGTCCGGTCATATCCCGCACCGACCTGAAGGGCTTTTACGTGGATCTTGCCGGGTCCGGCGGTTTCAAGACCACCCCGGCGGCGGCGCGGACCTTCGCCCACCTCATCGCCCGGGATGAACCCCATCCGCTGGCGGCGGCCTATGAACTGAACCGCTTCAGCAACGGGCAACTGATTCCGGAGGGCGGCGTATCCGCCAATCGATGACATGCTGCTGATTCCCTGCCCGTATTGCGGAGAGCGAAACGAACACGAATTCGTCTGTGGCGGCGATGCGGAGCGCATGCGGCCGCCGTCTCCCCAGGATCTGGACGATGCCGCCTGGCAGGACTACCTGTACAACAACACCAACGCCAAGGGCTGGGTCCGGGAGCGCTGGTGGCATGTCCTTGGCTGCGGACGCTGGTTCGAAATCGAGCGCCACACGGTGGCGCACGCCATCCGCCAGCCGGAAGGTTCCGGAGGTTCCGATGGCTGAGCCCATGCGGCTGCCCCGGGGCGGCCTGATCGACCGGGACGCCCGGCTGAATTTCACCTTCAACGGCCGGCAGTACACGGGGTACCGCGGCGACACCCTGGCCTCAGCGCTGCTGGCCAACGGCGTGCGGCTGGTCGGGCGCAGTTTCAAGTATCACCGCCCCCGGGGTGTCATGGGCGCCGGTATCGAGGAAACCAATGCGCTGGTACAGCTGCTGCATCCCAGGGACGAACCCAATGTACAGGCCACCCGGCTGCCCCTGACCGACGGCCTGGTGGCCCGCAGCATCAACTGCTGGCCCTCGGTGGGATTCGACCTCGGCGCGGTCAATTCCCTGCTTTCACCGTTATTCCCCGCCGGGTTCTACTACAAGACTTTCATGTGGCGCCCGTGGAAGGAATATGCCCGCGTCATCCGCCGTTTCGCGGGCCTAGGAAACAATCCGGTTGCCCGGGACCAGGGGCACTACGAACGCCGCTACCACCACTGCGATCTGCTGATCGTCGGATCGGGGCCCGCCGGGCTGGCCGCCGCGCTGGCCGCGGCCAGCGCGGATCTCCGCGTCATGCTGGTGGACGACGGCGAGCGTCCCGGCGGGGACCTGCTGAACCTGCCGCGGACGGTCGATGGCAGCGATGGGGAAGTCTGGGCCCGGGAGTCCGCCGCATGGCTGGATTCCCGGCCGAACGTCCTCATGCTGAGCCGGTCGCTGGTTGCCGGCTACTACGATCACAACCTGCTGACCGCGGTGGAGCGTGATCCGGATGCGGACTGGATCGCGGAACGACTGTGGCGGATCCGGGCGGGCCGGGTCATCCTGGCCACCGGCGCGGTGGAGCGCCCCCTGCTCTTTCCGGGCAATGACAGGCCGGGGGTGATGCTCGCCTCCGCCGCCGCAGCCTACTGCCACCGTTACGGCGTCAGGCCGGGCCGGGCGGCGGCGGTCGCCACCAACAACAACAGCGCCTATGCCGCCGCCTTCGCGCTCAGGCAGGCCGGCGTGGACATTCCCGTGCTGCTGGACCAGCGCACCGCGCCGCCGGAGTCACTGCTTGCCCGGGCGGCGGAACTCGGCATCCCGGTACTGACCGGCCGGCGAATCACCGGCGTGTCCGGCCGGACCGCCCTGTCCGGCGTCAGCTCTCAGACTGTCCAGGGCACCCATGCGCAGCACCATCGCTGCGATGTTCTCTGCACTTCCGGCGGCTGGAATCCATCCGTGCAACTGCATTCCCAGTCCGGCGCCAGGCCGGGCTACGACGGATCCAACGCCTGCTTCGTGCCCGGGGAGGCGGTGCAGCCAGAGCGCACGATCGGCGCCGCGGCGGGGGCGTTTTCCCTGGCGGCCTGCCTGCAGCAGGGCCTGGATGCCGCGAACGAGGCGGTATCGGCGCTGGGTCGGGACGCACCAACGATGCCGGCCTTCGGCGCTGACGGTGAACCCGCACTGGATATCGAGGCGGACTGGTCCGTGGCGCACGGTCCCGCCGGCTCCAAGACCTTCGTTGACTTCCAGAATGATGTCACCACGGCGGATATCGACCTGGCGCTGAGGGAAAATTACACCTCGGTGGAGCACGTCAAGCGCTATACCACCGCCGGCATGGCAACCGACCAGGGCAAGTCCGGCAACACGCATGTCATCGGCTACATGGCAGCGCAGCTCGGAAGCCCCCCCGGGGATGTGGGCACCACCACGTTCCGCCCCCCGGTGGCGCCGGTCAGCTTCGGCGCCATCGGCGGGATGGATACCGGTGAACTGATCATCCCCATCCGGCGAACACCGCTGACGCCGTGGCACATCCGCCAGGGCGCCCGGATGAACGAAGCCGGGGCCAACTACCGCCGGCCGTTCTGGTACCCGCGTCCGGGCGAAAGCGATGAAGATGCCATCTGGCGCGCGGCCAAGGCGGTGCGGACGAGCGCCGGTATTTACGACGGTTCGCCTCTCGGCAAGTTCGAACTGTTCGGTCCGGACGTGGCGAATCTGCTGGAGCTGGTGTACACCAACCGCTGGCGGCAGCTCGAGCCGGGCCAGGGCAGGTTCGGCCTCATGCTGCTCGAGGACGGCCGCCTGCTGGATGACGGGGTCACGTTCCGCCTGGACGAGCAACGCTGGCTGATGTCCACGGGAACAGGTACCGCGGACCAGGTCCATGGGCACCTGGAACGCTTGCTCCAGGTGGAGTTTCCCCACTGGCAGGTGTACATCACACCGGTCACCAACCAATGGGCGAACATCTGCGTCTGCGGCCCGAAGGCGCGCTCCGTTATGACCCGGGCCGGAACGGACATCGACCTCAACCCTGAAAAATTTCCGTTCCTGGCATTGCGGACGGGCCGGGTGGCCGGGGTGGACGCCCAGATGGCGCGGGTCAGCTTTACCGGCGAACTCAGCTTCGAGGTCAACGTCCGCCGCCGGGATGCCCTGCGGGTATGGGAAGCACTGATGGAAGCCGGAGAGGCTTATGACATCACCCCCGTGGGCTCTGAAACCAGCAACGTGCTGCGCATCGAGAAGGGATTCATCTCTGCCGGCAGCGAAGGCGACAACATCACCAACCCGTTCGACGCCGGGATGGGTTGGGTGGTCGACATGGACAAGGCGGATTTCATCGGCAAACGCACCCTCATCCGCGACCTGGCGGACGACACCCTTGTGCGTCAGCATGTGGTCGGCCTGCTGCCCGAAGACACCTCCTTCGTGCCGACCGAGGGCAGTGCGCTGATCCAGCCGGGCAGCGAATCGGGGCCGGATTTCCAGGGGCATGTCACCGCTTCGTGCTACAGCCCGAACCTCGAGCGGTCCATTTGCCTGGCGCTGCTGAAGAACGGGCGCCGGCGCCTGGGGGAAACCATCGTGATTTCCGGACTGGAACGCACCGTGGAGGCGGAAGTCACCCGCCCGGTGTTTATCGACCCAAAGGGCGAGAGGATGAAATCTTGAGCGGCTACGATGTCCAGGTGACCGGGGTGGATTGCTGCCTCATCGATATCCGGTCGGACCGGGACGGCCGCCCTGCCCTGGCGGAGACGCTCGGCATGGCGCTGCCGGCGGCGACCGGTCACTGCACCACCGACGGCCACAGGCATCTGATGCGACTGTCGCCGGATCATTGGCTGTATTCGTCCACGGATGCAGCCGACGAGGCGCTGGTGGCGCGGCTCAACGGAGCATTCAGCGGTTGCCATGCGCTCGCCACGCTGGTCACCGACCAGTACGCGGAGTTCCGCCTGGAAGGCAGAGATGTCCTGGACGTGCTTTGCCAGGGCGTCTCCATGGACCTGTCCCCGGACCGCTTCGGCCCCGGGCAATGCGCCGCCTGCGCGTTCGCCCGGATCCGTGCCGTCCTCCTGCCCCTGGAACCCGGCCGGTGCTACCAGGTGTACGTCGAGTCCAGCCTGGGCGAACATGTCGCCGAGTGGCTGAACCGGGCGATCGGCGGCCGCGGCGCGGCGTGATCGCCCGCCACAGGTACCTCATCGAAGGCCGGGTGCAGGGCGTAGGGTTCCGCTACGCCACGATCAGGCAGGCGGAACGCCTGGGCCTGACGGGGTGGGTCCGGAACCTGCCGGACGGCCGGGTGGAGGTCGAGGCCCATGGCGACGGCCGGGCGATGGACGCGCTGGAGAATTGGCTGTGGGAGGGTCCCACCCATGCCAGGGTGAGCCGGGTCACCCGCACCGACGCCGACCAGGCCGACCACGGAACCTTCCGCGCACGGCACGATCCGCCCTGACGTTTCCGTACCTGGTTCAATCCGGTACGCTGTTCCGATGAACGCCCTCGGCGAGAAACAGCCGGGCGGTTTCCGCAGCCTGGAAGCGGCATTCCGCCATCGAATGATCGGAATAAAAGGCGTTGTGCGGCGTGATCACCAATCGACCTCGCAACCAGTCCTCGTCGCGCCGCCAGGCATCCACCAGGGGATGGGGCGCCGGGGGCTCTTCGGGCAAGACATCGAGTCCCACCCCGGCCAATTGGCCGCTTTTCAGTCCGTCCTCGATCATGTCGAGCCCCTGGATCAGGTGGCCCCGCGCGGTATTGACCAGGATAAGACCCGGCCGTGACAGCGTCAGCAGCTCCGGCGTGATCATCCCGCGGCTTTCTTCCGTCAGCGGGCAATGCAAAGTCACCATGTCGCATTCTGCGAACAGGGACGCCAGGTCCGGCATCCGGGTGATGCCCACGGCCCGGGCGAGACCGTTGCTGATGTACGGGTCATAGCCAAGAACACGATAACCGAACGGCTTCAGCCGGTTGATCACGCTGATGCCGATACGGCCCACGCCCACCACGCCGACGGTGCACCGGTTCGAGTGGTGCACGGGACTGAGATGGTTTTCCTGCCAACTGTCCCGGTAGAAGCGTGCGGCCCAGTCGTGCTCGTGGATTTTCCGTTGCAGCCCCAGCAGCATGGCCATGGCGGTGTCCGCCACGTCCTCCGGGCCGTATTCCGGGTTGTTGGAAAACGCGATTCCGGCCCGGGACAGGGCCTGCCGGTCGATCTTGTCGTAGCCGACGCCGTAACGGACGAGAATCCGGCAGTTCTTCAGCCGGTCGATGGTGGCCGTGGTGATGCGCGGCGTCCAGACCAGGAAGACGTCGAGCCGCTGCAGTTCCCCGGGGTCGAACTCCGCTTCGTCCCGGGTGTTGAAATGGACCACCTCGATATCGCTGCCAAGGGCCGCCATTTCCGGCTTGAACGGCGGCTGGACCAGGTGGGTGACGCCAACGACCAGCGACGACGGCATCAGGCGCCCCATTCCGCCACCAGGCCGCGGACATACTCGGCAAACGCCGGCTGGTGGTATTCAACAAACACGGACCAGGAACAGAACGTCCTGGGGTCGGTGACCCGATGCGGAAACAGGATGCCGTCAAGGTGGTCCAGCTCGTGCTGCCAGGTGCCGGCCGAATACCCCCTGACTTCGAACGACACGGGTTCGCCCTCCCGGTTGTAGCCGCTGACGCCGATCTCCAGGTGCCGGGCCACGGTACCTCGCAGGTTGGGTACCGACAGACAGCCCTCGTTGCCGTCATAGGTTCTGTCCGACAGGAAACGGATCTCCGGGTTGATCAGGACCGTCAGCGGAATCCGTGGCTTGTAGGGGTAGCGGGGATTGTCTCCGACCTCCACCGTAAACAGCCGGTAGGGAATGCCCACCTGGTTGGCGGCGATGCCGGCGCCGTGGGCATGGCGCATCGTGTCGATCAGGTCATCCACCCAGCCCTGCACCTCGGGACTGGCGATGGCATCCGGCGCCACCTCCTCGGCGCGGGACGCCAGGACGGGATGCCCGATCTGCAATATCTCTCTGACCGCCATGCTCGATCCGGTGGGGAAGTGCGGATGGATTTTGCCTGTTGTCCGGACGGGAAACAATGCGCGCCGCAGAATTCCGGAGCACCTTGCATTGCCGGGAAACCAAGCCAATAATCATTCCATGAATGTCCCCCAGTCCCGCCCCCATGATCTTGGCGGTTCTCCCGCCGGGCCCGTGGATCAGGCACCCCATGAAATCCCGTTCCGGGAACAGCGCATCGACGCCATGGTCAACCTGATGCGCACCAAGGGCGTGATTTCGGACTGGGCCGAGTTGCGCGCCGGCATCGAGGCCTTGACCCCGGAAGAGTACGAACAGCTCGGATACTATGAACGTTGGGCGATCGTCGCGGCGGAAATCGCGGTCCGCCGGAAACTGGTGACCCGGGAGGAACTGGATGCCCGCATCCGGCACCTGGCGGAGAAGGCGTCATGAGTTTTCATGCGGGAGACACCGTCAGGATATTGCGCCGCGATGTCGCCGGCCATCACCGTGTTCCCGGCTACGTCATGGATCGGGTCGGCGTGGTCACCGAAGTGCTCGGGCCGGAAGCGGTGCCGGAAGAAGCAGCCCTTGGCCATGCCGCGCCGGCCAGGGTGCCGGTCTATCGCGTGCGGCTGGATCAGACGTCGCTCTGGCCGCGCTATGAAGGGCCGTCGCATGACACCCTGGAGATCGAGGTCCACCAGCACTGGCTCGCGCCCGCCGACGGTCCCGATCCGGTGCGGCCTGAAACCTGACGCCTGCCCGGCATGGCCAGAGACCATTCCCATTCGCCGCCCCGGCCGGATCATCCGCCGCCGCAGACCCGGCACCGGTTTCTGGACCTGGCGCTGAACGAACTGCTGATCGAGCGCGGCCTGTATACCGAGGCGGAACTCCGTGACATGATCGCGTCCATCGATTCGGTGGACCCTTCCACCCATGGCGCCCGGGTGGTGGCCCGATCCTGGATCGACGCCGATTTCAGGCGGCGACTGCTCAACGATGCCAACGCCGCAATCGCGGACATCGGGATGGACCCGGGAACCGCGCAGCTGCGGGTACTGGAAAACACGCCGGAAACCCACAACGTCGTGGTGTGTACACTTTGCTCCTGCTATCCCCGGGCCCTGCTGGGACGTCCCCCGGCCTGGTACAGGGACAGGGAGTACCGCGCAAGGGTGGTGCGGGAGCCCCGCGCGGTACTGGCGGAATTCGGTCTGTCACTGGCGGAGGAGCAGACAGTCAGGGTCCACGACTCCACCGCGGAACTGCGCTTTCTCGTACTCCCGGAACGGCCCGCCGGAACAGGACACCTGGCGGAATCCGAACTGGCCGGCCTGGTCACCCGGGACGGCATGATCGGCGTGGCGAAACGGTAGCGGAGGCGCCATCTTTCCGGATGACGGCCCGGGCCGCGGTTTCAGTCCGCGGGACGATAGCGTTTCGGTCCCGACATCATCTCGATGACCAGCTCTTCCTGGCCGAATCCGCCCCTCGGCAACGTCAGGGCCTGCTGCCCGGGATAATTCAGTAACCGCCGCACCTCGGGGTGCAGGTAGTAGGCGGCGCAGACGAGAATCACCACCTGCCGGCAGTCTTCCGGGCACTCCCTGGCGCAGTCATCGAACCAGTCCGGCGTCACGCTCTCCGGGCACCGCGCCAGCAGCCGCAGGAGCACCGCTTCCGAGGCAGGCCGCAATTTCCGCACCATCCCCAGTTCCCGCGCTGCCAGATCCAGGGCGCCCGCGGCCGGCATCTGACCACTGGCCGGCAGGATGACGCTGCACAGCGCGCTGAACCTGGCTGCCTGGGCCTGCGTCAGGGGAGTCATGGCGATCAGATCGGCACCCGCTGGTTCCGGCGCTGGTCGAGCAGCCGTTCCGTGGCCCGGAGCGCCAGCGCGGCGATGGTCGCCGCGGGATTCACCGAAGAGCCGGTCACGAACGTGCTGCCGTCCACCACGTACAGATTGGGTATATCATGGCTGCGGTTCCAGCGGTCCACGACCGATGTGGCGGAGTCATCCCCCATCCGGCAGGTGCCCAGCGCATGCCACCCGGTGTCGGGGGCCAGGGCCTGTGCTTCCGTTCCCGTGGCGCCCGCCTCGAGAAACGATTCCCGGGCACGTTCCACCATGTATGCCAGCATGCTGCGGCTATTATCATCCACGCGGTAATGCAGCCGGGGGGCCGGATTCCCGTGGGCGTCCGACAGTGCGTCATCCAGCGTGACCCGGTTGTCCGGATGGGGGATATCCTCTGCGGTGATTCCCCAGATCGCGGAACGGCCGAGCCAGCGTGATACCCGCTCGTGGATGCCGGCGCCCCACCCGGGCGCCCCGTCCGTGGGATACAGGGCCGCCAGCAGCGGGCCGCCGCTCGGCACCAGGTTCCATTTCGCACCACGAACGAATCCCCGGCGCCGGTCCGTTTCCGCGAACTCAAGACTGTAGAGGCTCTGGCCCCAATGGCCCTGCCAGCTATGCAGGTCCGCGTCAAAGAACCCCACCACCCTGGCCAGCGGATGCATCATGAGATTTCTCCCGACCCGGCCGGACCGGTTGGCCACGCCGTCCTGCCAGCCCGGACAGGCGGACATCAGCAGCAGCCGCGCGGTACCGATGGCATGGGCGGCCAGGATGACAACCTTCGCGCGGACTTCCCGTTCCTCCCCGCCAGCGTCGTGGTAGACCACGCCCCTGGCCAGGCCGTTTCGGTCGACGACGATACGCGATACCCTGGCGCCCGTTCTCAGGTCGACGCCCAGGGAAAGCGCCTTGGGCCAATGCGTGCGGTCGACGGTTCCCTTGGCGCCTTCGTTGCAACCGCCGCGGCAGGTGGACCGCTGCACGCACGGACGCCGCCCGTTGTAGGGCCGTGAGGTAATGGCGTTGCTGCCCGGCCACCAATGCCAGCCCAGGCGGTGATGCGCCGCCGCCACCCTTTCGCCCCAATCACCAATCGGCAGCGGCGGCATGGGGTATTCCGGCCGGTCCGGATAGGCCGGGTCGCCGGCGATGCCGGAGACACCGATATCGTGCTCCACGCGGTCATAGTACGGCGCCAGTTCCCCGTAATCGAACGGCCAGTCCGCCGCCACGCCATCGAGGGAGTGGACACGAAAATCAGACGGCAGAAAGCGCATCCAGTGGGCGCTGAACAGTACCGTGCTGCCGCCGACGCCGTTGAACAGCATGGGAGCGATATCCGAGGTGTCGTCGGCGACGGGGTAATCCGCGGAATTGCCGCGAACATTCGGATTGGCATGCCATGGACCCATGGCGGCGACTTCGAACGTCGGCTTGTCACCGGGGTAGTCTTCCGGATTCTGCCATTCCCCCTGCTCCAGGCAGGTAACGCGGATGCCGGCCTGGGCCA
This sequence comes from Gammaproteobacteria bacterium, assembly GCA_009842505.1. Lineage (GTDB taxonomy): Bacteria > Pseudomonadota > Gammaproteobacteria > Arenicellales > Poriferihabitantaceae > VYFG01. The sequence goes on from VYFG01000018.1 coordinate 55,881, forward strand.
GCCGCAACGAGGTGATCGCCCCGGACAATCCCGCCCCGATGACCAGGACATCGGACTCGTCCCTTGCGGTCATCAGCCGGTCCGGCGAAACCCCTTGAGCCAATCCCCGACCGCCGCACGGTTGGCGGCCACCTCCTCGCCGATCACGGCATGACCCTCCAGCGTACCCAGCCAGGCGTCGAGCCGGGAGCTGAACGAAACGTCTGCGCCTAGGTAGGCGAGAATATCCTGGCCCATGCGCAGCGTGGCGGGAAAGGCGCAGTCCGCGAGACAGGGTTTGGCACCGCCGACATACGGCGCCGGATCAATGATCCGTTCCAGTTTCTCCAGTTGCCGGAAGAAACCGTCCAGCAGGTCGCCGTGGTGATCCTCCCCGGGCGTTTCCGACCCCTGCCTGACCAGCGGGAACAGCACCCTGACCGCCGGCTCGACCCGGGTATTGTGAAACTGGGAAATCGCGCGCTGCCGTGCCCGTTGTCGGGGATCTTCCGCGCGCAGCGACGGAACCGGGTAGACCTCCTCCAGATACTCGACGATGGCTTCGGAGTCGAACAGTTTGAACCCGTCGTGCTCGATTGATGGGATCGTGCCCGGCGGCATGCGGGCCTGGTAATCCGCGCTCGAATAATGGCCTCCGGGTGGCGGGGATTCCTCGTAGGGAATGCCCTTGATGCGCAGAACGATCCGGACCTTGGTGCAGTAGACGCTCAGCGGCAGCGCATAGAGGCGGATCATTCCGGTTTCCTGTAATAACCCACCGTGTCGCCCTCGGTCGTCACGCCGAGCCCGTTGAGCAGGCGATTGGAATAGTTGAAGTACGCGACGACCTGGTTGACCTCGAGGATTTCACCATCGGTGCAGCCCTCGGCCTTCATGGCATCGAACACGGACCTGTCCATTCCCGCAACGTCCACGGTCAACCGTTCCGCGTAGCGCAGGAAAGCCAGTTCCCGGCCGGCAAATTCCCGCTCCGGCTGACGGTCGACGAACGCCTGATAGATCCGGTCTGATCGTGGGTCGTCGTTCATCAGGTTGCGCGCATTGGTCCAGTGATGGGTGAAGCTGTAGTCGCACCGGTTCAGCAGGCTGGTATAGGAAGCCACCACCTCCAGGAACCAGAACGGCAGCACGTTGGCGTCATTGTGCAGTACGCTCCTGTACAGCGTCACATGACCCTTCATGGTGGCGGGACGCAGGCTGTGGGCGCGCATCACGTTGTCCACCGTGCCATGGGGCGTCTTCACCAGTTCGTACATCTCCCTGAGTTCCCCTTCGGCGGCGTCCGTGGGCACCATCTCGATCCAGGCGCTCATATTGCCTCCCCGGGTTTGCGATAGGAAAACGACCGGTCGAAGCGGCCGCGGATGTACTCTCCGCAGGTCACGTCCTCATACAGGGGCGCCTCATTGTCCACGGTTACCGGGCTGATCAGGGTGTCCCAGTCCGGATCCATGGCGATGGCGATGGAAAAACGCTCCCCGCCGGAAGTATTCACCACCGCGTGCGGAGTCGACTGGAACCGGTCATTGCTCCAGCGGGCCAGGAGATCGCCGACATTGACCACCAGGGTCCCTGGAATCGGATGTGCCGTCAGCCACTCGTCCTGCCTTGACCTGACCCGCAGCCCGCCGCTCATGTCCTGCGCCAGAATGGTCATCGTGCCGTAGTCCGTATGGGGCGAGACGCCGAACTGGTCGGCGCCCAGGTCCGGCGGCTGCGGCGGATAGTGGATCAGGGTTCCCCGGGTGATGGGCCTGTTGAAGCGCCCGATGAAATAGTCCCGGTCGATTTCGAGGCTGGCCGCGACCGCCCTGAGCAGCGCCTTGCCGCAGCGATGGGCGGCGTCCATGTAGTCCAGCAGCACGGGGCGCATTTCCGGCATGAATTCCGGCCAGCGGTTTGGCGGCATGAATTCATTGCCCGCCAGGAAGTCGGGATTGTCGGCGGCAAAGTCCATTCCCCAGATAAAGCTTTCCTTGAGATCGTCCTTCGCCTGACCCTCCATTCTCGACGCGCCGAAAGGCAGCAGTCCGCGGTGGTATTCCCGGGCCAGCACCCCGGCCTTCTCGGCTTCTTCCCGGGCGAAGAACTCATGGGCCATGGCGAATGCCCGCCGCATCAGGGATTCATCGATGCAATGGCCGGATACATAGAAGAATCCGACGGCGGTGGCGGCGCGCCGGATCTGTTCGCCGACGCCCATGAAATCCGGTGCGTCGCCGAACAGCGGCGCGATGTCGATGACAGGAATTTCCGTGACGTCAATGTTGCGAACCTCAGCATAGGACATGACCGCACCTCGTCAATGATCGGTCTGGGCGGAACCGCCCAACCGTTCATCCGCGCCCATCCTGCGCTCGAGACGGCGGACCCCGGCCGAAACGATCAGCACCAGCAGCAGGTATTGAATGGCGACGAACGTGTAGATCTCCAGCGGGCGGTACTCGGTGACCGCCAGCTCGTTGCCCCGGCGAAGCACCTCGGAGACGCCGATCACGGATACCAGCGATGTCATCTTCAGCATGATCACCAGCTGGTTGCCGATGGCCGGCAGGGCGCGCCTGAGCGCCTGGGGAAAGATCACGTAACGCATGGTATCCAGGTAGGTCAGCCCGAGCGCATTGGACGTTTCGAACTGGCCCCGTTCGATGGACTGCACGCCGCCGCGAAAGATTTCCGCCATGAACGCCGACCCGTAGACGGACAGGGCCAGCATGCCGGCGGGATAGGGCGACAGCGTGATATCGATCATGATCGGCAGCCCGTAGTACACCCAGAAGATCGACACCAGCGGCGGTATGGAACGGAATACCTCGACATAGACCCGGTAGACGAGCCTGAGCCAGCGACCCCGGGCGAGGCCGAGCAGGCTCACCAGGAATCCCACCACGTTGGAGATGATGACGCAACAGATTGTAAGGGCGATGGTCCAGGGGATTCCGGATAGCAGGAAGGACAAGTTGATTCGTCCCCGCTTCAGCGTCGGGTCGATCACGTACCAGCCCCATTCCTGGGAACTGGCGCAGCCGCCGAGCAGAACCAGGACAGCGAGAATCAGCAGGATTCTGAGGTGGGCTGTCTGCGCAAACCACCGACCGGACAAGAGCATCAATACCGTTTTGTTATATGGAAAGGGCCTTGGAAACCGCGCGTTTTCAAATCATCTTGACCTTGATGACGACTGTGGGTACCGTTCGATTCTAGCGCGATTCCACGGTGCATTGTCCCCGAAATGAACGAAAACCAGCACCGGCCTGCAGGGTTCCAGGGATACCACCTGCCCACCCATGGCGAGCCGGATCCGGAACTCACCCATGTCGATCGGGGTACGCCTGGCGGCGAGTACCTGCGCAGATTCTGGCATCCGGTTGCGCTCGCCTCGGAACTCGGCGACCTGCCCGTCACGGTGGAAGTCCTGGGCGAGGCGCTGGTCCTGTTTCGCGACCGCAGCGGTCGTCTCGGACTGCTGCATCGGCATTGTTCCCACCGCGGCGCCTCGCTGGAATACGGTATCATCGCCGAGCAAGGCATCATCTGCTGCTATCACGGCTGGCATTACGATACCGACGGCACCCTGATCCGGGCGGGATCCGAGCCCGCGGACAGTCCCGTCTGCCGGCGCGTGGTACATGGCGCCTACCCGACCCATGAACACAACGGCATCATCTTCGCCTACCTGGGCCCGCCGGATTCGAAGCCGCCGTTTCCGGTCTTCGACACGGAGAACAGGGCGGATACGGAAGCCGTTCCGTTTGTCATCACCACGCCCTGCAACTGGCTGCAGGTGTACGAAAACACCCAGGATCCGATTCATGTGCTGCACCTGCACGCCCGCTCCAGCGGCGTGCAGTTCGGCGCCGCCTCCGGCGTCGACCAAGAAATCGAATACCGCAACACGCCCATCGGCATGATCAACGTGCAGACCCGGCGCGTCGGCGACATGCTCTGGGTCCGCAGCACCGAGTCGATCCTGCCCAACGTCAACCAGACCGGCGCCATCTTCGAGGAGGCGGAGTGCGAGAAGTATTTCCAGCGCAGCGCCATCCTGCGCTGGATGGTGCCGAGCAACAATTTCGTCACGCGCACCATCGGCTGGCGCTTCTTCAGCGACGAGCTGGACCCCAATGGCCGGGGAGACCGCCACCAGGTGGGGCTCGAGAAGATCGACTTCATCGGCCAGACCGAAGAAGAGCGGCCCTACCAGGAACGCCAGCGGCAACCCGGCGACTACGAGGCCCAGGTATCGCAGCGAGCCATCGCCGTGCATGCACTGGAACATCACGGCAGCTCCGACGCCGGCGTCATCCGCCTGCGCCACCTGCTGCGCAAGCAGGTTCGCGGCCTGTCCGAAGATGCCGCGCCCGGCTATCCGCCGGCCGGCCCGGACGGTATCGCCACCTATATACAGGACAGTGTCGCCCCCTGGCCGGAAAACGCCAATGGCCTGGATGAACGTCAGCTGATGCGGCATTCCGGAGATCGCGTGGCCCAGGCAATCATCGAGAGCGCCGCACTCCCCACCGGGCAGCGCAGGCAGCTTGTCCGGGAAGCATTCGGCACCGCCGGGGCGACCTGACAGAAGGTTTTAACCACCAACCAACCGGGTAATATCGCCCGACTCCAACCATCACCAAGAGGAATAACCAATGATCCCAAGAAAACTCGTGGCCCTGGCGACCGGCCTTGCGGCACTGCTGCTTTCCACTGCAACCCTGGCCCAGGACCAGTCCATCCTGAACAAGGTACTGGACAGCGGAACGCTGAGAGTAGGCACCACCGGTGATTTCAATCCGATGTCCTTCAAGGATCCGGAAACCAAGGAATACATGGGCCACCAGATCGACGCCGCCAAGCAACTGGCTACGGACATGGGCGTGGAAGTGGAATTCGTTCCCACCGACTGGAAGACGCTGATCAACGGCGTGGTGGCCGGCAAGTACGACATCGTCATGACCGGCACCTCCATGACGGTCACCCGGGCCAAGGCCGCCGGTTACACCATTCCCTGGGGCCGCACCGGTTACCTGCCGCTGACCCGTGGAGAGATCGCCGATCGGTTCAAGTCCTGGGACGATATCAACCAGCCAGACGTCACCGTCGGCTACAACCTGGGCACCTCCTTCGCCGACTTCGTCAAGCTGAGACTGCCCAACGCCAAGGTCAAGGAAGTGGAGTCCCCGGCCCGTGACTGGCAGGAACTCCTGGCCGGTCGGGTGGACGTGACCGTTTCCAGCATCCTGGAGGCCGGCAAGCTTTCCAGCACCCACGAAACCCTTGCCATTCCATTCCAGAAGGTGGCCAACAGCCTGCCGCTGTCATTCATCGCGCCACAGTCGGACCACGTCTGGCTTGGCTTTCTCAACAACTGGATGCGGATCAAGCATGAGGGCGGCTACTTCAAGTCCCTGAACGAGAAATGGGGCATTCAGGGTCAGGACTGACCCCGGCCCACCTTCCCGGTTCGCCCGGAAACTGACCAGGCGAACCGGGGATGCATCTGGCCCATGCCACCTGGCCACAGGTCCGGGATTACCTGGAAGCCCACGATGGCATCGTCATTCCGCTGGGTTCCACCGAGCAGCATGGGCCTACAGGATACTTCGGAACCGACTCGATCTGCGCCAGGGCCATTGCCGAAAGCGCCGCAGAGTCGCGTGACGACATCCTGGTGGCGCCGGTGATGTCCTATGCCCCGGCGCAGTTCAACCTGGGATTCGCCGGCAGCATATCGGTGCGCAGCACCACGCTGATCGAACTGGTGAAGGATGTCGTGAACTCGCTGGCGACCGGCGGATTCCGCCGGTTCTATTTTCTCAACGGACACGGCGCGAACATCGCGCCCGTGCGCTGCGCAATCCATGACCTTTATCATGCCGTGAGCACCGGCCAGAGTGCGGCCGGCGGACTCGACTTCCGCCTGCGCAGCTGGTGGGAGCTGCCGGGCGTGGACGCCTTGCGCCAGCGGATGTTCGGTGACCGCGAGGGTATCCATGCCACACCCAGTGAAATCGCCATTACCCTGGCCGCCAGCGAGTCGCGGCCCGCCCGCAGCGAAGCGGCGTTCAGGGCACTCGACCCCGCGGAAATACGGGAGCACGCCGGTGACAATCACCAGGACGCCAGGCGTCACAGGGAGGCGTTTCCCGACGGCTGCGTCGGTTCCGACCCGGCCATGGCGAGCAAGGCGCTTGGGGAGGAAATCCTGGCCGAGGCCGCCAGGGCCTTTCGCAACGACTACCTGGAATTCACGGCGGCCTCCAGCCTGCCATCGGAACGACCCCACGCGCAGTGATGGCGGCCATGGACAACCTGACCGCCGGTGCGGACAACCTGCTTCTCGACTCCATGGGCGTCGGCCCGAACCAACGGATGCTCGTGGTGGAGGAACCCGATGACTGTACGCTTTTCGAGAAACGGTTCGCGGACTTCATCGTGCAGCGCGCCGGATTCCATGGGGTCACTTCGGTGCGGCGGTCCCCGGCGCTGATCGCGGATCCGGGGGACTTTCCCCGGGACATTCTGCAGATGATGCAGGAGGTCGACCATACCCTGTTTCTCAGCCGGCTCGGTGATTACTGCCGATTCACCGACCTCGAGGCGCCCTGCAGCAAGACCATCTGTTACGTACGCAGCCTTGACATGCTGGGGTCCGCGTTTGCAGGGACGTGCAACCGGCTCTTTCACTCCCTCCTGGAGCGGTTTGAATCAGAGCTCTTCGCTGCACGGGAGTGGCGCATACGATGCCCGCTCGGCACGGACATCAAGGGTGGGTTTGCCTGGGATAAAGAGAGTGAGGGTGAATTCTCGATGAATCTCTTTCCGGTAACCACATTCCGGCCGGCTCCCTGCGGCACGGCGGATGGCCGGGTCGCATTGTCGCGCTGGCTCATGCCGGGGGGCGCTCCCAAGGTCGACAATGCGTACCTGATGCTGGATGAGACCATTGTCGCCGAGGTATCCGATGGCGAACTTACCGGATTCGCCGGTCCCATCGAATCCGTGCGCGCGGCGAATGACCACTATGATCATGTTGCCGGAACCCTCGGCATCAACCGCAACCGGATTCATTCCTGGCATGCGGGGATGAATCCCTTTACCCGGTTTGACGGCGATCTTGCCACGGACAGGGGACTGGCCGAATGGGAAGCCATCTCCTTCGCCAGCCCCAGGTATCTTCACATGCACACCTGCGGCGACGTTCCGCCCGGCGAAATCTCCTGGTCGATGTTCAATCCCACGGTGCAGGTCGATGGACAGACGTTATGGCAGGACGGCCAGTTCCTCTGGCTGCAGCGTCCGGATATCCGCCCGATGCTGGACGGCACCCCCGGCGCCCTCGCGCTCCTGGAAACGAGCGCCGATATCGGCGTCGGCCGGTGACGGACTGCAGCTACTATTCGCTCGGCGATGTAACGCTCCAGTCCGGCGAGCGCCTGGCTGACGCCAGGCTCGGCTACAAGACCTACGGCACGCTGAACAAAAGCGGCGACAACGCGGTTCTCCTGCCGACGTTCTATACGGGTACCCACGTGCGCAACGAGGGTTTCTTCGGCCCCGGGCGCGCGCTGGATCCCGAACGGCATTTCATCGTCTCGATCAATCTGTTCGGCAACGGGATTTCAACCTCGCCGAGCAATGCCCACCCGGACTGCGCCGGTCACCGTTTTCCCCTGGTTACCTTCTTCGACAACGTGGCCTGCCAGCACCGCCTGTTGACCGAGGGACTCGGCGTCGAGCGCCTCGCCCTGGTGACGGGCTGGTCCATGGGCGGCTGCCAGAGCTACCAGTGGGCTTCCCAGTACTCGGACATGGTGCGCGCCGCGGTGCCGTTTTGCGGATCCGCCCGGACATCGCCCCACAACAGGGTATTCCTGGAGGGCGTCAAGGCTGCACTGCTGGCGGACGCCGAGTTTGCCGACGGTCGATATACCAGGCCCCCGGAGCGCGGCCTTCGCGCCTTTGGCAGGGTCTATGCCGGCTGGGCCTTCTCGCAGACGTTTTTCCGGGAAGGCCTGTTCCGCCAATTGGGATTCGACACCTACGAAGAACTCCTGCTGGACTGGGAGGAGGACCACCTGAACTGGGACGCCAATGACCTGCTTGCCATGCTGCATACATGGCAATGCGGGGACATCAGCGCCAATGACCGGTATGGCGGCGACTTCGAGCGCGCCCTGGGCGCCATCACGGCCCGGCTCATTACCATTCCCTGCAGCGATGACCTGTATTTCCCGCCCGAAGACAATGCGCTGGAAGTACGCCATATCCGCGCCGGGGAGATGCGCGTTCACCACTCTCCATGGGGACACTGCTCCGCATCACCGGGAAATGATGCGGGTTTCCAGAGATTGCTGGACCAATGCATCAACGAAGTACTGGAACAGACTTCGTGAATACCGTCAATGCCGCCATACTCGGATTCGGCCGCTGGGGCCGGATACTCCATGAAGCCTCGCTGTCCGCGAGCCGGCTGCGGATCAGCCACGTGGTCACCCGATCCCCGGACAAGGTGCGGGAATACTGCACCACGCATGACCTGGTTCTGGGCGACGAATTCGAACCGATCCTTAAGGGCGACGGTATCGACGCGGTGATCATCGCCACGCCCCATACCCAGCACGCCTCGCAGTTGCTGCAATGCGCCCACGCCGGCAAGCACGTTTACTGCGAAAAACCCTTTACCCTGACCGGCAACGATGCCGTGAAGGCACTGGACGCCCTCGAATCGAGCGGATGCACCACGGCCATCGGTCACAACCGCCGGTTCGCGCCGAATACGCTGGCGTTGCAGGATATGCTGGCCGCGGGGGAACTGGGGGATCCGGTTCATATCGAAGGGGTGTTCAACGCCAACATGACCGCGGCGAAGGGACAGTGGCGCGACAGTGTTGACGAGAGTCCCGCCGGTGGCATGACGTCACTTGGCATCCACGCCCTGGACATGATGATCAATCTGATGGGAAATGTCAGGGAAGTTCGGGCCACAAGCCGGCGCGTTGCCACAAGCCTGTCCTTCGATGACTGCACCGTGGCGGACTTGCTGTTTGCCAACAATGCCGGTGGCCGCCTGACCACGCTCACCTCCACCGCCATGCAGTGGCGGATCATCTGGTACGGCACCCGTGGCTGGGCGGAGTTACAGGATCTCGACACCCTCATCGTGCAGCCGGTGGAAGGGGAGCGGAAGACAACCCATTATCCCGGCTATGCATACCCCGGCCTGCCGACAATCACTTCGGCGCTGCAGGCGTTCGCCGGCAAAATCCAGGGCGGCGCTGCCTTCCCGGTTACCCCGGCTCAAATAGCCCATGGAACCGCCACCCTGGAAGCCATCATCCGTTCAGCGGAATCTCGGCAGACTGTGGCGCCCGGCGCATAGCCGAGGAAGATCATAGACCTCCGGGCATCCCGGTTGTGTATGTCAATGTGTGCAAAATGATTTGGCCTGGTGTACGGGTAATCATGCGGCCTTCCGCAGCTGCTCCTTTTTCAGCTCCTTGAGATAATCCATATTCAGATATCGATTGGCCTCGAGCCAATCCTCATGGGTCTCCACCGCCAGGGCACGGATCAGCCGCAGGCAGCTGTCCTGGTTGGGAAAGATCCGCACCACCCGGGTCCGCCGCCGGATCTCCTCGTTGAGCCGCTCCAGCATGTTGGTGCTCTTCAGGTGCCGGTGGTGCTGCCGGGGCAGGCGATAGAAGGTCCAGGTCTCCTCGATGTGTTCTTCCGCCCAGTCGGTGAGCTTCGGGTATTTGGACTGCCACCGGGCCAGCCAGGCGGCCAGGTCGGCCCGGGCCTCGTCGATGTTGCGCCGGTCGTACATCCAGCGCAACTCCTGCAGGCAGTCGTCGTCCGCCCGGCGCGGGATGTGGTCGAGGGCGTTGCGCAGGAAATGCACGTAGCAGCGCTGCCACGCGGCCTCCCTGAGGACTTCCCGGATGGCCTTCCTCAGGCCGTCGTGATCGTCGCTGACCACGAATTCCACCCCGTGCAGGTCCCGGTCCCGCAGCCCGGCGAGAAAGTCCCTCCAGGTGCTGCGGGACTCCCGGTTGGCCATCTCCACCCCCAGGATCTGGCGCCGGCCGTCCCAGTGGATGCCGATGGCAATCAGCACCGCCTGGGAGCGGATCACGCCCCCCTCCCGGACCTTCTCGTAGCGGGCGTCCAGGATCAGGTAGGGCATGGGCTCGTCGAGCCGGCGCTCGGCAAAGGCGGTCAGGGCCCCGTCCAGGCGCTTGTTGATCCGGGAGATGGTGGAGGCGGAGACCCGGTGGCCGCACAACTCCTCGGTGATCGCCTTGACCTTGCGCGTCGACACCCCCTGGACATACATCTCCGCCAGGGCCCCCACCAGGACCTGCTCGGAGCGCTGGTAGCGTTCGAACAGCTCGGTGGAGAAGCGGCCCTCCCGGTCCCGGGGCACCCGCAACTCCAGCTTGCCGACGCGGGTGACCAGGCTGCGGGGGTAGTGGCCGGCGCGGTAGCCGGACCGGTCCGGGGTCTCACAACACCCCACATACGACTCAGTCAGTCTTGATCATTCCCATGGATTT
>VYFG01000092.1 GCA_009842505.1 Gammaproteobacteria bacterium
TAGCCTCCGGTCAGGCAGGAACCTGCTTGGCCGGGGAATTTTGCAAGTACCTCAAGGGAGAAGTGATCCACCGCCGGGCAGCGCCTCAGCATGAGGGAATAGGCGGAATAGAGGATGCAGGCCACGATCATCAGCAGGTCCCCCGGCTGGAAGGCCAGCGCGGCGAGACGGGCAAACTCGCCCCCGGCCGTGGCGATGACGACACCAACCATGGTGACCGTGATGCCGACCACCTGCATCAGGCGTATCGGGGCCTTGAGCAGGAACACCGCCCCGGTGAGAACGAACATCGGGATGGCGCCCTGCAGGATGCCCATGTTGAGCGCGCTGGTGGTATGGGCGGCGACGTAAAACAGCGCGTTGAATGCGGTCAGACCCATGACGCCCATGCCCACCAAGAACGGCCAGTGGGGGCGCAGCACGGGCCAGTCCCGGACAAAGCGACGGCGGAAGAACACCATGAGCAGGGCCACCGTGCCCACCCACCTGAGCAACACCATCATCATCGGTGAAATCTCCCCCACGGCCAGTTTCCCCAAATTGGCGTTCAGGCCGAAGCACAGGGTCGTGACCACGAGGAAGAAATAGGCGTGGCGGTTCCGGTTGCCGGTCAAGGTGGTGATCCGGTATGGTTTCGGGGACGTTGGATTCCGGGGCGGCTGCAGGGGCCGTGCGGGTTGACGGAAGGCCGGGTCCCGGTGTCACGCTGCCGGTACTGCGGGACCCCCGGAGAGGTCATCCGATGGACCGGCCGGCGCCTTCCGGCAGGGCCAGGTTTCTGTGCGCCTCCTCGTATGCGGCCAGTTTCGAGCGGACCGGCTCATCCGGCTCGCAGGACTTGCGCAACGACAGGTTGACATGAATGAGCAGGTGCTCGCCGGTGGCGGCGAGCCGTCCGTCATCGGTCTCGAGGCGGTGGAACACACGCAGCCTCTTGCCGGACCCCTGGAGCACCTGGGTCGTTACCCGGATGCCTTCCCCGGCATGGAGTTCATCGAGGTGCCGGATATGGGTTTCCACGGTAAAGAAGCTGAGACCCCGGTCGATGTATGCCTGGTCCGCGCCAACCAGCGCCATGATCCGGTCGTTGGCCTGGGAGAACACTTCCAGGTAGTGCGCCTCGTTCATGTGCCCGTTGTAGTCAAGCCAGCTCTGGGGAACCTGGCGGCGGAACATTTCGACGGGTTCCGGCGCCGCCGGCCCCTCGGGAACCAGGCTGCGGTCATGTTCGTTGAGCGAGGCGCCGGCACCCCAGTCGGTGCGCTTGAGTGCCCGCATCATGCCCACGAGATTGTTGTCCCGAACCCGTTCCATTTCCCTTGGCGTCATGCCGCCGGACTGCTGGTCGCACTGGTCCGCGATGGTGTCGATCAGGGTGTCGGTCAGTTCCGGCACGTCCATCAGCTTGGTCCAGGGCCATTTCAGCGCCGGTCCGAACTGGGCCATGAAATGCCGCATGCCGCCCTCGCCTCCGGCCAGCCAGAATGTCTGGAAGCTGCCCATCTGTGCCCAGCGAAGACCGCAGCCGAAACGGATGGAATCGTCGATTTCCCGTGTCGTGGCGATGCCGTCGCTGACCAGCCAGAGCGCCTCGCGCCACAGCGCCTCCTGCAGCCTGTCGTTCACGTGCCCGTCGATTTCCTTGCGGATGAGCAGCGGATACATGCCGACACCCCGCATCAGTTCCACCGCCCGGTCCCGTATCGCCCCGTCGGTGCACGGTGACGGCACGACCTCCACCAGCGGCAGCAGATAGACCGGATTGAACGGATGCACCACCAGGATCTGCTCCGGACGGGCAGCACCCTCGCCGAGTTCCGACGGCTTGAAGCCCGAGGTGGAGGAGGCCAGTACCGCATCCGCCGGGGCATGGGCCTGGATATCGCGGTACACGGCGCGCTTGACGTCGAGCCGTTCCGGCACGCTTTCCTGGATCCACCGGGCGCCGCCGACGGCATCGTTGATATTCGTGACGAGGTCCAGCCTGCCCTCGTCCGGCAGGGCGAAGTCGTACAGGGACGGCAGGCTCCTGCGAGCGTTGGCGAGCACCTCGCCGATCTTGCGCTCCGCGTCGGGGTCGGGATCGTAGACCGCCACGTCCCATCCGTTCAGCAGGAACCGGGCGGTCCAGCCGCCGCCGATGACGCCTCCGCCGATGATGGCCGCCTTCTGGGCCTCACTCATCGCGGCGCATGCTTGGTGAGTTGCAGCTTTTCCCTGACTTCTCCGGGGCCGAGGACCCTGGCGCCCATGTTCTCCACGATTCGCCGCGCCTTCTCCACCAGCTGGGCATTGGTGGCGAGCACGCCCCGTTCCAAGTAGAGGTTGTCCTCGAGCCCGACGCGCACGTTGCCGCCGGCCAGAACCGCGGCGGCGACATAGGGCATCTCGTTGCGGCTGATGGAGAACGCGGAGAACACCCAGTCGTCGGGCACGTTGTTCACCATGGCCAGGAAGGTGTTGAGGTCATCCGGCGCCCCCCAGGGTATGCCCATGCAAAGCTGGACCATGACGGGCGCATCGATCAGTCCCTCACGGACGAGTTGCTTGGCGAACCACAGGTGTCCGGTCTCGAAGGCTTCGACCTCCACCCGCACGCCGAGTTCCTGCATCAGTCCGGCCATGGCCCGGAGCATGCCGGGGGTATTGACCATGATGTAGTCCGCCTCGGCGAAGTTCATGGTGCCGCAGTCCAGGGTGCAGATCTCCGGACGGCACTCGGCAACGTGGGCCACGCGCTCCTCGGCACTGGCCATGTCGGTGCCGGCGTCCGCCGGGGGCAGGGGGCGGTCCGTGCTTCCCAGCACCAGGTCTCCGCCCATGCCGGCGGTGAGGTTCACCACCACGTCCACCTCCGAATCCCGGATGCGCTCGGTCACTTCCCGGAAGTGCCCGACATCACGACCGGGCTGGCCGGTCTCCGGGTCCCGTACATGGCAATGCACGATGGCGGCCCCGGCGCGTGCAGCTTCGATGGCGGCATCTGCGATCTCCCTGGGGCTGCGCGGCACATGCTCGGACCTGTCCTGGGTGCCGCCGGAACCGGTGACGGCGCAGGTGATGAAGACTTCGCGGTTCATTTCTAGGGGCATGTGCGACTCCGTGATGATTTCGGTGGATGGTCGGGAGGTGGAAGTATACTGAGATTGGCCCGGATACGTCGCAGCGCCGGAACGGCCTGTCACTGGGCGGCCGGTTTCGGCCGTGAATGTCGAATTTCCGGTGCAGGCGTCCGGTTCTCAGGGACGCACGGTGTATCCGATGGACTTGTCCACCCGGTTCTGCAGCGGCTGTCCGTTGAAGTACCGTTCAAGTTGATCAATGAACTGACGCGCGAGATCTTCCTCGAAGGCGTGATAGTCCCCGGAAATGTGGGGCGACACGAACAGGTTGGGGGTATCCCACAACGGGCTGTCGACGGGCAGGGGCTCCGTGCGGAAGACGTCCAGCATGGCCCCGGCGAGGGCACCTGTTTCAAGTGCCTCCCTGAGCGCCTCCTCGTCCTGGGCATCGCCGCGGCCGATGTTGACGAAGCGCGCCCCGTGCTTCATGGCCGAGAAGAATCCCCGGTCGAAAATCCCCCTTGTCTCTGCCGTGGAAGGCAATACGCCAATGACCCAGTCCGCATTCCCGGCCAGTGCCTTCAGTTCGCCGAATCCGTGTATGCGGCCGAAAACGGGATCGTGATCCCGGGCACTGCGGCCGATGCCCTGGACACGGAGCCCTGCAGCCCCCAGCAATGCCCCCACGGCGTGTCCGATGCTGCCGACCCCGACCACCAGCGCACACTGGTTTTCCAGGCAATCGGAACGGCGGGACTCCCAGACATGCCCTTTCTGCATATCCCAGGATGCACGGAACCCCTTGGCCTCGGCCAGCAGGTAGCCGAGCACGGTTTCCGCCATGGCCCTGTCGAAGATGCCGCGGGCGTTGGTGACCTCCACGTCGCTGTCCACCAGGGCGGGGAACAGCAGCGAGTCGACGCCCGCACGGCACAGGTGAATCCAGCGCAGGTTGTCAGCGCGGGCCCAGTGGGTCTCCAGATCAAGCCCGCGGAGTTCCCAGCCCAGAAGGATTTCGGTCCCGCCCAGGGCATCGCGCAGGGCGTCCCCGTCCGGAGCGAAATGGATATCCACCCGGGGAGGGAAGGCATCCAGCCCGGGGACGTCGGACATCGAGGCGGCGCCGCCGATCAGCAGTTTCATGAGTTCAGATGTACAGGGTGCGGATGTGCGGGTTTCATTCCGGGTCGTTGCGTGCACGGGCGGCCGACGGGTCAGACGCCGAGTACCTCACGGCCCACGTTCTCGGTGCCGAACAGCTGTTTGTAGCGTTCGACTTCCTCCGGCGGTCCCGATGCCTTGAACAGGTTGTCGGACAGTTTCACCGTGGGCCTGCCGTTGGCCCCGGTAACCTTGCAGACCAGGGAGAGCGCGCGGAGCTGTTCGTTCGCGGTGGGTGTGCAGTCGCGGAAATCGTTGGTCAGGTGCGTGCCCCAGCCAAACCCCAGCCTGACCCGGCCGTGGAAGTGATGGTAGGTCCGCTCGATGCTGTCCACGTCGAGGCCATCCGAGAAGATCAGCAGTTTTTCCCTCGGGTCCTGTCCCCGTTCCTGCCACCAGCGGATGAGTTCCTCACCACCTTCGACGGGGTCTTTCGAATCGATCCGGCAGCCGCTCCAGCCACTGATCCATTCGGGGGCATTGCGCAGGAAATGGGTGGTGCCGAACGTGTCCGGCAGGACGATCAGCAGGTTGCCGTCATAGGTTCTCTGCCAGCTCTGCAGCACCGAATACGGCGATTGCAGCAGGGCCTCGTCGCTGTCCGCCAGGGTGGCCTGGACCATTGGCAGCTCATGGGCATTGGTGCCGATGGCATCCAGGTCCAGTTCCATGGCCATCAGTACGTTGCTGGTGCCGATGAACGAATCCCCCAAACCTTCCTGCATGGCCGCGATGCACCAGCGCTGCCAGAGAAAGCCGTGTCGCCGGCGTGTTCCGAAATCAGCAATCCGGAGTCCGGGCAGGGCTTTCAGTCTCACCACCTTCTCCCACAGTTTCGCCTTCGCGCGGGCGTACAGAACATCCAGTTCAAACCGCCCGACGGATGAAAGTGCCGTGCGTGCCCGCAGTTCACTGATGATCGAAAGGGAGGGTATTTCCCACAGCGTGACATCGGCCCAGGAGCCGCTGAAATCGATACGGTACTGGCCGTCCTCCACCCGCAGGTCATATTCCGGCAGCGAGTAGTCCATGAACCAGTTGAGAAACTCCTCGGTGAACAGGCGTTTCTTGCCGTAGAACGTGTTGCCGGCCAGCCAGATATATTCCTTGTTGGTGAGCTTGATGGTACGGGCGTGGTCCAGCTGCTCGATGAGTTCGCCCTTGTCCACCTCATCGGCGATCCGCACCGACGGGTTGCGGTTGATGAGGGAAAATGTCACCGGGACATCCTTGAATTCCTTCCAGATGGTCTGCAGCATCAGAAGCTTGTAGATATCCGTGTCCAGGATGCTGCGGATAATGGGATCAAGCTTGAAGGTGTGATTGTAGAGCCGCGTTGCGATGTCGGTCATATGGGGCTGCATCGGGCTGCGTCGTGGGCGAGTCGGGGAAGTGCAGAAAAAGTGCGTGGAAGTATACCTTACCGGGTAGGAATCCCCGGATGCCGGCCGGCAACCGCCCGGCATCCCGCGCTCGGATATTCCGTTACGCGGTAACCGGCTGGCGCCCTCGCTTCCCCCGCGGGCAGGGTTGTCCCGACCGGCCGTAGCAACCCGGGCGCCCGGCCTCGGGAAACATCAACCGGAGCGCTCATAGCAGGAGAACACGGCGATGACGGGGTCGCGCCCACCGGCCAACGGGGAGACGCGAGGGGCGGTGTTCCGTGCCCGGAAAACGGTCTGCATGCCGGCGGACACGGTCCGGAAAATCCCAACCGGACCAGAATCTGAATATACTATGCGGGTTTGACGCCGGGTCGATCTACGGTGCGCAACCCCCGCTGGGCTATAATGGTTTTCCGGTGATCGGGAGATGCCCCGATAGTCGGTGAGAACCATCCCCTGGACGAGTAATTCAAAGGCAAAATCCGCATCGATGCTTTCGGCAGGCATTATCTTGAACCGGTACCGGGACGCTGCAGCCAATTCTGAGCCAACCTGTGCAGGACACCTCCGGGTGATACCGCGGCCCCAGACATGGAGTCGGGCGAGTGATTGATTTTCTCCGGGTGAACCTGGACCTGCTGGTATTCACGATTCTTGGGGTGATGAGCTTTCTCATGGTCTGGTTCTCGGTCGAACGGTATCTCTACTATCGCCGGGTGGACACGGGACGCTTTGACAGCGAACAGGAACTGAACGTCGACCTGACGCGGCACCTTACCCTCATCTCAACCATCGGCGCCAATGCCCCCTATATCGGTCTCCTCGGTACCGTGGCGGGAATCCTGATCACGTTTTACGATATCGGTACCGCCGGCGGCAGCGTGGAAGTGGGCACGGTGCTGGTAGGTCTTGCACTGGCCCTCAAGGCCACCGCAATGGGGCTGCTCGTGGCCATCCCCGCCATCTGGTCCTATAACGGACTGCTCAGGAAGGTGGAGGTGCTGACGGCACTCTGGCGGGGAAGGAGGGGGAGTCAATGAAGCGGATGGACGGCATCAACGTGGTTCCGCTGATCGATATCATGCTGGTGTTGCTGGCCATCGTGCTGACCACGGCGTCATTCATTCACTACGGTCGCATCGACGTGAACCTTCCGGAGGCCGAGACGTCCGAAGCCGGTGACGTTTCCGACGCCACGGTGATTGTCGTGGACCGAAACGGTGACCTTCACCTGGATGACCGCCCGGTTGACATCGAGGGACTCGGGGCATATCTGGACAAGCTGCAGGTATCGGATTCCGTGGTATTGAAAGTGGACCGTGATGCCGCGTTCGGTACATTCGCTGGCGTTGTTGGGCAGCTCAAGCTAAGGTCGCTCAACCAACTCTCGATCCTGGTTGATTCCGGGGATTGACCGTCCCGGTATCCGTCGGCCAGGTTGCTCTTGCTGGCGCTTCCCATGCGACCGGTTCTGATCGGATTCCTGGTATCGCTGCTGCTGCACGGGGCCATCCTTGCCGGCGTACTGCATTACCGCCGGGCATGGGAACCGGCCACCGGAGGATCGCCCCTGGCGATGGACCTTGCCATGTTCGCCACGTCGTCCGTGGAGGATTCCGCCGATCCAGAGGCGAAAGGCGAGGTGTCTTCGGCCACGGTTCCCGCATCCGAACCGGAGTCAGTTCCTGAGCCTGAGCCGAAACCGCATCCGGAACCGGCAACTGAGCCCGAACTGAAACCCGGACCCGAACCGGAGCCCGAGCCTGATCCCGAGTCCGAACCGGAGCCCGAGCTCGAGCCCGAGCTCGAGCCTGAGCCCGAGCCCGAGCCCGAGCCGGAACCGGCACCTGGGTCCGAACCGAAACCCGCCCCCGAGCCTGATCCCGAACCCGAGTCCGAGCCGGAGCCGGGCGCGGAGCCCCAACCTGGGACGCCGCCGGAGGCCGCGGCGGAGCCGGCGCCCGAGCCCGAACCGGGGACGGCACCTGAATCCGAATCGGAACCCGAACCCGAACCGGAATCGGAGACCGAACCCGAACCGGAACCGGAACCGGAACCGGAACCGGAACCGGAGATCGAACCCGAACCCGAGCCGATAACGGAAGCAGTGGAATCAGAGAACACTATATCTCCGTCACCGGCCCAGACCGGGATTTCGCCGGATCCCGAACCAATGGCCGATTCCTTGCCCGGGCCGACAGTTGCCGGGGAGGACGGGAAACAGCCCGGGCCGGATGTAGGTGCGATTTCCGCGCTGTTGTCGGCGGCGGAAGCCGACTACGAGGATCACGTGCGTTCGCGCATCGAGGCCAACAAGTACTATCCCCGTCGGGCCATGAGGCTGCGCCGGGAGGGAACAGTTGGCGTGGGCTTCACCGTTCGCCCGGACGGCACCTATTTTGGTGTCACTGTCATGAAAAGTTCCGGGGCCGCAATGCTGGATGATGCAGCGCTGGAGGCGATCGGCAAGGTCGAGCAGTTCAAGGCTTTCCCGGAAATCATCCAACGAGACTCCTGGGATTTCAGCATCGTGCTGGTTTACGAACTCAAATAACCCGGCACAAGTCCGCCTGGCTGGGATATTTCACCGTGAACAGGTTCTGGTGGCGACTTGCCCGGTGAGTTTTGTTGCCTTTAGTGTTAGCCTCCGTGGATTCCATCTTCGGGATTTTTCAGGTGCAGCCATGTCGACCAATCTGACACCAGAGGATTTCGGGCATATCAGCCAGGGTTACCATACGGATCCCGCACGCTCCCTTTCACTGCTTGCCGATGCCTACACCGCGCCCCGCTGGTACGATGTGGATCTCGCGGCCATCATCTCCACCAGCTGGCAATGGGTATGTCATGCAGAGAAGCTTCGCGAACCGGGTGCGTGGCTGACGATTGAGATTGCCGGCAACCCCTTGATAGTGGTTCGGGACCGGGAGGGTGAACTGCGTGCCTTCTACAATGTCTGCAAGCACAGGGCGATGCGGCTGCTAGAGGGAGAGGGGAAGGCCAACCTCATCACCTGCCCTTACCACGGCTGGACCTATGACCTCGCAGGAAGCCTGGTGAGGGCGCCGGAAACCGATCACGTGATTGGTTTCGAACCACGGGAAATCTGCCTGGAATCGGTGCGGGTAGAGGAATTCTGCGAGTTCGTCTTTGTCAACCTCGACCCGCGCGCGGGCCCACTTGCACGGCAAAGCGGCGGCCTGGCGGATGAGATGCGCAATTTCGCCCCGGACCTGGATCGACTGACTTTCGCCCATCGGCTGAAATACGAAATCCATTCGAACTGGAAGAACGTGGTGGATAATTTTCTCGAGTGCTATCACTGCCCGGTTGCCCACAAGGACTTCTGTTCCCTGGTGGACATGGATACCTACAGGGTCACCACCCACGGCATCTACTCCAGCCACATGGCGGAGGCGGGCAAGTCCGCGAACAGCGCCTATTCCGTGGTCAACGCGACGGTCAGGGACCATGCGGTCTGGTGGTTGTGGCCGAATACCTGTTTCATGCGCTATCCAGGCCGCGGAAACATGATCGTCATGCAGATCATCCCCGCCGGCCCGGAACGCACCCTGGAGACCTACGATTTTTTCCTGGAGACGGCTGAGCCGAACGCGGATGAAATGGAAGCCATCACCTATCTCGACACCGTGCTGCAGGCAGAGGACATCTGGCTGGTGGAAAACATCCAAAAAGGTATGGGAACATCGGCTTTCCGGCAGGGCCGGATCGTGTTTGATCCCACCGGCTCCGGAAAGTCCGAGCATGCGGTGCACCATTTCCATGGCCTGGTACTGGACGCCTACAGCCGCATGGTGACGGCATGAGCGGTATGTTGCAGGGGAAGACCGCACTGGTCACCGGCGGTGCCGGCGGCATCGGCACCGCCATCTGCACCCGCTTTGTCCGGGAAGGCGCCGAAGTGGTGGCCCTGGATATCTCACCCCTGCCCGAATCGTCGCAGGGGGCCGAGCAGGTGCAATGCGACATCACCAGTGAGCACCAGGTCATGGACATGGCCGCCGGACTCTCCCGGCGGTGGTCAAGGCTGGACATTCTGGTGAATGCCGCGGGCATCGAGATCGAGAAAACCATCGAGGACACCACGCTGGAGGAATGGAACCGGATTTTCGCCATCAACGTGACCGGCATGTTCCTGGTGTCGAAGCATGTCCTGCCGCTGCTGCGCAAGTCCGACGGTGCCAGCATCGTCAATTTCGGTTCCTACGACGGGTTCATTGCCGATCCCGGGCTTGCCGCCTACTGCGCCACCAAAGGCGCCGTGCATGCGCTCACCAGGGCGATGGCCTGCGACCACGGACCGGAGGGCATCCGGGTGAATGCGGTGTGTCCCGGGTACGTGGATACGCCGATGCTCCAGAGCTTTTTCGGGGACGGTGGTGATATCGAGTCGCTGCAGCAGGCGGTGCGTGACGTGCATCCCATGAAAACCTACGGCAGGCCGGAGGATATCGCCAACCTGGTGAACTGGCTGGCGTCAAACGAGGCGAGGTACGCATCCGGGCAGCTTTGGATCATGGATGGCGGGCTTTCAGCCCAGGTCCAGCAGATGCGCCTGTGACCGGGGGCGTCCTCGACGGCAAGACCGCATTGGTGACCGGTGGGCGCCAGGGCATCGGCCGGGGAATAGTCGACGCCTTCCTGGCCTCGGGTGCCCGCGTGATGACCTGCGGCAGGGGTGAACGGCCGGAAGATCTGCCACGGGAGGTGGCCTGGTCCAGGACCGACGTTTCCCGCAGGGACCAGGTGGACGCGCTGGCCGGGCAGGCTGAAAGGGAGCTCGGGCCATTGTCGATTCTGGTGAACAACGCGGGAGTGCAGATCACCAGGACCGTGACGGAGACCACAGACGGAGACTGGGACCGCCTGATGGGCGTGAATGCCCGGGGTGTGTTCCTGGTTTGCCGGGCCATGATTCCGCGGATGTCCGCCGGCGGTTCCATCATCAATATCGGTTCCATTTCCGGCCGGACCGCCGATCCCGGCCTCGCACTCTACAATGCCTCCAAGAGCTTCGTCCATGGACTGACCCGCTCGATTGCCGTGGACCATGGACCGGCCGTTCGCTGCAACGTCATCTGCCCGGGCTGGATCATGACAGGCATGGCGGATGAGGCGTTTGCGTTGGCGGACGACCCCGAAGCCGCAACGCGCGATGCCCTGGCACGTCATCCGGTGCGGCGGTTCGGGCAACCGTCGGACATCGCGGCCATGGCGGTCTGGCTCGCATCCGACCAGTCCGCGTTCGCCACCGGGCAGTGCTACGTGGTGGACGGCGGCCTCACGGCGGCCTCGCCGTTGAATCCGGGGCTGTTCTGACACGGCAGGATACGCGGCAAATCCACGCCGATTGCCCTTGCGGACCGCTACCCCGCGATCACCAGCCCGTCGACCACCTGCAATCCGTCGGCGTTCACGATGAGGGGATTGATGTCCATCTCCGTGATGACATCCGACAGGCTGCCCGCCAGTACGGAAAACCGTACCAGCAGGTCGTCCAGCACGGCCTGGCCGGGGCAGGCATCCCCGAGCGCTTCCATAAGGAGGGGATGTATGTCCAGGCTCCGCCACATCTCCCGCGCTTCCGGATATCCAAGGGGTGCAAGTCCGAAGGCCCGATCACCCAGGCTTTCCACCTGTGTTCCGCCGGCGGCGACCATGACAAGAGGGCCGAACTGGGCGTCCCGCTTCATGCCGAGGGCAATCTCGGCACCCCGTGCGGCCTGTCTCATCACCAGCGTGGCGGATCCCAGCCGGCCCGACAGGGATTCGTAGGCAAGGGCCAGTGCTCCGGGGTCTTGCAGGTTCGTGACAACGCCGCCGACGCCGGATTTGTGCATAACGCCCGGTGCGGCGGTTTTCAGCACCACAGGGTAGCCAAGGGCATCCGCCGCGGCCAGGGCGGCCTCGAGATCATTCGCCTCCCGGTAGGGAATGACCGGAAATCCGAAATCGGCCAGCAGCGTAAGGCAGTCGCTTTCGGTCCTTGGTCCGTACGGCCGCAATGCCCCGCGCCAGCGCCGCAGCCGATTCGTGTCCGGAGTCCAGGCAACACCGGATGGTTCCGTTCCCGGTGCCCTGCCGGCGCTGTAGTGCAGCAGGTTCCGGATTCCCCGGAGGGCAAGGTCTATGCCGTTCAGGCAGGCGATCCCCCGATGACACAGGTCCACGGCGGTGTCCTGCATGCGGCTGAATCCCAGGCTGTTGACGGCAATGACCGGCTTGTCACGGTAGCCGTGCAATGTTTCGAGGGAGCGGAAGAGTTCCGGGTAATGCGAAAACCCGTCGCGAAACTCGAATTCATAGGTCAGGAGTCCCGTGGCGGGATCATCCAGCAGGGCCTTGCCGCATTCGGCAAAGACGGTTTCCGAGTTTCGCCCGAGCGCGCCCATCGCGTCCAGCGGGTTGTCCGCATCAAGCCCTGAATCCAGGTGCTGCGACATCCGCCCGGCAGTCCCGGCCGATATCTCCGCAAACTCCACCCCGTGGTCCTTTGCCAGATCGATCATCTGTTCTCTCATGCCGCCGGAATCCAGGATCGACGCGATGGCTTGGGTGGTCGGCCGGCATTCAAGGGCGAACAGCAGCGCCGTGACGATCAGTTCGTCCAGATCCCGGACGGGAAGAGCGCCATGGCGCCGGCACAAGGCGGTGAACGCGTCGTGATTTCCGGCAATTGCGCCGGAATGGCTGAAGGCATGAGCGGCGCTCTTTTCCGTCCTGCCAAGCTTGGCAATGACCACCGGAATGTCCCGGGCCCTGGCCTTTTCCAGCGCCCCGACGAAGCCCGGCACATCTCGCACGGTTTCAAGAAACAATGCGACGACCCGCGTGGACGGCCGTTCCAGGACATAATGCATGTAATCCGCCGCGGTGCCGTTGGTTTCCTGGCCGCTCGAGATGACGTAGTTGAAACAGAAGCGGGCGTCGTTGTTCGCCAAGTAGGTCATGGCGGACCCGGAGTGGGAGATCAGCGCGATATGCCCCGGTGGCCGTTCGGGCGGCCGGTCGAAGCTGACGAATACCCGGTTTTCATAGTTGTAGAACCCCATGGAATTGCCGCCGCACACCGGAATCCCCGCGGCCCCGGCTTTCCTGCGCAGGCGTTCCGGCAGCGTCGGGGTGCCGTCATCGGGGAGGTGATTGGCGGCGTAGACGAGAATGCCGCCTGCGCCCAGTTCGAGTGCCTGTTCGAAACTGGATTCCAGGGGCAGACCGCTGATCGCGTAAACCACGAGATCCGGGACCGACGGAAGGGAGGCGAGATCGGGATGGCACGGCTGGTCAAACAGGGTTGCATGACGGGGGTTGACCAGGTGCAAGTCACCCCGGAATCCGCTTTCCCGGATCAGCGAGATGGTCTTTGCGGCGATACTGCCGGGACGGGCGGATGCGCCCACCACGGCGACGGAGCCCGGCGACAACAGCCGTTCAAGGCGAAGCGGCCCGGAAGCAGTGTCCGCATGCATTGCGCCGCCTCAGGAGATGGCCTGGCCTGCCGCCCGGCCTGCCGCAATCCTGTTCCGGTGCAGGCCCTCCCGCCATGCGGTCAGGACTCCGGCGGTGCCGATGAATGCCATTCCGGCGATGGCACTCATCGTGGGCCACGTATCGAACAGGGCCTTGCCCCAGAAGACGGCGAACAGCAGGTAGCTGAAATCAAGCGGCGCCAGCCAGCTGCTGTCAGCGGTCTGGTAGGCCCTGCCCAAGCATAGATTGCCGGTAAAGTTGAGCACCGATGTCAGGAGGGCGAAGACCACCACGATCCATGTCAGCATCGGCCAGCCGATGGCTACGAAAGGGGCACCCTGTTGCAGTTCGGCAGGCAGGGGAAACAGGGTAAGCACCAAGCTTCCCAGCGCCCCTGATAGCAGGAAGGCCACCGCCACCGGGAACACCATGGCCAGGGTGTTTTCCCGTCGGCAGGCGCGGCGAATCGTGAGAATGTTGACCGCGTGAGGTACTTGCAAAATTCCCCGGCCAAGCAGGTTCCTGCCTGACCGGAGGCT
>VYFG01000072.1 GCA_009842505.1 Gammaproteobacteria bacterium
GGCGGGTTCGTGCGCCTGCACACCGCTGGAGAAAGGCTCAGTTACACAGCAAAATGAGAAAAATAGTTTGTTTAATTCCACTCGCTGGCTTGCTTTTCTTTCTACCGGCACATGCCCATCATGAACCCTGGAATACAACCACCTATCCCCAGGATATTGACAAGACCTGGTGGAACGACGACTGGTGGGAAAACGGAATAATTGAATCACCTAGCAATCATGATGTCGTCATGGAAGAACTCGAGTATCAAAATGGAGATACCGACGTTCCTGCCTATCTTTTCCGTCCTAAACAAGCCGGTAAGTTCCCTGCCGTCTTGTTTCAGCATGGTCGCCGCGGACTGGATGAGCTGACGTTGCGTATGCCTAGACGATTGGCGGCACGCGGTTTTATCGTACTGGCCCCAGATGTCTTTAACGCGCGTTTCATTGAAAAACTCCCGTTGGAGCATGACTACGATACCGAGACGGATGTTGCACGAGGCATTGAGGTTCTATTAGAACGCGATGATGTGAGCACAGAGAAAGCGTGCGTGGTTTCGCACACCCGCGGTGGCTACATGACGCTAAAGGCACTGGTTACGCACAAGAAACAGGACAAGGACGTTGCCTGTTATGTCTCATCATATCCACACTGGCAGGATCCAAATTTACCCGAGCCCTACCAGGTTTATCGATATGCAGCAGAGATCAATGAACTCAAAGTTCCCGTGTTGGTGTTTTTCGGAGAGCACGAACAATATCAACGCATACGCTCCATTATGGAAGGTATCGAAACTTTGAAACAGAAAGGGCGCAATCCGACATTAATCGTTTATCCGGGCGTTGGTCGCGGTTTTGATTTCCGGCCACCGCACGTTCGTACCTTTGCGGACGATCTGGCAACCAAAGATGCTTTGCAAAGAACTGCTCGTTTCATCCATCATTATCTGGGTGACTCGAATGATTGACGCATTGCAAACTCCACCACAAAAGCCAATGCCAAAACAGGAGTGTTCCCATGAGAGCCTACCCTTAACTGGAGAGCGTCACGATCTTCCGCCATCATTTAAATTATTGCGGCGAAGAACAGTCACCGAGTGAATCACAACCGATCTTGAACAACGGTTTGCTCGCTGCGCCTACGCAATCTGCCATGATGCAAACGCCGCTCAAGTTATCACCCTAAAGGCTAAGGCAAGCGTATAAACACAGCGTCTTAATGAATGCCACATAGTCTTTGCAGGATGCGGTTCGGTTTTCGCCATTGACCAAAGCAGGTCTCGACAGCGATCAGCGACTCGCCCGGCTGCTGAAGTAGAGATTGTGGGTTGCCAGTCGACGGGTGAGCTTCCATACTCTCTCGATCGGCGCGAGCTGGGGGCTGAAGGGCAGCAGGAACAACAATTCGAGATGCGCCTGACAGGTCTCGAGCAGCGGCTTGAGGAGTTTGGCGTGGTGGTAGCGTGCATTGTCGAGAACGACCACCATCTTCCGGTTGCGTGAGCGACGTCGCAGCAGCCACTTCAGGAAACTCTCGAACGTGGCAGCGTTGAACACGGGGGAGAAGCCGTGGACGAACTGGCCACTTTGCAGACTGACCGCCCCGAAGCAGGCGATGGACTGGCGCGTCGGCGCGTGGGTAAAAGAAAGTGATTAACTGGTGGGTATTAGCACTGTCCCTGTTGGGCTTGTGCGGCCTGTTGGCAGTTTGGAAATTTGATGCGATTATGAGGCGAATAAAAATTTGGCGCGTTAAACCTAGGTTTTTAAGCCGTTGAAAAATAACAATTTGTGATTAAAGTATATAATTCCCATCATTAAGCTTCCTAGTCCGAAAATTCCCGGGATGCGCCCTTCAGTGGGAGTGTGGGCCCGGACTGTCGGAATGGGCGATTTCGGCCAGCGCCGCGTTGAATGCACTGAGACTTGGCGCCTGCAGCCAGACGGCGGGTTTGGTCTGGTAATGGCAGATCCTGCGCACTTCGTTGGCTGCGCTATGACTGACGCAGGAGATCGGACATAGGACAATATCCGCCCTGCTGACCAGGGCGGGAAGCCGGTGGTGATTGTCTTCACGACCGCCGTCATGATAGAGGAATTTCCCGTTGAGAAGCTCTACCAGGCGGCGGAATTGACAGCGAACGCGACCCTTGCCACCCACGTACAAGATGCAATGTCCGTTCAGGTTCACGGGGTTGCCCGGGGATTTTTCACGTTCTGTCGCGCGCCATGAACCCAGCAGGTTGGCCAGTTGTGCTTCGAGT
Source organism: Gammaproteobacteria bacterium (assembly GCA_009842505.1). Taxonomy (GTDB): domain Bacteria; phylum Pseudomonadota; class Gammaproteobacteria; order Arenicellales; family Poriferihabitantaceae; genus VYFG01. The sequence goes on from VYFG01000072.1 coordinate 2,247, forward strand.
GAGCGATTTTCCTGCACAAGGTCTTCCGGGGTTGGAGGCATCCCGAAACCAGTTTGAGGCGCTTGGTGTTGGTTGTCGTAGTTCCCGGCCTCTGCTGCCCGTTCCAGCTTTCTGATTTTTGCCCTGAGTGTCGCGATGGTTTTCTCCTGGGTTTCGGACTCCCGGGGCTTGATCAGGGATTGGACTCTTGATTCCAGCCGGGAGATGGTTTCCTCCTGCTGGATGATTTTCATCTCCATCCTGCCGACGGAGGTTGTTTGCCGGTCCAGATGCTTGCGGGCCTGGTTCAGTGCGCTTTCCACCTGCCGCAATTTTTGCAGTTTTTCCTGCAGCCGTGATTCGGCTTCCTTGCGCCGGCTGGATTCCTGCTGCCAGGTGCGGCCCGCAAGATGGGAAAGCATATGAACTTCTCCGAAAGCCTCTGCATTGAGGCTGTCGGTGATCATGGGATGCGTGGTCAATGCCCAGTAACCTGCCGCTACTTCACCACTGTCGACTGAAAAACGCCACAATTCTCCGAGTACCTGCGCGTCTTTCACTTTACCGAACCGCCGAATGGTGCTGCGATAACGGGTGTCAAGGTATCGTTGCAACTGCTTGATACCGTCGTGTTCCCCGGCAGCGGAACGGACAAACAGGTTATGTATCTGGTAATCGCTGATTGCGTCGGCGGGCGATCCGTTGACCTTGCGATAAATCCTGCGTAACTCGGAGACCGGAGCACACGTGCCGATCACCGCACAATGGATGTCCGGATCAAGTTCCCAGATCTTTCTGCGGCGAGTTTGGCTTCTGACGCGGCCCGGACGACTGTTTCCTGCTGGTGCGGGATGGTAGGCGGGACCTTCCCGGAGCGGGCTTGCCGCCTTGGCATTCTCATGGCGTTCGAAAACATGTCTGCCGCCGGATGCGGATTCGCAATACTTGCACATGGAGCCGGGTTGACTCAGTGAAACATTCTCGGGCCTAGCGGTTGCTCCGTCAGGCGGGCGCCGTAGCGTTCAAGCAGGTCGCTGCATTCGCTGGTGTCCGGACGGGATCTCGATATCGCAAGGGGTGTCTTACCGTGAAGGGTTTCCTTGTTCAATCGCGCACCATGGGCCACCAGCATCGATACACAGACCGGGTCGCCGCCCAAGGCAGCGTAATGCAGCGGCGTCATTCCCATGCCGTCCTCAATATCCACACTTGCTCCATTACTGAGCAGGTATGACATCAGGCGTGCATCGCCCCCGACGGCCGCGTAGCAGACCGCCGTAGGCTTGGCGCCTACTGTGGCATCAGGGTGCAGGCCCTTACGCTCCACCCACCGGCGTACCGCCGCGAAATCCAGCTGGGCCGCCGACACCAGGAATTGAAGAATGGAGGATTCCGACGCCGGTGGTGCAGTTGCGACAGTATACTGGTCGGTGACTCCTGCTTCAGCCGCACTTCCCATGCGAGGCGCAGCCCAGGAAGGCTGCTTGTTGTCACGATCTGGATTCATGTTTGCTTGTCCAAGAGACAGTTGAAAACCGATCTGCATCGGACACCTCGAACGGACCGGGGCACGGGTGGTCCGAGTACTCCGGCTCCACATACATTTTCCCGATGACGCCATAGTCTGCGACGAAGACATATCGCCACGAACGCATATCGAACCCCATATTCGACCTGTCCACCAGCATGCCCATTCCGCGGATCATTTCGGGTTTATATGAATCATAATAGAAATGATAATGATTATTATTAATAATTACAAGAGGAAGGTCAATATCCATGCTGCCGGATTCATCGTCGTGAAAGATCAGGGCAGCCGGTATCTTGATGGTAAGCAGTTCGCCAACGTACACGCTTGGTGGAGCAGGCACATTCTGCGTCCCGGACTTGTGTGACTGATGCAGGCGATGCCCGATCCGCCTGCGCCCACTCCTGGTCGATAGCGGAATCTCGCCTGAAGTTAGGTCACCGCCTTTCAGTCCGGTTTGCGGCGGAACCTACGGCATTACTGATGGACGGTATGCTCCATCCTGTCTGCCCCTGTTCTGTGGACAGAATGATGGCACTGGGGTTGAACCCATCCTGCCGGGAATCTCCTTTTTGTGATTATGCGGGATGGAGATGCCTCCGGACTGGCCGGGCGCTTTCATTAAATCGCCAAAAATCTATTGTAATGCTAATCATTATTATTTACATTACATGAATTGGCATTCTATGTGCATCAAGCAACTGACAGGAATAAACCCCATGACTTCAAAGAATTACCTGGTACTTGCTGTCGCCGGTCTCCTTGCGATCAGTGGGGCTGCGCTGGCTGAAACCTATGGACCCTTCCCCGTCACCGTCAAGGGGTATAGCGGCGACAAGTCGGATTCGACCTCATATACGGGCCAGGCTGCACGCCAGGTTCTCCACAACTCCCTCAAGAAACTTGCCGGGCAGGGTGATGGGTCCAATACTGCCGAGATCAAGTCGCAAATGATGGCGTACTACGCCGGCAAGGAAGAAGGTCGTGCAATTCTGGATCCGCAATCCAAGGGCGATTTCGTGATCCTCCAGACCGAAGTCGATCAGATATCCAAGGGCAATGACTTGAAGGGAAAAACCTATAAAGGCGTTGTCAATGGCTGGCCCGGCAAGATGACCGGTGCCGAGGTCATTGAGTTCATGATCGGCAAGGCGGCCGCAGCCAAGGGCGGGTTTGATCCGCTGACCGGATACGACTACCCCCAGCTGATTTCAAAATTTGCCATGGGTGCCGTGTTCTATAACCAGGCCGTGGACAACTACTTGAATGAAAAACTGTCGGCCGACAACAAGCCCAACAGCGAACCGTACAGCGAGGGCAAGCATTACACCGGCAAGGAGCACTCCTGGGACGAGGCGTTCGGCTATTTCGGTGCGCCGGCACATGCCCTGGGCCTCGATGCGAAGCAGACCTACGGAATTGCCAAGAAGAAGGATATTGGCGTTGCGGACCACGACAAGGACGGGAAGGTGGACCTCTACCGGGAGATGACCTATGCCCATGCCTACTATGCCGCGGATGCGGACAAGAGCGGCACCAACTATCTGCATGCCATATTCCAGGCGTTCCTGGACGGTCGCAAACTGATCTCCGATGCTGAAGGCGAGGCTCTGTCAGATGCCCAGCGCGCACAGTTGATCGGTTATGCCGACACCATCAAGACCAATTGGGAAAAGGTCATTGCGGAAGCGGCGTTCAAATATGCGGGATCGGTGTACAAGGACCTGGAAAAACTTCAAATAATCGTTGAGTCCGACGGTGACGCCAATGACGCGTTCAGGGCCTACGGAAAACACTGGGGTGAATTGAAGGGATTCGCCATGGCGCTGGAGGCGGGGGGCAAGGACCTGGGTGAAGTCGGTGTCAGGATGAACCGCCTCATCGGATACGGACCGGTACTGCTTGGCGGTGGCCAGGTGACCGGCATCGACGCCAGTGGAAATTACGTGATCGGTGGCAATCAGGACATGGGTAACTACATGGTCCATATGCTGAAGGTGCAGAAGCTGCTGGCAGAGGCGTTCGGTCTGAGCGCCAGGAAGAATGACGCCACGGCAGAACTCGAGGACCTGATCGAATCCCTGGGAGAGAGTATTGCAGTGGAGAATGACTGATCAATCCCTGATGTCTGGCCATGTTTGAACTGACTGTCCAGGAGCTGTTGGCCGACTGGGCGGGGCAGTTCCTCAATCCCAGAAAAAGACTGTTCTGGGGGTATCTGGGCTCGGCGTTCCTCATTGCGCTGATCTGGATGGTCCTGCTCGGGCGTGAACGCCCCGTCAGTGCATGCAGGAAACTGCTTGCGCGGGATCTCTGGTGTTCTGCCAGTGCCCGCGCGGATTATGCGGTATTCCTGATCAATACCGTCCTCCTGGGGTCCATCGTGCCCCGGCTGTTGGGTCATGCGGCTGTGGCCGTGTTCTGTTTTTCGCTGCTGCATGACCTGTTCGATGGCAGGGCAATCCTGCTTCCCGAAGCACCGGCCTGGGCCATTGCTGCCGGCTTTACCCTGGTGTTGTTCGTGGCGGACGACTTGACCCGTTACGTCGTCCACCGCCTCATGCATGCCGTTCCGCTGCTGTGGACATTCCACAAGGTGCACCACAGCGCGACCCGGTTGAATCCCCTGACGGTTCTGCGCACGCACCCGGTGGAGGGAATCCTGTTTGCCCTGCGCGGTGCCCTGGTGCAGGGGTTGTGTATCGGGATATTCGTGTACGGTTTTGGCGACCGGGTCAGTCTTTTCATGGTGCTCGGCGCCAACGCGTTCAAGTTTGTGTTCAATGCCCTGGGAGCCAACCTGCGCCACAGCGAGGTTCCCATCCGCTACTGGCCCTGGCTGGAGAATTTTCTGCTGTCGCCCGCGCAGCACCAGATTCACCATTCCGAGGATGCCCGCCATCATGACCGGAATTTCGGCGTGGTGTTGGCTTGCTGGGACCGATTTTTCGGCACCCATTGCCATTCCGAGCCAAACCAGGAACTACGCTATGGGCTGGGGCCGGCCCCGGCTGAACCGCATTCATTGTACGCCCTGTATCTCCTGCCTTTCCGGGAAGGAGCGGGAGTGATTCACCGAACAATGATCCGGTGCTGGCGCAGGCCATTGACCCCGCCCTGGTGCCGACCGACCAATATCAAAGCAACCGAGCCATTTATGAAATCGATTAATACACGCATCCCCCTGGCATTGGCGCTGGCATCGATGATTGCAGGTTCCGCACCGGTGGCCGCGGAGGATGTCGTCAACATCTATTCCGCGCGAAAGGAGGCGCTGATACTCCCGCTTCTGCAACGATTCGAGGCGGACACGGGAATCGGCTTCCGGCTGGTTACCGGGAAAGCGGACGGCCTTCTGAAGCGGATTGAAATCGAGGGTGAGGCGACACCCGCGGATGTCTTCATCACAGTGGACGCCGGCCGGCTGCAGCGCGCCAAGTCCGCGGGAATCCTGCAATCGACCGGGAACCCCGTTCTGCATGAAGCCATTCCGCTTCATCTGCGGGACAAGGACAGCCAGTGGTTCGGCCTTTCCCGCCGCGCCAGGATTATCTTCTACGCCAGGGACCGAGTTGACCCGGCGGAACTTTCCACCTATGAAGCGCTGGCGGACGAGAAATGGCGCGGCCGCCTTTGCATACGCTCGTCGAGCAATATCTACAACCAGTCCCTGGTTGCCTCGATGATCGAGCACCTGGGTGAGGCAAGGACGGAACAGTGGGCCCGGGGTCTGGTGGCGAACTTTGCCCGCAAACCCGGTGGAGGGGATACGGACCAACTGCACGCGGTGGCAGCCGGGCAATGCGACCTTACGCTGGTCAATACCTATTATTACGGGCGCCTTGTCAACAGCGACAAGGAGAAGGATCGCGCGGCCGCGGAAAAGATAGGCGTCTTCTGGCCGAACCAGGACGGCCGTGGAGCCCATGTCAATGTCAGCGGTGCCGGTATTGTCCGCCATGCCCGCAACAGGGACGCGGCAGAAGCCCTGCTGGAATTTCTCGTGGCGCCGGAGTCGCAGAGCTGGTACGCCGAAGTCAACAACGAGTATCCCGTTGTGCCCGGGGCGCCCGTTTCGGATACGCTGCGCCGGCTGGGGGAGTTCGAGGCCGATACCCTCAACCTGACACTGCTGGGTGAAAACAACAGGGCGGCGCTGCATCTGATGGACCGGGCCGGATGGCGTTGAGTGCTGTGCGACGTGTCAGGCATAATCCGCGACCCGCCCCCAGTCATTTGATCGTGTGTTGGCACTGCCCATGACCAGCCGTCCCGATGCACGGCATTACCGCGTCGACCCGCAAGGGGGGGTCCCCAACGTTGCGGCGTTCCTGTGATGCGCAGTGCGGCATTGCCTGCCGGTGGAAATCCTCTGGGCCTGCTGCGGTTGCCCGGTGGCTGGGCGATCGCCGGCGCGCTGACGTCGCTCATCATACTGGTGCCCATCGGCGCCGTCTGCGTTTACCTCTTTACCCCGGCGAGCGAGAACTGGCCGCATCTCGTTGACACCGTCCTGCCGGAGTACGTCCGGAACTCATTGTGGCTGATGGTGGGTGTTACCCTGGGCGCGGGGAGCATCGGCATCACCACGGCATGGCTCACCAGCATGTACCGCTTCCCGGGAAGGAATCTGCTGACCTGGCTACTGCTGCTGCCGCTGGCAATGCCGGCCTATATCATTGCCTATACATATACCGGGATGCTGGATGTGAGTGGCCCGTTTCAGGGATGGATCCGCAGGGTATTCGGGCTGGCGTACGGGGAGTACTGGTTTCCGGAGGTGCGCTCGATCGGCGGCGCCATTGTCATGTTTTCACTGGTGCTGTACCCCTACGTCTACCTGCTTACCAGGGCGGCATTCATCGGCCAGTCTGTCTGCGTGCTGGAGGTGAGCAGGACCCTGGGCTGCAGTCCCTGGAAAAGTTTTTCCAAAGTCGCCGTTCCGTTGGCACGGCCTGCGATCGTAGCCGGGCTGTCCCTGGCGCTCATGGAAACCCTGGCGGATTTCGGCACCGTGCAGTATTTTGGCGTCAGCACATTCACCACCGGCATCTACCGCACCTGGTTTGGCATGTTCGACGCCGTGGCGGCCGCACAGCTTTCGGCGGTTCTGCTGATCTTCGTGTTCGCCCTGATCCTGCTGGAACGTTGGTCCCGCCGCCGCGCACACTTTCACCATACCACCAACCGCTACCAGCGGTTGCCGGATATCAGGCTCTCCCGCGGCTGGGCCGCACTCGCCTTCATCGCCTGCCTGTTGCCGTTGCTGCTCGGTTTTGTCATACCGACCATCCAGCTGATCATCTGGGCCCTGGAGACCTACGAGACCATGATTGATCACAGGTTTGTCACCCTGGCCTGGCACAGTTTCGCACTGGCGGCGGGGGCCGCTGTCGTGGCGCTGGTGCCGGCACTGATTCTGGGTTACGGAAACCGCATTCACCCTTCGAGAGCCATGCGGTTTTTCTCACGACTGTCATCCATGGGTTACGCCATACCGGGCACCGTGATCGCTGTGGGTATACTGATACCGTTCGGTGCACTGGACAACGCGTTGAATCGTTGGACCCGGGAATACTTCGATATGGGTGTTGGGCTGGTTTTCAGCGGCACCGTGTTCGTACTGCTTTTCGCCTATACGGTCCGTTTCCTTGCGGTATCCCTGCAAACCGTGGAGGCAGGGCTTGAAAAGGTCAAACCTTCCATGGATGATGCTGCCCGATCCATGGGCAGCAACCGGGCCGCCGTACTGCGTGAGATTCACCTGCCGATTTTAAAAGGAAGCCTGCTGACCGCCATCGTGATCGTATTCGTGGATGTGATGAAGGAGTTGCCTGCCACGCTGATTCTCCGTCCGTTCGACTTCAACACCCTGGCAGTGCGGGCCTATGAACTTGCATCAGACGAACGCCTGGCGGATTCCTCAACCGCCGCGCTCGCCATCGTCGCCGTGGGCATCATCCCCGTGATTCTGCTGAGCGGGGCCATCAGCAGATCGCGGGCCGGTACCCGGCCCATATGAATACGAAGTCCCCAAATCATCTGGAAATCAGCGGTGTCAGCGTTGAGCTCGGAGGGTCCCGGGTTGTTGACAACGTGAGTTTTTCCCTGGAAGACGGCGAAATCGGCAGCTTGCTTGGTCCCAGCGGTTGCGGAAAAACCACCCTTCTTCGTGCCATAGCCGGCTTTGAACAGCCTTCCCAGGGCCGGATCCAGATCCGCGGCCAGACTGTTTCCGGAGCCGGCCAACATCTGGCACCGGAACGCCGCAGAATCGGCATGGTATTTCAGGACCTGGCGTTGTTTCCCCATCTTACCGTCCTCGGTAACGTGGGCTTCGGTGTCCGGCAGATGGGTCAAGACGCCATCCGCCGGCGCGTGTTCGAACTGCTGGAGCTGGTCGGTCTGGAACGGTATGCGGACATGTATCCCCATGAGTTGTCGGGCGGTCAGCAACAACGGGTGGCATTGATCCGCGCCATCGCACCGGGACCCGATCTACTGCTTCTGGATGAGCCGTTCAGTGGCCAGGATCTGGAACTCAGGGAACAGCTGGCCCGTGAGATACGCGAGGTATTGCGTCAAAATGGCGTCACCGCTCTCCTGGTCACCCATGACCAGCTGGAAGCGTTTGCGTTTTCCGACTTGATGGGCGTCATCAACAGCGGCCGGTTGCACCAGTGGGACTTCGGTTACAACCTGTACCATTGGCCCGCGGATCGATTCATCGCCGAATTTATCGGGCGTGGAGTCTTCATACAGGCCAGGGTGCTGGATGAAACCCAGTTGCATACCACCTTCGGGGTGCTGGCCGGGGAAATGTCCGTGTCCTATCCCGCTGGCACCGAGGTGGATCTTTTGCTCAGGCCGGATGATATCCACTATGATCCCCGGGGCCACATCACGGCCCGGGTCGAATCCAGTGCATTTCGTGGGGCAGACCATCTCTACACCCTTGTGCTGAATGATGGAGCCCGGGTCATGTGCCATGCGCCGAGCCATCACGCCCACCAACCCGGGGGAGAGATCAGGATTCGCCTGGACCTGCAGCACATGGTGGTTTTTCCGCGGGCCGGTTCTGCCTGACCGGCGGTAAAATTCCGGCGCCTGTTACTGGCAGACCGACACTATGAGCATCTGTTGCCGACAGATAAGTCCACGGGGAAATCCATATTTTGAACCCGGTGAATTCAATCGACGCGAAGCACAGGGGCTGGTGCATACCCGGGAGCGGAAACGTTACACAAACCACTCCGGGATGCATATGGGAAATGATATGGCGCTGGATTGAGGAAGTGCGCCTGAGAAGGCCGCAGTGGATGGAACGAGAATCAGAAGCAATATTATTTTCTTTAAAATCAATTAGTTGTAAATGATTCACGTCTTTGTTACCCTTGACAACTTTTCCAACAACAATGGCAATGGCAATTGAATTGCCGCGTGCCCCAACGATAGAGAAATCAACATGAAAGGAGATGAAACAGTCATCAAGCACCTGAACAAGGTTCTGAAAAACGAACTGACGGCCATCAACCAGTACTTTCTCCATGCGCGGATGCTGAAGGACTGGGGACTGGTCGCCCTGGGTGAGCATGAATACCATGAGTCCGTCGACGAGATGAAACATGCCGACCAGCTCATTGAACGGATTCTCTTTCTGGAAGGTTTACCGAATCTGCAGGATCTCGGAAAACTCATGATTGGCCAGGATACCCGGGAGATACTGGAATGCGATCTGAAAATGGAGATGAAAGCGCATCCGGATCTGAAAGAGGCCATCGCGGACTGTGAGAAAGTCGGAGATTATGTTTCCAGGGAGCTGTTCGATTCCATCCTGGAATCCGAAGAAGAGCACATCGATTGGCTGGAAACCCAGTTGGAGTTGATCGACAAGGTGGGACTGCAAAATTATCAGCAGTCACAAATGACACCTGGTGCTGAAGCCTGAGAACCGCTGCCGAATACGGGCGACGATCTTCATCTTGCGTCCCGGATGGCGGATTGCCGGCGGGCAGTTCGCTCCCCGGGGCCTCAGCATGAACCAGACAACAATCCAGTAAGCCGGTTCGGCAACTGGTGGGTATCCACGTTGCGACATCTGGCGTTTGCCGGGGATCAGCTGTCCCGGTTCGTCTCTCGATCGCGATCAGGCACCGTTTGGACCAACATGCCGGACGCGGGATGGGGAATCATCTGGATCCTGGAGATGTTGCTCACGGAACACTTCGGTGGGAGCAGGCCCTGAAACCATCGGGGCTTGACTGCTTGACAAACTGTGTCCGGTTCCAACCTTCAAACCATTGATTCCCTTCATGAAAAAGGGGACATTTCTATATCGGACCGACGAGCTGCCATGTGGGCTTTGCAAGCGGATCAATTCTCATTTATACTCCGATTTGCAATTACCGAATTCCGGAGCATGTACGTCTGCATCTGCAAGTCCGTCAGCAGTCACGAGATCAGGGACGCCGTGGAACGCGGGGATGTTTCCTCCCTGTCATGCTTGCGCAAATGCCTGGGTGTCGGCACGGGATGCGGTATCTGCCTGGAGTCCGCAAAGGAGTGTCTCTCCGATGCGCTGGCACGCAATCTACCTTGTGATGCGGTGGCGCAGTATGAATCCCCGGCGGAAATCAGGATCACAGCAGCTCTGGCCTGATCCGGAACTTCCCGCAACGAAAGGAATCGGCGCCATATCTCGGCCACAGGCTGCATCTGACTTGGGTTAAGATCGTATACTTCCACTGCCCGACAGCAGGATCCGTCTCGCGTTGTTACCAGACGGCATTGAGTTGCTGCACTCTTTCCGACAGAACACCCCAACACAGTGACCGCCACTTCTGAAGAAAAGACCGAAGGCCTTACCGATGATCTGCACAAGGCGGGGCTGAAGACTACACTACCGAGACTGAAGGTCCTGGCGGTCATGGAAGCAAGCGCTACCCGGCACATGTCAGCGGAGGATGTTTATCGCGAGGTCTTGAAGGATAGTGACCCCGTGGGTCTCGCAACTGTCTACCGCGTTCTGGCCCAGTTCGTGGAAGCAGGGTTAGTGGTCCGTCACCAGTTTGAGGGAGACAAGTCGGTCTTCGAGTTGAATGACGCCGCGCACCATGATCATATGGTCTGCATGAAATGCGGCCTAGTGATCGAATTCGTGAATCGGGAAATCGAGTCACTGCAGCAAAAGGTGGCGGAAAGTCATGAATTCGACCTGCAGGACCACTCATTGACGCTTTATGGACTCTGCAGCAATTGCAGCGAGTCCTCTCGGTAGCCCGAATAACCCGCCCATCCGCTGTAGGGTGGTGTTCGGTATTCTGCCGTGTTGCTGCATTGGCAAGCCCTTCTCCCCGGTGGCAGGCGATTTTCCTGACCCCGGAATGGACAGACGGGTCCGTCCCGGTTTTCCCGATCCAACGCCCAAACGGATGAGGGATCCGTGATGACCGCCGGACGTGCCCCGCCACTGCATCACTGATCGCCGATTCCGGTCTTCGCGGCGACTTGGACTGAGCGTGAAACGGCGTCCAATCCAGAGTCCGAACCTGCGCTGCCTTCACCTGCCGGAGCTATCCCCGGCCCGACCTCAAACCCATGTGGGGCGCAGCGAGTGACTCGCGATTTCTTTCGGTGGAAGCCCAGCAGGACTCAGGGATTTCGATGGTCAAAATCCATCACCGGGAGCTTGAAGCGGATATTCTCTTCGATTCCGTCCATGGTCGACAGCTCCACCGGGGCAATTTCACGCAACCGGTCAATCACATCCTCGACCATGTACTCAGGTGCCGAGGCGCCGGAAGTGAGTCCAACCGTGACCACATGAGGTACTTGCAAAATTCCCCGGCCAAGCAGGTTCCTGCCTGACCGGAGGCTA
>VYFG01000139.1 GCA_009842505.1 Gammaproteobacteria bacterium
CTCAGTCAGTTACATCGGGCGGGGTGTTCACGGCCGCGAACATGAACGTTTGACTACCGATTATTCAGGGGCACCTTCTTTAACAATATTTTGATTCGAGTCCACGGATCTGTGCGGATATTCCTGCTTTGATTAGATTCTCGAAATTCACTACATCCCACCCAACATAGTCCGGTTTCCGTCCTGCTCGTGGCACTATCCATCTCTCCTTTACAAGCTCACTAACTTCGTCCACAGACTTTATTGTGCTGAATATTGGTCGTTTTTGCTCACCGAGAAGAATCTTTGTCGCATTGGTAGCGAGGTTGCAGGTGAACACTTCACGTTGAATTCCATGGCGCAAGAGATCTCCTCTGAATCCCAACTCGTCAAGTGCAGCGCGTATGGTTCTCAGTCGCCAATTTGGTCCATCCCCAAAGGCGTGGCTGTTCACATATTTATGGCCGATGCCTCGTAGGTATTCTCTCAAATCCCAGAACAAATCATCCGGAACGTGAAAATGACCCCACCCGCCGGTAAAGCCGATGGAACGAAAATATTCTTCGCCATTGATCTTCAGGCGGTTATATACCGATGACCGGCCCAGCGCTGAAGAGGTCGTCACCATAACCAATTTTGCTCGTTTTGCTTCCTGCGAGATAATGCCGATCGTTTGACCATACTTCGATTGGAAATCACGGCGAACCTGATCTGTTCGCACCAAGCAAGCGACGAGTTTTCCACAGAGCAGAGAATTGTAGGGGGGAACAGCGCCAAGAACATATGCATCTAGTATGTAGACCATACGCTGTCGGCGTGCTTCTGAATCCCAACCAATATATTCGTCGCGCGCCTTTAAATTGAAGACAGGATCTCCCAATGCAATCAGGCCAATAATCTTCTCGTTATGCTGATCCCAAACTAGATATCGCATTCTACGGCCAAAGCCTGCGGAAACAGGAATAGACCAGGATAGTGTTGCAAGTCGAAAGAGCTCAGATTGCCATGTGCCAGACCGAATAAGTTCTAATTTAGGTTGAATTCTGCCTGGATCGATTTCATACCCTGATGCAAAATAATGTTTTAGCTTGGGTAGTTGACAAGCTACGAAATCGGCATTTCGTTTCAGAACATCGGCTCGATGAACAGCATGGACTTTTCTGATGGAATCTTTCGTCGAAGCGGGTGGAATTAAATTTCCATTTTTATTCTTTTGGAATCCAAGAGCTCGTAGGTGGTTGCGAATACGACGCTTTAGTTTGGAGTCTTTGGAAAATGCCGGAATTACTGTACTGTTCTTACCCATACTTAGAATTTTCTTTCATACTGGTATTTCGCATAGGCCCGTTTATGCTATGGGATACAACTTCGGAAAGAGTACTTCCAACGTTTCATCAGGCAATCCAGTAATCTGGGGTGTCTCACCCCGCTTAGACTGGCCACGGATTAACGTCCCCTCTAGAAGCCTAGAAGCCTCCGGTTTCAGCCTATCCCTCCTCTCGATGTAGGTACGAAGTCGCCACGCTAGGTATTCCAAGTCGAAAAGGTAGAACACCAAGGTCACCCGATCTGGTCGAGATATTACATAAAGAGACGAGAAGGTCACCACAAAAAAAACGATATAATTCAGTTAGTTATACGAATATCGGAGGAGGCCCTACCGTGACAGAATGGTACCCGAATCCCATCTGATTTTCATCCGTTAGAGGCCAGCGAGGAATGACGATCACCGCGTTGTCGGCTGTTACCGTGCCCAGATGGTTTATTTCTGGTCGGACTGGCAGGGATTGCGACGGTTATGATCCTAAGAAGACCCTGGCTCCGCCCGGGATGATACCGGCCCGCCGCCGAGGCGACGTTGCGCATGGCGTTGGGCGTCTGCTAGAATTCTGACCAAATAGTCAGGATTTTCTCCAGTGTGATCCGGTTTCTGCTCAACGACCAGGAAATTGCGCTTGCGGATTTCGGGGCCCAGACCACCGTGCTTGACTGGCTCAGGCAGGATCGTGGCCTTTGCGGCACCAAGGAGGGGTGCGCCTCCGGTGACTGCGGCGCCTGCACCGTGGTGGTGGCCGAACCGGCGGGGGAGGGGCTCGCGTACCACTCGGTCAACAGCTGCATCACCTTTCTCGGCGCCCTCCATGGCCGGCAGCTGATCACCGTGGAACATCTGCCGGACGGCGAAACCCTGCACCCGGTGCAGCAGGCCATGGTGGATCACCACGGATCCCAGTGCGGTTTCTGCACACCGGGATTCGTCATGTCCCTGTTCGCGCTGGGCAAGGAGCCTCCGCTTGGCGGCGGGACAGAGCACCGGCAAGCCATACATGAACATCTCGGCGGCAACCTGTGCCGCTGCACCGGGTATCGTCCCATCATCGACGCCGCGCTGGCATCGACCGCTGCCAGGGTGCCGGACCGGTTTGACCGCCAGTCCCGGAAGACCCGCGCGGTCCTGGACGGAATCCAGTCCGGGGACGGCGTCGGGAGCAATGGGGGGGAAATGCCCGGTGCCCCGGGATTCCTGATTCCCCGGGACATGGATGAACTCTCACGGGCGTATCTGGAATACCCGGATGCGAGGTTGCTTGGCGGGGGTACCGATCTTGCGCTCGAGGCGACCCAGGCGCTGCGGACCCTGGACAGAATCATTCTTCTTGACCGGGTCGCGGAACTCCGGCAGGTGACCAAGCGCGGCGGGTGGGTGACCGTGGGCGCTACGGTTTCCCTGACCCGTTGCCTGGAACTGTTTTCCGGGCACTATCCGCCGGTCACCGACCTCCTCCTGCGCTTCGGATCGCGCCAGGTCCGCAACCTGGGGACCTTGGGGGGAAACATCGCAAATGCCTCGCCCATCGGGGACCTGCCGCCGGTCCTGCTGGCCTTGGGCGCCGAGGTTACCCTGCGGCGCGGGAACGACCAGCGGTCATTGTCGCTGGATAATTTTTTCCTGGATTACCGGGAGACCGCACTCGGGCGGGGAGAGTTCGTGCGCAGCGTTTCCGTGCCGTTGCCGGAGCCCCGACAGTTCTTCCGCGTCTACAAGATCAGCAAGCGGATCGATGACGATATCTCTGCGGTCTGCCTCGCCGTGAACCTGGTGTTTGAAGATGAAGGGCATGACGCCGTGATCCGCAGCGCACGAATCGGCGTCGGCGGCATGGCGGCCATTCCCAGGCGCGCCCCGGCCTGCGAGGCGGCGATGACCGGGAAGCCGTTCGATGAATCCACCGCGGCAGTGGCCGCGGCTGCCATTGACGGGGAATTCAGCCCCATCGACGATGCTCGGGCCAGCGCTGCCTACCGCGCGACGGTGGCGGGCAACCTGTTCCGCCGCTGCTTGCTGGAGTACCGGGGGTCCGAATATCCCCTCAAGGTGACCGATGTCCATTGAAAGAATCCGGCTGGTCGGCCAGGCCCTGGCCCATGACAGTGCCCGCGGGCACGTCTCCGGCACGGCGGTCTATGTCGATGACCTGGTGCCGAGGGAGGGCCAGCTCCATGCATGCGTGGGCGGCAGCGCCATCGTTCGGGGACGGGTGAGAACCATGGATCTGGCCCCGGTGCGTGCGTCGCCCGGAGTGGTGGACGTGATCACGGCGGACGATGTGCCCGGCAAGCTGGATATCGGCCCGGTTTTTCCCGGGGACCCCTTGCTGGTGGCCGATGAAATCGAATTTTGGGGCCAGCCCCTGTTCGCCGTCCTGGCGACCAGCCACGAACTTGCGCGCCGGGCGGTCGGCCTCGCCGAAATCGAATACGAGGAAATGGAACCGGTGCTGGATCTTGAACGGGCCATTGCCGACGAGTACTACGTACGCCCGCCGCACCGGATGCAGCGGGGGAATGCCGTGGCAGTGCTCGAGGGGGCGGCCAGGCGATTTCACGGCGAACTCAGGGTGGGCGGCCAGGAACACTTCTATCTCGAGGGGCAGGCCTCTCTCGCGATCCCGGAAGAGGAGGGTGGCATGACCATCCACACTTCCACGCAGAATCCCACCGAGGCCCAGAAACTGGCGGCGGATGTGCTCGGCATTCCCATGCACAAGGTCAACGTCGTCACCCGACGTATGGGCGGGGGGTTCGGCGGCAAGGAAACCCACGGCTCGCCCTGGTCCTGCATTGCCGCGGTGTTCGCCCTGCGCAACGGCTGCGCCGTCTCCTGCAGGCTGTCGCGAAGGGACGACATGGTCATGACCGGCAAGCGGCACAATTTTCTGAACCGCTACGACGTCTGCCACGACGGGGAAGGCCGGCTGGAAGCCATCCGCTACCGTCTTGCGGCGCAGTGCGGAAATTCGCCGGACCTGTCCGATGCCATCGTGGACCGGGCAATGTTCCATTGTGACAACGCCTATTACATTCCGGATGTGCTGGTCGACGGGCTGCGTTGTAAGACCCATACCGTTTCCGCCACGGCCTTTCGCGGATTCGGCGGCCCCCAGGGGATGATCGCCATGGAGGCGATCATGGATGAAATCGCCTTTAGGGTGGGCAGGGACCCCCTGGATGTGCGGCGGGTGAATCTCTACGACACCGGGGACCGCAGCGTCACGCCCTATCACCAGCGGATCGAATCCTTTTCGGTGCCGCGCATCCTGGACCAGCTCGAGGCCGAATCCGACTACCGGGCCCGCAGGGAACAGGTCCGTGCATTCAATCGCCGAAGCCCAGTGCTGAAGAAAGGCATCTCAATGACCCCGGTGAAGTTCGGCATTTCCTTCACCGTGTCCCATCTCAACCAGGCCGGGGCCCTGGTCCATGTGTATACCGACGGAAGCATCCATCTGAACCACGGCGGCACCGAAATGGGGCAGGGGCTGATGACGAAGGTGCGGCAGATTGTGGCGGAAGAATTCCGGGTCAGCCCGGACCGCATCTCGGTGACCGCCACCCGCACGGACAAGGTGCCCAACACCTCGCCCACTGCGGCATCGTCCGGCACCGACATCAACGGCATGGCGGCACTGGACGCGGCGCGTACCATCCGTCGGAGGATGGTGTCGTTCCTTGCCGAAAAATACGGCACCGAGGAATCGGAAATTGCATTCCTGGATGACCGGGTGCATGTGGGAGGCCAGACTCTCGGGTTCGGACAGGCGGCGAAGGAGGCCTGGCTCGGCAGGGTCTCGCTGTCCGCCACGGGCTTCTACCGCACTCCGAAGATCCACTACGACCGACAGCAGGCATCCGGGCGGCCGTTCTACTACTACGCCAATGGCGCCGCGGTTTCGGAAGTGGTCATCGACACCCTGACCGGGGAATCCCGGTTGCTGCGCGTGGACATCCTGCACGATGTCGGGCGGTCCATCAACCCGGCCATCGATATCGGCCAGATCGAGGGCGGTTTCATCCAGGGCCTCGGCTGGCTCACCTGCGAGGAATTGAAATGGGACCGGGAGGGGCGGCTCCTCACCGACGGGCCGGCCACCTACAAGATCCCGGCCATCTCCGACACGCCGCCAGTCTTCAATACCCAGCTGCTGACCGAGGCGGAGAACAGCGAGGAGACCGTCTTTCGTTCCAAGGCGGTGGGCGAGCCGCCGCTGATGCTGGCCATCTCCGCCTGGTGCGCGATCCGGGATGCCGTGGCGGCGGTGGGCGACTACGGGATTTTCCCGGAACTGCACGCGCCGGCCACCCCGGAGGAGATCCTGCGTGCGGTGGACGGGGTGCGGGAGCGGGCCCCATGAACTGGGTGGAGGCAATTGCGCGGCTGACTGCCGGCAACCGGGGATTCGTGGTGGTCACGGTGCTGGAGACCCGGGGTTCCGCACCCCGGGATCGGCAGTCCAAGATGGTGGTCACCGAGGACGCAAACCACGATACCATCGGCGGCGGGAATCTCGAATTCCGCGCCATCGAACATGCAAGGGGGCTGCTGTCACGGGGACAGCCCGGCAACGATCGGCAGGTGTACACCCTGGGTGAGGATCTATCCCAGTGTTGCGGGGGACGGGCGGAACTCCTCTACGAATGCTTTCCTGCCTGCGATTTCCTCGTTGCGCTCTTCGGCGCAGGCCATGTTGGCAGGGCCCTGGTACAGATCTTGGCGGGCCTTCCCTGCCGGGTCACCTGGTTCGACAGCCGGGAAGATGTCCTGTCCGCCTCGATGGCGGAATCCGGCATGCCCGGCAACGTCATCAGCCAGCTCATGGACAATCCGCATTGCGCGGTGGAGGAACTGTCTCCGGGGACCCGGTGCCTGGTCATGACCCACAGCCATGAAATCGATTTCGAACTCGTGGAGGCCATGCTGTCGCGCGATGATTTTCCCTACTGCGGCCTGATCGGGTCCAGGTCCAAGTCCGTGAGTTTCCGCAAGAGATTGTCACGCAAGGGATTTTCCGAGGCAGAACTCGCACGGCTCACCTCGCCCATCGGTGTCGATCTCGGCGGCGGCAAGTTGCCCATGGAGGTGGCGGTTTCGGTGGCCGCCCAGCTGCTCGGTCAGTACCGGGCAGAATCCCGCAGGCGGGGCGGCCTGTCCGCGGTATCCTAGCCAGGAATTCTCCGCCCCGGGTTCGCTCAACCGAGGAACATCGATCAGCCCGAGCGTCCAGTCCAGCTTGCGCCCGGGGGAAGCCTCCTCTCAGGAATCAACCGGTCCGAAAACTACCTGGCAGGGCGCATCAGGAGGATTGGCCAATGGGAAACTCAAAAGGAATGACATGAATTGACTCCAAAAACACCACGATGTCCCGGATAGCATTCCAGGCCTCATCAAAATCAATCGACTTCGGAAGGGTTGGATCGTTCTCGTAGGAAGACCGTGTGGTATCAAGGTCCTCTTCGAATGACTGGAGCCCCAGGCAGTCAATCAGACGGGACTTACATGCGACTTGAAACTCCTTGCCGGCGGC
This sequence comes from Gammaproteobacteria bacterium, assembly GCA_009842505.1. Lineage (GTDB taxonomy): Bacteria > Pseudomonadota > Gammaproteobacteria > Arenicellales > Poriferihabitantaceae > VYFG01. The sequence continues at coordinate 6,843 of VYFG01000139.1, forward strand.
AATCCAGAATTCGTGGTCATCAAGAGACCTTACACGACGAATTCTGGCAATGTCGAATACATCCTTCACCCGAACGGCCTCACCGGGTTTTGTAACCTTGGTGCGATATGCGGGCAAAGAACTGAGAAACGCCCGAAGCTTCTCACCGGTGATACGTTCCAGGGTATAGGCCCAAACGGTCGCCTCGTTCATTCTCAGAGGAGCAATGGACCCTTGCCCAAGTGCCTCGGGTGCGGCGATGTCCAGCGTTATCGATGGCAAACCCAGAACGCGGGGACGGGTGTGGTCGATAATAGAAATTCGTACATCGTACGAATCCCAGCCTCTCGGATGCAATCGAGGAGGTCTTGGCTTTACATGAATTGTCTGAAGAGAATACTTTACCGGAGATTGGCTCTGGAAGTATCGAGAGATCGCAAGTTGGAGTTCGCGTTCAAGTATCTCCTGTTGGGTCGTGCGATCGGGCGTCGATTGGACAAAGCCTTGCAGGAGATTGCTGTCGATATCCAGAGAACGTCTCCCGGGTTCCTGAAGACGTTCGTTCAGTACGTGTGCCCCTTTGAATACAAGTACAGACTGGAGAGGAGCATGCGTCAATAGAGATTCAAAAATCTCAAGCAGTACTTCTTCTTTCCAATCTTCCGCATCAGCACGATTCACTTGTTACGGGACCTCAAGACCCCAGCCATGGTTCGGGTGACTGAATTCATACCCTGGAAGAAGGGAAATCATTGCGGCTGCCTGGTCTTTGCTGTGTTGACTACGTATGCGATAAAGGTAGCGACGCAAATCAGTGTTGAGCTTGTGTTGTAGATGATCGTGTAGCATGAAACCTACACGACGGGTCAATCGCTGGTCCTTGATTGTTCTCAAATGATCCAAGATACGCTTCTGGTCGAGTTCGCCTGCCGCATTTTCCCACGCTTCAAACACGACAGATGGGCCGCCACAGCTCAATGGACGATCAAGGGTGTCGAGTAGTGTTTGTTCGTAGGTGGTTATGGAAAATACCGTCTTGTCCGTGTAGTAGCGTTTCTGGATACCAGGTACCCGTGTACTTTCGCGATTCGTAATATAGTAAGGAATTCCGTGATAGAGAAATTGTTGTCTACCGAGGCGATTGCGCTTTTTTGGCGCGCCCGTCGAAGGGATTCTGTGTATGGGTGAAATGGATGGAGCCTTGCGAGGTCGGGACGAAGTTTTGGTTATCCGGGCAATGTGGTGATGTGTCGGGATTTGTGTCGAGAGATTATGAAATTGGACTGCGGTGAAGTAACAAACTATGCCCTGGGACACCATCGCCTGAAGGAGTTCAATAGGATTCAGTTCGGAGGTAGACCCATTCAGCCCGATGGAGAAGAATTGTGCAGGTGACTGGTTATCGGCCGAGTCAATATGCGATACCCGATGTACGAGTCCGCTCCTGAGGAGGAACTCCAAGAGCGCCTGTCCGGAGATGTGCCTGGTGCCCGGGTGAGAGAGCCGGTCCCGGATCTCTACGAGTTCCCGGATCAGGGCAGTCCTGGAGATGCAACGAACGGTGGGGTACTTCGAGGAAGGTGAACCGAAGGTCTTGGAGAACTCTGCCAGGATGTTCGCGAAATGATCGTCCTGAGTTGTTGTTCTTGGGGTAGTCTCACCCACAAGGAATCCCCTGAAGCTAGGCTCTTGGCCCAAGAGCCTAGCTTCAGGGGATTCGATTGTCAAGCCCGAAATGAATCCGGGAGTTTTCTGTTAAGTATCAAGATGATGTGTACACAGACACCCCGGTATGCTTTGGGCCCAAAGCATACCGGGGTGTCTGTGTCCTGTCAAGTATTTCATTGCATAAGTCCTTCGGATCAAGGAAAAGTCTGCATTACACGCCAATTGCAGGAAGTCTGACCAATTCAGGGGATTACATTCCAAACATCCCTACTATCTGGTCGGATTTTGGGTGAATTGCGAAAGTCAGATCGGAATTCTACTTCATGGAATCGAGCAGGTCATAGTGTCTGGCCCCGCCCGTGGGTGGTCTCTCCCAGTATCCGGGTCTCCCTGACGGCGCGGTCATCGCCCAGCATCTGCAGCACGAACAGTCGTTCCATGAGGCTGGCGGAACCGCGGATGCGCCGGTCGATCAACGGTGTGGCGCGGTAGTCGAGCACGATGAAATCCGCCTCCTTGCCGGGTTCGAAATTGCCGATATGCGGGTGAAGATCCAGCATGCGGGCACCTCCCAGGGTGGCCAGGTAAAGCGACTCGAAGGGTGACAGGTTGCAATCCTGCAACTGCTGCACCTTGTAGGCCTCGTTGATCACCCTGAGGAGGGAGAAGCTGTCGCCACCGCCGACGTCCGTGCCGAGCCCGGTATGGACGCGGTTTTCCCGGGCCGTGCGATAGTCGAACAGACCGCTGCCGATGAACAGATTCGACAGCGGGCAGTGGGCAATGCCGGAGCCCGTTTCCGCGAGCCGCCGCCATTCACCGTCATCCAGGTGGATTCCGTGGGCGAATACCGAGCGCCGGCCGAGCAGCCCGTGCCGTTCATAGACATCCAGGTAGCCGGCAGCATCGGGGAACAGTTCCGACACCCAGCGGCATTCCTCGGCGCTTTCAGCGAGGTGGGTATGCAGGTGCACGCCGGGGTGTTCGGCGAGCAGGCGGCCCGCCATGTCGAGCTGCTCCGGGCTGGAGGTTGGTGCGAAACGCGGCGTCACGGCATATCCCAGCCTGTCCACGCCGTGCCAGCTTTCGATCAGTGACTTGCTGTCGCGGTAACCCGTGCTTGGCGTGTCGCGAAGATACGCCGGTGCATTCCGGTCCATCAGGACCTTGCCGCAGATCATGCGCAGGTTGCGCTCGCGGGCTGCGGTAAAGAATGCCGACACCGACTGCGGGTGTACGGTGCCGAACACCAGGGCGGTGGTGGTGCCGTTGCGCAGGAGTTCCTCGAGGAAGAACGAGGCGGTGCTCTCGGCGTGTGCGATGTCCTCGAATTGCCTCTCCGCCGGGAAGGTATGGGTTTCCAGCCAGTCCAGAAGCCGGGTGCCATAGGCCGCGATGACGTCGCACTGGGGGTAGTGGATATGGGTATCCACAAGCCCGGGGACTAGGAGGGCGTCCCGGTGGTGCAGGATGTCCGCGTCCGGCGGAAGCGTCCCCCCGAGGACGTCGAATGGTCCCGCATCCGCCACGAGGCCATCCTCGACCAGCAACAGTCCGTCGGGGAAATGGACGACGGCCTCCTGCCCCGCGATGCCGGGGTCATCGAGAAAGTGCAGGATTTCCCCGCGGTGGGCGGTCAAGGCCATGTCGGCATTATAGAAAAAAACTTGACCATATAGTCAAACTTTCTCATAATCCGGTGACTCCGACCGGATATCGCCGATGGAAATCGACACCTTCAACGGCCTCGGACATGCCGAGGCGGCTGATGTCATGCAGCGATGCTGTACCGCATCGCGCTGGGTGAACCGGATGGTGGAGGGCAGGCCATACCCCGGCATTGCAGAAATGCTGGAAAAGGCCAGGGAGCACTGGTCCGGGATGGTCGAGCCGGACTGGCTCGAGGCCTTCGAGGGACATCCCCGGATCGGGGACCCCGAATCCCTGAAGGCGAAGTACCGGGCCACTCGGGCCACCGCCAGCGGGGAACAGTCCTCGGTCCGCCAGGCGGACGAGGAAACCCTCACCGCGCTGGCCGAGGGCAACCAGGCCTATGTCGAGCGCTTCGGTTTCATCTTCATTATTTTCGCAAGCGGCAAGAGCGCCCCGGAAATGCTGGCACACCTGCGAAGCCGTCTCGGCAACAACCGCCGGACGGAACTTGCCACTGCCGCCGGGGAGCAGTGGAAGATCACCCGGCGACGCCTCGAGGAACTGTTCGCCTTCACCCGCAGTCATGCTGCCTGAACCGGATTCCCGGACCCCATGAGCCAGATCACCACGCACATCCTCGATTTGTCCCTCGGGATGCCCGCCCGAGGTGTGGCGGCGATACTGTACCGGGGAACAGGAGCGGACAGGACCGAACTCGGGCAGGGGGTCACCGATACGGACGGTCGGATCTCCCGGTGGCTCGGCGACGAGACATTGCCGGGCGGAACCTACAGTATCATCTTCGCTTCCGGCCGCTATTTCGCGGACCGGGGCGTGGACACGTTCTATCCCCATGTGGAGATTGTCTTCGGTGTCGCGGAGGGCGGGGCGCATTACCATGTCCCACTGCTCCTCAGTCCCTGGGGCTACTCCACGTACCGCGGAAGCTGAAATGGCTGATGCGGCCGGCAATGCTGAATCAGGGGACATACTTCACCAGGGTTTTGGTCATTCTGGCGAAAGCATGATTTCGCAGCGCGATGTTCAGGGCGATTCCCGGGGTTTTTGCTAGAATCTCCTCACTGAATATGCAAAACGAATACCAAAACCCAATCCATAAAACCGTCAACCGATCTTCAGAGATAATCACCATGCAGAAAAGAACACTGATCAGGGCTCTTGCGGGAGCCGCACTGTCCGCCTCCCTGGCCATGGGCGCCGCCCAGGCCGAGGACGTCAAGGCGGGATTTGTCTACGTCGGCCCGGTGGGTGACCATGGCTGGACCTACCGACACGACAAGGGCCGATTGCAAGTGGAAGAGGAACTCGGCGTCGAGACCTCGTTCGTGGAAAGCGTCGCCGAGGGTGCGGACGCGGAACGCGTCATTCGCAAGCTCGCCTCCAGCGGCCACAATATCATCTTCACGACATCGTTCGGCTACATGAATCCCACCCTGAAGGTGGCGAAGCAGTTTCCCGACGTGAAGTTCGAACATGCCACCGGGTACAAGCGCCACGACAATCTCAGCACCTACTCCGGCCGCTTCTATGAAGGCCGCACGGTCATCGGCGCCATTGCCGGCCACATGACCAAGACCGGCGTAATCGGATACATCGCGTCATTCCCGATTCCGGAGGTCATCCGCGGCATCAACGCGTTCACCCTGGCGTTGCGCAACGTGAATCCTGACGCGGTGGTGAAGGTGGTATGGGTCAATACCTGGTATGACCCGGGCAAGGAAGGGGATGCCGCCAAGGCGCTGATCGACCAGGGCGCCGACATCATCGCCCAGCACACCGATTCCCCGGCGCCGCTGCAGGTGGCGGAACAGCGCGGCGTTTATGCGTTCGGCCAGGCCTCCGACATGAAGGCCTTCGCTCCCAATGCCCAACTGACCGCGATCGTGGACGACTGGGGTCCATACTACGTGAGCCGGGTCAAGGCGGTGATGGACGGCAACTGGGAGAGCATGGACACCTGGGACGGATTTGGTCCCGGCATGGTGGTCATGGCGCCCTACGGTGATGCGGTGCCGGAGAACGTGCGGGCCATCGCGGACGAGATCATCGCGGGGGTCACGGACGGCAGCATCCACCCGTTCCAGGGGCCCATCAAGAACCAGGCAGGCGAGCAGGTGATTGGCGAGGGCGAGGCGCTTGACGATGGCGTGCTGCTCGGCATGAACTACTACGTCGAGGGCGTGCAAGGCGAAATACCGCAGTAACCCTCCCCCGGGACCATTGATGAAAAAAGCCTCCTCGGAGGCTTTTTTCTTGGCTGAAACCGCCATGGTCACCGGGCAGTCCTGATCCGGAAGGCCGGTCCGGCCCGGTTTGCCGCCGCCATCCGGGTGTTAGGGGGGTGCCCGGGACTGGCCGATGGCAGCCAGGAATCCGTCTCTGTCCTCCGGGGATACCAGCACATGCCGTCCCCCGCGGTAGGTGATGCACAGACGGTCCAGCGACAGCGCGGGCCCGGACCGGGGGCTCCGGGTGGGGTGAACCGATTCGATCTCGCCGAGCCGAATCCGCCAGGAAAACGGCCCGCTGCGGATATCGAGCAGGTCCTCCGATACGGTATAGGCGGTCGAGCGAAGTACCCAGAACGGAAGCCCGGCGCCCGCCAGGATGATGACCAGCGCGAACCACTTGCCGCCGCCCGGCATCACCAGCGCCTGGTAGGCGGCGACGAAGCTGATCACGGTGAGCGCGATCAGGGACCGGACCAGCCAGCGATCCACCCTGGTTCCGAAACGCCGCTCCGTCGTCATTCGGGGCGGCCCTGGTTCAGGTGATATCCGCTTCGGCGCGGGCTGCCAGACCGCCGTCAGGGTCGGCGACCCACAGGCGGCAGACATCTTCATCCTTCACCAGGTGCATGGTGAAGGGGCGGTCCGCGAACAGCGGGCTCATGGCCCGGAAACGGAAATTCCGGATATTTTCCTGTCCGGCTTCATCCGTCAGCAGGTCCAGCAGCAGGGTGGCCGTCAACGGACCGTGGAATACCAGGCCCGGGTAGCCCTCGACGTCACGGCAGTAGTCGATATCGTAATGGATCCGGTGGCCGTTGAAGGTCAGGGCGGAATACCGGAAAAGCAGCAGGGGCGACGGATCGACGGTGCGCCGGACATCGGACCTGGTTTCCGCCGGCGGCGGCGAAGGGGGCCCCGACCCGGGCGCTGGGTCCTCCCGGTAGACGATGTCGTGTTCCTCGTCGAGCAGGACCTCGTCTCCGCGGCGATAGGTATGGGAGACGGTGACGAAACACAGCGGGCCCGACCGCCCGCTTTTCTCTTGGATGCCGCGGATAACCGATTCCCGGGAGATGGCATCGCCCAGCCGGAGCGGCTGGTGAAACTCCAGCCTCGAACCTGCCCACATGCGCCGCGGCAGGGAAACCGGGGGGAGGAATCCGCCGCGCATGGCATGCCCGTCGCGGCCGGTTTCCGAAATCCTTGCGCCGTCGATGAAATACAGCCAGTGCCAGGCGGGCGGCAGCGCGTCTCCTTCACCCAGGGTGGGCTCCCGGTCCAATGTCTGCTGCATGAAGCGGGTGGGCTGGGGATCGATCCGGTCCTCCGTGACCCGGCGCCGGCCGATCCACTGCGACAGGTCTCCGGTGGGGACTTCGCGGCTGGTGTCGGGTTCAGTCATGAAGGAACTCCTCGCGTATTGACCGGGTGTGTTCGCCTGCAAGCGGCACCCTGGCGGCGGCGGCTTCCCCGACGGGCCTGGCCGGGAACAGGATCTCGTCGCCGCCGGAACTGGTGCCCCGGCGCCGTGCCAGGGCGGGGTGGCGCGAAAAATCCGCCACCGAGTTGACCGCGCCGTAGGCGATATCCGCGCTCTTCAGCCGGTTCACGAGATCCTCCCGGGAGAGGGACCGCGTCACCGAGATTATGCGTTCATCCAGCGCCGGGCGGTTGGCGACCCGCCGGTCGTTGTCGCGGAAGGCCTCGCCGTCGACCATCTCCGGCATCCGCAGGACACCTTCGCAGAACCGTGACCATTCCCGCTCGTTCTGGACGGCGATGATCACCAGTTCCCCGTCGCGGGACGGGTAGGCGCCGTAAGGGGCGATGGAGGGATGGTTGAGCCCTGCCCGCCCGGGCGCTCTGCCAACATAGTCGTGATGGAGCAGGGGCACCGTCATCCAGTCCGCGGCGACCCCGAACAGCGACACTTCAACAGCCGACCCCCTGCCGGTCCGCTCCCGTTCAAGCAGTGCTTCCAGGATGCCCGCGTGGGCGGTCATGCCGGCGCCGATGTCGCAGATGGATACACCGATCCGGCCGAGTTCGTTCTCTCCGCCGGATATGCTGACCAGGCCGGATTCACCCTGCACCAGCAGATCATAGGCCTTCAGGTCCCGGCCCCCCGGGCCGTTGCCGTAGCCAGAAATTTCGCAGGTGATCAGGCGCGGATGACGCTCGCGAAGCGTGGCAGGGTCGAAACCCGACCGGGCGAGCGCCCCCGGTGCGAGATTCTGGATCAGCACATCCGCACGTCCGATGATTCTCTCCAGCAGTTCCGCATCCGGCGGGTTCTTGAAATCCAGCTCCAGGGACTCCTTGCCTTGGTTCAGCCAGAAGAAATAGGAACTGTCTCCGCCTGCTACACCGTCGTAGGCCCGGGCGAAATCACCCCCTGGACGCTCTACCTTGATGACCCGGGCACCGGCCTCCCGGAGCCTCGCACTGCAGAACGGCGCAGCGACAGCTTGCTCCACGGAGACCACCAGAAGGCCTTCGAGGGCGCCGCTCATCTTCCGTCTCGGGCCCTTATTCCCTGACCGGGACCACGTAGTTCAGGCCGAGCCGGCCCCCGTCCGGATACACGGTCTGACCGGTCACGTAGCTGGAATAGGGGCTGGCAAGAAATACCGCCACCCGGGCCACCTCGTCAGGCTCCCCTGCCCGCTGCATGGGGGTGCGAGACATGACCTCGACCCTTTTCTGCGGGTTGTCCGCAATCGTCCGGAACATCTCGGTATTGATGGAGCCCGGCCCGATCCCGTTGACTCGGATCTTCTCCGGGGCCAGGCGGATGGCCAGTACCTTGGTCCACTGGTTCACGCCGCCCTTGGCGATGACGTAGGGCGCAATGGCGGGGATGGCCAGGATCGCGTTGACCGAGGACATGTTGATGATCGTGCCGCGGGAATCCTCCCGGTCGGGTTCCTGGCCGACCATCAGCCTGGCTGCGGCCTGCCCGGTCAGGAAAACGCCCTTGAGGTTGATGTCGATGACACGGTCGAAGTCCTTCTCCTCCAGTTCAAGGATGTCCGCCGCATGCACGATGCCGGCATTGGCGATGACCGTGTCCACGCGGCCGTAACGGTCCCAGGCGTAGTCAAGCAGGGCCTCGATTTCCGGCTTGTGGCAGACGTCGCAGCGGCGGTATACGGCCTTTTTACCAAGCAAGGCCGCAGCAGCCTGCCCCGCCTCGTCGTCGATATCGGAAAGAACGACATTCGCACCCTCCTCGACGAATCTCCTGGCGCAGGCCAAGCCGATTCCCCGGGCGGCGCCCGTGATGACGGCGGTCTTGTCATTCAGCATGGTTCATGCTTGCAGTTGCAGGGCACAGAGTAATGCATCACGCACCAAAGCATACCGCGAAAATCGCGGTTGCCACCATCGCGAGTCGGCCGGTGAAACCTCCCTCCTTCACCGCCGGATGCCTTCCTAGAGCTGCAGGGTGGCAGTGCCGACAGGGCAGGTGATTCCGAAATGGCTGGCGAACACGGCGGCAAACTGGTTCCAGACCGGGATCTGGCTCTGGATGCGGCAACCCATGCCCATCATGACATCAAAGCAGCCGTTGGTCTGCTGCGCGACTCGGGCATGTTCCAGCATGTACTCCTGCCCCGTCATTCCCTTCCCGGCGTATACCGGGAGGGGCTCCTGTCCGGTCACCTCCTGCCCTGCCGGTACCGGGATGAGCGCCTGCTCCGTCACCTCCTGCGCTGCAAGCTCCTGCTGATGCTCCTGTCCGGTCATCTCTTGCGCTGGAAGCTTCGGCTGATGCTCCTGTCCGGGCATCTCTTGCGCTGGAAGCTTCGGCTGATGCTCCTGTCCGGGCATCTCCTGTGCTGCTAGCTCCGCGTCATGCTCCTGTTCCGGCATCTCCGTCACGGCATGAACCGCAGGTTCCGGGGGCAATGGAGCGACGGTTGACAGCTCATGGTCGACGTTCGCGGAATCGAACACGGATGGGGGCAGCGTCAGGGCAAGTGCCAGTCCCAGTGCCGCCATGATGTAGACGAGGGGTTTCATTGTTGTAGTCGTTCCCGAAGATTGGTGTTTTGTCGTGCTTTCGCCACATGGCCCCGGTTTTTATCGTGCGCACCACCCCAAAAAGCGACCGGTCACGGCAGAAGCCACGCGGCATTGTAGCAGAACTCCGGGGACCGATCGTGCGGGGCAACCGCCAGGGGCGTGGCAGACGTCGTGCCGGGTCTCATTCCACCCGGATTTCAATGATGGAGGGGACCTTGTCCTCAAGCGCGGCGGCAAAAGCCGGCATGAATTCCTCGGTATAGGTCACGACATATCCCCGGCCCCCGTAGGCCTCGGCCAGACGGGCGAAATCCGGATTCATGAGGTCCGTGCCGACGACGTGTCCGGGATAATGCCGTTCCTGGTGGTTGCGGATGGAGCCGAGTCGGTTGTTGTTGATGACCAGGAACACGATTGGCAACCCGTATTTCACCGCGGTCGCGAACTCCTGGCCGTTCATGAGAAAGCAGCCGTCACCGTTGAAGGACACGACAGGAACTTCCGGCCTGAGCAGTTTCGCCGCCACTGCGGCGGGAACGCTGTACCCCATGGTGCCATTGGTGGAACCCAGCTGGGTGCCCGACTGCCTGTACTGGTAGAAACGCTGTCCCCAGGAGGTGTAGCTGCCGGCACCCACGGTGATCACGGCTTCCGCCGGCAGGGTTTTCCGGAGTTGGGAGCAGATCGCATCCATGCGCACCGCCTGGCCCTCGCTCACCGGTTCGTCCACCCATCGCTGGTAGCGCTCGTGCAGTGACTTTATCATCATGCGGCGACCGGCGTCCTGTACGGAAACATGCTGCATGGCGGACAGGAAGGCCAGGCTGGTGCTGGTCACGGCGATATCGGCATGAAATACCGCGTTCATCTCCTCGGCGCCCGGGTGAACATGCACCACCTGCTGGTCGGTGAAACCGATCGCCGGGGGGATGATTTCATAGCCCTGCGTGGTCATTTCACCGAGCCTTGGACCAATGACCAGCAACAGGTCGGCGGCGGGAAGGTACTCCTGCAGGACCGGCGATACCATGAGACCCAGTTCGCCGATGTAGTTGGTATGGGTGTTGTCGAAGGCGTCCTGACGTCGGAACGCGGCGGCCACGGGAATCTGGTGCCGGTCCGCGACCCGGGTCAGCAGGACCAGTGTATCCTGGTTCCAGCTGCTGTCCCCGCAGATGATCAGTGGCCGTTCCGATTTTCCCAGAAGGTCGACCACCCGGTCGACCGCGGCGGGTGAGGGCGCTGCGGCGAACCGGGCCTGGGTATGGAGATCCGACAAGGGAATGTCGGGCACATCCACCTCGTCACGGAGCATGTCCTCGTACAGCACCACCATCACCGGGCCCGGCCGGCCACCCGTGGCGCATTGCCACGCATGATTCAGTTGCTCCGGGATCCGGCGGGCGTCGTCGATGCTGATGACGTGCTTGGCGATCCCGTCGAATGCCCGGTGATAATCCAGTTCCTGGAAAGCCTCCCGGCCCCGGAAACCCCGGGGGACTTGGCCGACAAAACAGATCACCGGCGTGGAATCCTGGTACGCGGCATGTATGCCCACCATGGCATTGGTTGCCCCGGGTCCCCGGGAGACGAAACAGATGCCGGGCTGTCCGGTCAGCTTGCCCCAGGCCTCGGCCATATAGGCGGCGCCGCCCTCCTGCCTGCAGGTGACCAGGCGAAAACGGCCGTGGTGCCCGTAAATTGCATCCAGTGCAGCGAGAAAGCTTTCGCCCGGCACGCAGAACGCGGTGTCCGCGCCCAGACCGAGCAAGCCATCGATCAGTATCCTGCCCCCGCTACGCATGTTGAAATCGGCCGGTCAGTTTGGTTTGCTGAATTATACGCATGTCCCATCCCCCATTTGACCATGATTCCCCGCCCCTGCTCCTGTTGCATGCCGCACAGGCGGATGTCACCGGTTGATGGAAACGGGGTCGCGGGTACGGCCTGTCATGGGATACGCCGGCATGGGCGGTCCGGTTCCGTCCATGGCCGGGATGACCGGAATGACCGGAAGTAATCACGGCCTGCATTGACAATGCCCGCAGCCGGGTTGCATGCTTCGCCGGTCCGTCATTCCCCGCCTGCCACCATGTCCAGTTCGCAGGACCCCCTGTTGAGTCCCTTCACGATCCGCGGCAAGCGGTTCCGCAACCGCATCATGTCCACCAGCCATGCCTGCGGCCTGGAGGAGGACGGCGGCATGCCGGCGGAACGCTACCAGGCCTATCACGAGGCGAAGGCGCGGGGCGGCATCGGTCTGACCATGTTCGGCGGCTCGGCCTACGTGGCGCCGGATTCCACCTGGCAGTCGGGGCAGCTCAACATGTCCTCGGACCGCATCATCCCCTACCTGACGCAGTTTTCCCGGCGGGTGCACGATGCCGGTGCGGCGATCATGATCCAGCTGACGCACCTCGGGCGCCGCGGCGAGTCCCTGAGCCAGAACTGGCTCCCCACCCTGGCGCCCTCCGTGGTGCGGGAAACCGGGCACCGGAGCTTTCCCCGGGAAATGGATCGGCACGACATCGCACGCGTCGTCCGGGCCTTCGGCGACGCGGCCTGGCGTGCCAGGGAAGGCGGGCTGGAGGGCCTGGAGACCATGATCTGCGGGCATCTGATCGGCCAGTTCCTCTCGCCGGTCACGAACCGGCGAACGGACGTCTACGGCGGCTCCGAGGAAAACCGTTGCCGTTTCGGCATCGAGGTGCACGAGGAGATCCGCCGCCGGGTGGGGGACGGCTTCATCGTCGGCATGCGTTTCCCCATCGACGAAACCCTGGAGGATGGACTGGATTTCGAGGCATGCGTGTCCATGGCGTTGCGTTTCCAGGCATCGGGGCTGGTGGACTACTTCAATGTGAACTACGGCCGCATCGACACCGAACTGGTACTGATCACCGATTGCATGCCGGGTATGGCCTCACCCATGGCGCCCTGGCTCGAGAAGGCGGGCGCATTCAAGCGTGAAGTGGGTCTGCCGGTGTTTCACGCCGCGCGGATCACGGATCTTGCCACCGCCCGATACGCAATCCGTGAGGGCCTGCTCGACATGGTGGCCATGACCCGGGGGCACATTGCGGACCCGGAAATCGTCAACAAGCTGATCCGGGGAGAGGAGGAGCGCATCCGGCCCTGCGTTGGGATGACCCATTGCATGGGGGACACCCGCCCCACCTGCGCGCACAACGCCGCCACCGGACGGGAACAGCGATGGCCCCAGGTCATCGGCAGGTCGCCGGCACCGAGCCGCCGGTGCGTGGTGGCCGGTGGCGGTCCCGCGGGACTGGAAGCCGCCCGGGTGCTCGGCAGCCGGGGCCACGACGTCATCCTGTTCGAGGCGGCGGATGACATTGGCGGACAGCTTCGCATGGCCGGCAGGGCGAGCTGGCGGGGGGATGTCAGCGGCGTCATCGACTGGCGGCGGAACGAACTCGGGCACCTTGGCGTCGACGTGCGTCTCAACACCTATGCGGAAGCGGAGGACGTCACGGCGGAAAACCCGGATATCGTGATCATCGCCACCGGCGGCGTGCCGGATCTCGAATGGCTGTCCGGCCATGAACTGGTGACCCCGGCCTGGGATGTGCTCAGCGGGATGGCCACGCCGGTGGACGAGACGGTGATCTATGACGGCACCGGGCGGCATCCCGCACTGACCGTGGCGGAGGTCTGCCGGGAAGCCGGCAGGGAAATGAAACTGGTGTTGCTGGACGACCGGCCCGGGGTGGAACTGCCTTACGGCGAGCGGGTGATCTGGAAACGGGAGTTTGCCAGGAAGGGGATCGTGCCGATCCTGGAGCGCCGGCTCACCGGCGTGGAGCGGGACGGGGACCGGCTGCTGGCCCGCTTTCACCATGAACTGACCGGTGAGCCGATGACACTGTCGGCGATGCAGGTCGTGGTGGAGCACGGCACTGTGCCCGCCGACGAGCTGTTCCAGTCGCTCAGGGGAGATTCGGTCAACGACGGGGTCACCGACCTGGATGCGTTGCTGGCGGGCGAGCCCCAGCCCCACACAGGCGGAGAAAACGGATACGCCCTGTACCGGATCGGCGACGCCGAGTCCAGCCGCAACCTGGCGGCGGCGATCTTCGATGCCCTCAGGCTGTGTTCGGTGATGTGACGGACCGGGTCAGCGCCGCCGCGGGGAGGAGCAGGGGGCAGCGCGGTTGAGCGGGTGCATCAGCCGGCGATTCACCCCGCCGGCCCTGAGGAATCCTCCGCCAATAATATCCCGGCCACCATCAGGTCCAGGTGACCGCCTCCGCCGTTCTTGTACACGGTGATCTCCCTGCCGGATCGCCTGCCGGGATGTTTTCCGCGCGCAAGATCAAAGAGATCGGCCTGGATATCCTCCCTCGACAGCGTACCCTCGCTGAACGCCGTGATCAGCTCTCCCGAGTCCTCGAGCGCGCTCCAGGGAGAGTCCACGAACACCGAGGAGCGGCTGATGGCCTCCCCGTCGCATTCATGCATGTCGGTGCGGAAGCTGCCCACCAGGTCGAGGTGCGTACCCGGCTTCAGCCACTTTCCCAGGATCAGCGGCTCCGTCGCCATGGTGGCGCAGGTGATCAGGTCGGCCTCGCGGGTGGCGGCCTCGAGGTCCCGGACGGTGGTGAGTTCGACGCCGGGAAGGTCAAGGTCCCTGACCATGCTCGCGGCTCGGGACGCGGTGCGGTTCCAGACGGCCACCCGGCGGATGGCGGGACGGACCGCCAGGTGGGCCATGGCCAGGTGCGGCGCCAGTGCGCCGGCACCTACCACCAGCAGGGATTTGCAGTCCTCGCGGGCCAGGAAATGGCTGCCGGCGGCGGAGTCGGACGCAGTCTTGCGCAGCGTCAGCGCGGTACCGTCCACCACCGCCCTGGGCTTGCCGTTTGCGCCGTCGAACAGCACGAACACGGCCTGGACCGACGGCAGTCCGCTGCCGTTGAGCTCGTTGTGCGGAAAGACCGTCACCAGCTTTGCTCCCATCGCATGTCCGCGTTGCCAGGCCGGCAGGCTGAGGAAGATGTCCTCGCCTCCCCCGGCGCTCGGCTGCGTCTGGAGCAGGCTCTGGGAAAGGTCCACATCGCGATGGTGCGCGTCGATCAGGGCCGGAACCAGCGATGCGTAGGGCAATGCCCCGTGGACTTGGCTGCTGTCGAAGAAGCGCATGCTGGAACCCGTTCAGGAATATCGTGATGATCGTACTGCCGGCCCGGGCATGTGGCGCGATGCCCGGCCCGGAAGAGAATACGCCTTTTGCGGGTCCAGGCATAGCCGTGACCGGCCGTGATTGGCATCCCCGCGGCTTTCAGCGGAAACTGACCCGGGAGCAACGTAGCGGTTACAATCGGAATTCGGGGTCGGGCCGATCAGGGCGGACCAGGCCGGCGCATCGCCGCCGTTGAAATCGGGAAGCCAGGGCCCAAGTATTTCTACCAGTGAATTCTTCCAGATCGCCAGAAGGCCAGCAGCAACCGTGAATCAGGCAACCGTTCCCATGGAATCCAGCGTGACGTTCGACATTGATCGGATACGGCGTGACTTTCCCATCCTGTCCCGGGAGGTCAACGGCCGCCCGCTGGTCTATCTCGACAACGGCGCCACCTCGCAAAAGCCCCGGTCGGTGATCGACACCATCGACCGCTACTACACGGATGAGAACGCCAATATTCACCGCGGCGTGCATCACCTGAGCCAGGTCGCCACCCAGGCCTACGAGGATGCGCGTGAAACCATTGCCCGGTGGATCAACGCACCGGCGAGCCGCCAGGTGCTGTTTACCCGCGGCACCACCGAAGCCATCAATCTGGTGGCCTCCAGCTGGGGCCGTGACGTGCTCTTCCCGGGTGACGAGATGGTGGTTTCAACCATGGAGCACCATTCCAACATCGTTCCCTGGCAGATGATCTGTGAGGAGCGGTGCGCGAAACTGAAAGTGATTCCCATGTCCGGGAACGGCGAGTTGGACATGGACGCCTTCGAGGGACTGCTTACCGAGCGCACCCGGCTGGTGTCGGTGGCCCACGTGTCCAATACGCTGGGCACGATCAACCCGGTGCGGGAGATCATCGCCCGGGCCCATGAGGCGGGCGCGCTGGTGCTGCTCGACGGCGCCCAGGCGCTGCCGCACATGCGGATCGACGTGCAGGAACTGGGCGCCGACTTCTATGCGTTTTCGGGGCACAAGGTGTTCGGACCCACCGGCGTCGGCATACTCTACGGGCGCGAGGAACTGCTGGATTCCATGCCGCCCTACCAGGGTGGGGGCGACATGATCGAGAAGGTGACTTTCGAGCGCACCACCTACAATACATTGCCGCACAAGTTCGAGGCCGGTACGCCGAACATTGTCGGGGGCATCGGCCTTGCGGCGGCCATTGACTATGTCTCGGCCATGGACCAGGCGGCATTCATGGCCCACGAGAAGGACCTGCTCGACTACGCCACGTCGGCGCTTTGCGACATTCCCGGGCTCGGCATTGTCGGCACCGCGGCCGACAAGGCCAGCGTGATTTCCTTCAACCTGGAGGGACAGCATCCGTTTGATGTCGGTACGCTGCTGGATCAGCAGGGTGTGGCGGTCCGCACGGGGCATCACTGCACCCAGCCGCTGATGGATTACTACGGCATTCCGGGCACGGTGCGGGCATCCTTCGCGTTCTACAACAGCCGCGCGGATGTGGATGCGCTGGTCAACGCCATCCGGCGCGCGGCGGACATGCTGGGCTGATGAACGGGACCATCAACGCTATCCAGGACGAGGTGGTGGAGGAGTTCGGCTTTTTCGACCGGTGGATGGACAAGTATGAATACCTGATCGACCTCGGCAGGAAACTGCCGCTGATCGATGCGGCGTACAGGGACAGCGCACACCTGATCCCCGGTTGCCAGAGCCAGGTCTGGCTCCATTCCGAACTTGAGGGCGGACGCGTCCGGTTCACCGCGGACAGCGATGCCATCATCACCAAGGGCATCATCGCGCTCCTCGTCCGGGTGCTGTCGGATCAGAAACCGGGCGATATCGCCGCCGCGGACCTTTACTTCATCGACCGCATCGGTCTCAGGGAACACCTGTCGCCCACCCGGTCCAACGGCCTGGTCAACATGGTCAACCGGATGCGGACGATCGGGGAGGAATACGCCCGGTTGAACTGAACCGTCCGGGTACTTGTCCGGCTTCGCCATGGCCGGGCCGGAGGGTTCGGTCCGCTACGGGTGTCCTGCCACGGCCGGGCGGGAGCTGCCGCCGGTTCGGGTTCGAAGCCGGCGGCGGCAGTCTGATGCTACTGGTCCGTGGCGGTGACAGACTGGGCCAGGCGCACGAGCCGGATGAACTCGTTCCGGTAGCCGTAGGGGTCGTCCCCGCGCGCGCCCTGCGCCAGTGCGACGACATCGTCATAACCGTATTCGACGGTGTAACGCCCCCCGTGCAGCAGTTCGCCGAAGGCGGCGACTGCCGCGGCAAAGCGCACATCACGGGGTGCGTCGTCCACGGTCCCGAACGCATCTGCGACGGTGACAGGCCGCGTGATCAGTGTGCTGGTCTCGGCGTCGGGCTGCTTGTAGCGGATTTTCAGGAAAGCGAATTCGTCATTGAATTCGGTGCCCGGCTCCGAACTGTTTTCCTGATAACGGAGGGGCCGTATCAGGCCCCCGTCCGAATCCGTCAGTATCACCTCGTAGATGGCGGTGACCGTATGTCCCGCACCGATTTCTCCGGCATCGACCTTGTCGTTGCGGAAATCCTCGCGCGCGAGCATGCGGGTCTCGTAGCCGATCAGCCGATACTCCCGAACCGCCGCGGGGTTGAACTCCACCTGTATCTTCACGTCCTTCGCGATGGTCACGAGCGTCGAGGTCACTTCCTCGAGCAAGACCTTGCGGGCCTCCGACAGTGAATCGATGTAGGCGGCGTTGCCGTTGCCGCTCTGGGCAAGGTGCTGCATGATGTCGTCATTGTAGTTCCCCATCCCGAAGCCGAGCACCGACAGTGAGATCCCGCTCGCGCGCTTGCGCGAGATGAAGTCCTCCAGTTCCCCGGGGTCGGTCATGCCCACGTTGAAATCCCCGTCCGTGGCGAGGATCACCCGGTTGACGCCGTCCTCGACCAGATGCTGCTCGGCCAGGAGGTAGGCCTGGCGGATGCCCTCCTCGCCTGCGGTGGAGCCGCCGGCCCAGAGATTTTCAAGACTGGCCAGGATCGTTTTCCGGTCAGCGGCCGGGGTCGGCTCCAGCACCACGCCGGAGGACCCGGCATACGCCACGATCGCGACCCGGTCATCCGGTGCCAGGGCGGTCAGCAGGAGCTTGAAGGAACGGATCAGAAGCGGCAGCTTGTTCGGCTCGTCCATGGACCCCGAGGTGTCGATGAGAAACACCAGGTTCGCACGGGGCGCGGCGCTCCGGTCTATCTCGTATCCCTTGATTCCGATGTGCATCAGCCGGGCCGCCTCGTTCCACGGTGCCGGCATCAGGGAGACCTGCGCCGCGAACGGCGGGTTTCGCGTCTCGGGCGGAGTGTAGTCGTAGGCGAAGTAGTTGATGAGTTCCTCGGTTCGCACCGCATCCGTGTCATGGGGCAGATATCCGTGGTTCAGCGAAGCCCTGAGGAAAGCGTACGAGGCGGTGTCCACGTCAATGGAGAAGGTCGATACCGGCTCCTCGGCGGCCACCTTGACGGGGTTGGGAGAGAACTCCGTGAAGCGGTCCTCGCCCTGATATTGGGAATGGAGGGATTCGGCCGGATTTGACAATATCATCAGGCCTCCAGACTTGTTACCGGCCTGGTAGACCTGCGACCACAACCCGTCCTCCACGGACAGCGGCTGGGTTACGCTTTCTTCCAGTGCTCTGGTTCTGGCCTCCAGGTCCAGAGTCATCTCCGCCGCGATCTTGGCTTCGTCCCCGGCCGGCTGCTCCGTGCTCGCCGCGGGGGCAGGCGGAGGCTGGTAGGACTGGTAGGGCAGTTTCTGCGTCACCAGGATCTGGTAGGTGATCAGTCCGGTAACCGCCAAGGCGGCACTCCCGGCGAATGCGAGTGAAGGGCGTGTCAGGGGCATGGCAAGTCTCCTTATCCATTGTGCGAATGCGCCGGAATTCGGCGCTCTTCCCCTGTGACGTACTGCGTCGCCGATTCCTTGGTGATGGCGGCTGAACGCCACCTTCGCCTCGGAGATTGTCCGCTCGCGCACCGGTGCCGGTGCCCGCGGTGTCGTCGCGTGAAGCGCCGACTCAAGTTTCTCGAGTTCGTCACTCATCAGGCTGTTTCCTCTTCTGCGGCCAGGGCACGAAGTCGTCTGCGAACCTCGTGCATCCGCCATGAAACCGTCTTTTCCGAGATGCCGAGCACCTCTCCTGCCTCCGCGTGGCGCAGCCCCTCTCCGAGCACCAGGAACACGGTGGTCCTCAGTTCTTCCGACAATTCGCCGAGGGCCTGGCGCAGCCAGACCGACTCGAACATGCCGGTGCCCTGGCCTTCCCGGGCAAGGGAATCGAGTTCGGCATAGTTCCGCTCGCCCCGCTGACGCGCGGTCCTGCGGCGCAGGGCATCGTGGGCGGCATTGACCACGACCCGGTAGAGCCATGTGGTGAACCGGCTTTCTCCGCGGAAGGAGGAGAGCTTGGCTGGCAACGCCACACAGACCTCCTGGGCGAGGTCCGCCGCCTCCTCCGCTTCCCCGAGCACACGGGCGCCCACCCGGTAGATCCGGTCATAGTGGCGCTCAAGCAGTGCCGCGAACGCATCCGGATCACCCGCGGCAGCCTTGCGGGCCAGCGAACTGTCGGTGTTGTCACCCATGGGGGTACATCATGGTTCATCCCACAGCAATTTTCCCGTTTGACGCATGCCGTACAGGAATCCTTGGGTTACCCCGCGGGCGGGAAGGCAGGCGGCGGCGTCACGGTTGCTGGCCCCGGCAGGGATAGCCTCTGCAATGGCGTCGTATTCCGGCGGGAGAGTCCGGGTGCGCATTTCTTCTCGTCCAGACCCCGCGAATCCGGAACGAATCATGTCCGGGGATTCCGCCTGCCGGAAATTCCGGAGTTCGGTTTGTTTCCCGGATTTCCTGCCGGCGGAATCTCGCTCCTCCGGGCGGAAATCAGTCTTGTCCGGACATCGCTGCCGAATCGGCGGCGATTCCCCGTACCAATCGCACGAGGTGTTCCGAAGTGGAGCCGAATGGCGCCATGGCCCGGATCGTCCCTTCGGGGTCCAGGACATAAACATTGGCCGGGTGTTCCATGGTGTAGCTGGTGCCCTGTTCGATCCGCCGGTAGGAGATGTTGTACTGGTTCGCCACTTCCCTGATCTCCTCCTCGGTGCCGGTCAGCCCGATGAGGTCCGGATGAAAGAAGGTGACGTAGGACGCCAGCCGCTCCACGGTGTCCCGCGAAGGGTCGATGGTGACGAAAAGGCCGGTTACCTGGTCATCGGGAAGTGCGTGGAGGGCACGCCCGATGTTGGACAGTTCCAATGGGCAGACATCGGGACAGCTGGTGAACCCGAAGTACAGCAGGACAATCTTTCCCTTCAGCCTGTCCGATTCGAACCGGCTGCCGTCATGCGCCGTCAGCGTGAAACTGTCGCCGGCGGATGGAAGGGATTCTGCCTTGGCATTGACCGGTGCCGACAGGAGCAATCCCGGCGAAGTCAGCAACAGCGCCCCGACAAGACAGTGAATCAGGCGGGATCCGGGCCGTGCATTCATGGGTCGCGGCCGGAATTCTGCCCGGGATCGCCCACCGGCGCGGCGAATGCATCGAGCACCAGTGCATCCACGTTATCCCCCGTCAGGGCATGCAGGAAGGCAACCAGGTCCTCCTGTTCGCCGGCATCCAGGCCCAATGGCCGGATCAGCGGGCTGAGGAGTTCGTGGTCCACGCCGCCCCGGTTGTAGAACTCAACGACCTCCTCCAGGGTGCTGAACTGGCCGTTGTGCATATAGGGCGCGGTCAACGCGACGTTGCGCAGGGTGGGCGTGCGGAATTTCCAGCGGTCCGCCGGATCCTCGGTGATCTCGTAGAGCCCGACATCCCCGGGAGGCTTTTCGCCGACGGAAGCCATTACTTCAGGATCCACATCCAGGAAGACCCCGGGCGCCAGGGTGACGCGGCTCGGCTTGAAGGCATCGCCGATGGAGTTCTCGAAACCCAGGCCGGCGTTGTGAAGCCGGTGATCCGTAAACAGCGCGTGATCCCTGTTGACAAGATGGCAACTGGAGCATCCGGCCTTGCCGGTGAACAGGCTGAAGCCGCGCCGTGCGGCATCGTCGAGCGCCGTCTCGTCCTTGCCGTAGAACCAGCGGTCGAACGGCGAGTTGGCCGAAAGGAGGGTTCGTTCGTAGCTGGCGATCGCCATGCCCAGGGTTTCCATGCCGATGGGTCTTCCGTCGAAGGCCTCCTCGAACATGCCCTCGTAGTCCGCAAAGGACCGGATCTTCCCGAGCAGGTAGCCCACCGACGGGTTCGCCATCTCGTTCCGGGCCAGGAACGGCGCCCAGATCTGTTGCTCCAGGTTTTCCTCGCGCCCGTCGTGAAACAGTTTTTCCATGTAGGCGACGTTGTACAGCGTGGGGGCATTGCGGCGTACCGAGCGCCCCTCGACGCCCACCGCGGTGGCCATTTCGTTGTTGGAGAATCCCTGCTCCGGGATGTGGCACATGGCACAGGAAAAGGTGTCGTTGATCGACAGGCGGCGGTCGTAGAACAGTTTCCTGCCGAGTTCGATCTTTTCCCGGGACAAGATATTGTCCGGCGGCTCGGGTATGGGCGGCAGTCCGAGGGGAGGGGACTCGGCAAGCCCGAGGAGGTCGAACCCCTCTCCCTTCCGGTCGGTGAGGGCCAGGCTGTCCGTTACATAGTCTTCGGACTCGTAGCCTTCCTTGTCATCGCCGGGGCGCGACAGGACGCTGCCTGACCTGGCCAGCGCCGGGACGGCCCCTTTTCCGTCCGCTTCGAGGAACAGGGAGCGTATGTCGTTCAGCAGAAGGTCCGCATGCAGGAAGGACACGCTGTAGATGTTGCGGATTTTCCGGTCGGGGTCGATCAGGAACACCTTGAGCAGATGGGAGATGTCCAGGGTTTCCCCCGTTTTTGCGTCAACCAGTTTCTGCATGTCCTGTCCATAGGCATCGAGAATCGGCTTCAGCGTTTCCTCGGAGTCTGTCGTGACGAAGTCCCAGTCGCCCCTGGTGCCCGCAAAGCGGAAGTTGTTGCCATAGAGCTTCATGACTTCGGGCGTGTCGCGCTCGGGGTCCAGGCTCAGGCTGACAAGGCGCAGGCCGGCTTCCAGTTCCGGGTCATCCTGCATCGTCGATTTCAGCCGGTTGAACACATAGGAGGACAGCGGGCATCCGTTGATGTCGCTGCACCGGCTGAACATGAAGTTCAGCAGGACAATGCGGCCGTCATAGAGGTCGTGGAGGCGGATGCGCCGATTCTCCTCGTCGAGGACCTGCGCATCCCTGGCCGCGCCCAAGGGAGGGAGGCCGTAGCTGCCGGGTTCCGGCAATTCGTATTCCAGGGGCCCGTAACCGAGTGCGAGTATTCCGCTGCCGGTGTCGGCATGGGTCACGTGGGCGGGCACCAGGAACAGGAACGCGCTCCAAAGGAGTGCGCATGATGTTCGGGCTCGCCCGGAAGTGGCCCATGCCATTTGGCAGACTTCCGAAAAACCAGGGAACCGGAACCCCGGGCGCACCGGCGGAACGTGCCGGTGCGCCGTCAGGGGGTCAGTCGCTGGAGGCCAGGCGGGTACCCGATTCAATCGCGTTGTTGGACGCGAACAGGGAATACGCATTGAAGCGCATCTGGTGGGACCTGCCCAGCTTTTCCTTGTAGAAGTCGACCTCGAACTGCTTGACCAGTTCCTTGCCGTCCCAGTGGTAGGCGCGGAAATACTGCTCGTCATCCGCACCCTTCTTGTCCCAGTTGGCCAGCAGCGAGCTGGTGAAGTACTGGCGCTTGCCGTCCCAGCTGCCGGAAACCATGTTCACTTGCGTGCCGATCACCGTTTCGTACACCTGCTTCGGATTGTGCGGGTCGGTCATGTCGAAGAAACGGGTTTTTCCGTCCATGAAGGTGTTCACAAAGAACCCGGAATCGTCGGAAAGGATCGAGAAGTCCACCGGCAGGGGCACCTTGGAGGGATCCCCGATATCGGCCACCGCCTTGGCATGCCACTCGCCCGTCTCATCCTCGTAGATCATCCAGACCTTGGATGTCAGGGCCGTGGTGGTCAGGCACCAGTTGTGATTCGGCTGCCACGCACAGCGAAGTTCCAGCGGGGCGCCGGGTACGTCCAGCACCTTTCTGGGTTTGCGGGTGTGCAAATCCCACACGACGACGGTGTTGCCGAACCGTTTCATGGCCTCGGCGTCGCCCAGCATCTTGCCGAAATCCATCATGTAGTTGGACCAGCCGGTGAAGGAAGAGGTGACCATGAGGTTCTTTCTGGGCAGCACGCGCACGTCGTAGCCGTAGCCGTCAGCGTACTTCCCGCCCTTTTCGGCTCCCAGGAGGTCTCCATCGGTGGGCATCCAGTGGGTTGCCACGTATTCGCCGGTATTGGTGTACTCGACCATGCCGGTCCGGCCACCGTGGTCCTTGTTGTTGGACAACCCGGTAACCATCATGCGGCCGGGAAACGCATACATCGTGTGGGGTCCGACCACTCCCCCGCTGGCCGATACGAAATCCTCGATGGTCTTGAACAGGACGGGTTTCGCCGGGTCGGTATGCACATCGAAGATGAATATCTTGTTGGTGTCCAGTCCGCCGGCCCAAAGGTAGCGCCTGTCATCGGTAAATCCCGAATGATGCGCTTCGTTGCGTCCGCCGACCGACAGGGAATCGATTACGGTGCCATAGTTCGGCGAGGCCGGGTTCACATCGATCGTGACCAGCTTGTCCTGCCCGTCACCGATGCCTTCCACGCCCAGGGTCCACACGTAGACAAAGTCCTCCTGGCCGGTGATCTTGGCCATGTAGGGTGACATGCAGGTTTCATCCGCGGTCGCGGTCGAGACCGGCAGGCCCATCGCGAGACCCGCGCCGACGACGATCCCAAGGGCCATCGTACGCATTTTCTGAATCATCGTAGCTGTCTTCATCTTTTCTCCCCTTATGTCAGTTATGTAATTCAAATTGTGAGCATTGCGGTTTGCAACAGGAAGATAGTGAATACCTTTCGGGCTGCCTTGTCAAGAAAGGTGCAGGCAAGGTGCAGGCAAGGTACCGGATGTACGATCACCCTGGGAAGATTCCCTGGCAATCGACGCCGACAGGGAAACTGCCGGGATACCGGTAACGGGGGCCGAAGGGTCGGGATCTGTACCTCAACTGGACGGGCGAGGATGGAATCGCCGCTCCCTGTTGCCGGACCCGGCAAGATTGGCGGATACCGGTACTTCCCACTGCGTGCGGCACCCCGTTGCCGCCGTCGCATGACGTGCGGGGATGCAGGCACTTGATGGGCGTGCAGGGTTCCATCACGATGTGCATGGCGGACCAGAACCCGGCGCGGCATCGCAGCGACGATCTTGACAATGCCCGCCATATCGCCGAGGGAATGTTCACTGCCGCGGGGCGGGATGGGATTGAGTTGTTCATCGACACGTTCATGGACCTGGACCGGGGTCACGGGGTGCGCAACGGAGTGATCGACCGATGGTGCAATCCGCGGCCCGCGATGTCCGTGGTGCGAAATCTATGCGCCATCATGGCCCCCGTCCGCGGCCGGTCATGTCGGGTTGATCGTGGGATGCTGAACGCTGGGCGTTGGATATCCAGAGGGCAGGGTGACGAGATGCTGTTGCTGATCTTGCCAAACTCCCCGTCAAGGGAATTTGTTCTCGAAGGCCCGGTTCCGGAGTTCAGGGACGGATGCCATGAAGCGGTGGACCTCGTCGCCGGAACGGTCAGGCCGGTCGAGGCCAGGCCCGGGAAAGAGGGCGGGGTGCTGGATTTCGGGAGCAGCGTATCCGGGGCACTACTGGTCTGGCTTTCTCCGGGAAGGCAGGCGAATGCGCCGTGACTTCCCGGTCGGAAACCATTCCGCCTAGCCGGTAGTCTTCCCGTTTGCGTGCCGGAAAAAAAGCAGCCAGGCAGTTTCCAGCACGCCGGCCACGGTGATGAACGTCACTCCGATGACCTGCCGGAGACCGAACGGCTCGCCAGCCCAGATCGCCGCGGTGATCACACCCACGCTGATCTCGGCCATGAACAGGATACCCACGATGCCGGGATTGAGCTTGGTCGGGGCGAAGACGGTGGCCACCGCGGCGGGAACAATGACGATCAGCGCAAAGGGAATCAGCCACAGCATGACCTCCCCGATCAACGACCAATTCGCGGGGGAAAGCGTTCCTTGGCCGGTGGAAAGCCCGGCAAGGGTCGCGGTGATCAGGAAGGCCCAGACGATAAACCCGGCCCCGTAGGTGGTCGCCTTCTCCTGCCGGTCCATCAGGAGCATCAGGGAGGCTCCCGCCCACAGCAGGCCGGCGGACAGAGACATCCAGTCGCCGATGTTGCGGGGCAGGGGGAATGCCATGCCTTCACCGAGGATCACCCACATGCCGGCGAACCCCAGGATCATGGACCACCAGCGTGCGGGGGTGATGGGGTCGGCGATGATCCAGCGCGCCAGGAGAAAACCCCAGATCGGCATCAGGTAGAAAAGGACGATGACATTCACCACCTCGGTATAGACATAGGCGGACGCGTAGAGGGCGTACCCGAGGCCGGTGCCGAAACAGATGACGTGGAAGCGAAGGCGGCCGGGGAAAAAGCGTCTACGGTCACGCCAGATCAGGGGCAGGATAATGAGCACGGACGCCAGGTTGAATATCGTGGTGGCCCACAACCCTGGAAATCCGGCGCCTTCCAGCGCCCGGATGGGTATCCAGTAGATGCCGAAGACCAGGCCCGCGTACACAGCGGCCAGCTTGGCCAGGGTCTGGTCGTCGGGGCGTTTCAGCATGGCCCGATTTGACTGGCAGCGGACCCGGCGGTCAAGGAGGCAGATGGCATACCGCTTTTCGGGTAGGGGTCCGGGTACCTATGCGTCCGCACGCGAAGGCTCCGCTCCTGCAGTGTGATCCGGTCAGAACGCGCCCAGCTCCCGGATCGCATCACAGGTCCGGCGAAAGCTGTCCCCGATATCCGCGCTCATGTAGCGACCGCGCAGGTAGCCGTGCACCAGGCCCCTTTCCACGGTACAGGTGGCCTTGACGCCGGCGGTGTCCAGCCGGCGCACGTATTCGACCGCATCGTCCCGTATGGGATCGTGCTCCGCCGCGAAGGCCGCGCAGGCAGGCAGGTCCGAGAAATCCGGGTGTGCAAGGGGGAAGTAGGTCGGGTCGTGTGTTTCGGGTGCCCCCGCACTGCGCAGGGCCTGATAGTCCCTGATGTCCTGGCGGGATAGTCCGGGCGCGTCCGCCTTCTCGTCGTAGGATGGAAGATCGAACATTTCCCCGCCAAGCCAGGGATAGATCAGCACCTGTCCCACGGGCTGTCTTTCGCTGCCGTGCTGGGCCACGCACACCGCCGCCGCCAGGGTGCCGCCGGCGGAATCGCCGGCCACCACGGTATGGCCGAGGTCCAGGGCCAGGAAGACATCCAGGGCGTCCTCGAACGGTACCGGGTGCACGAACTCCGGTGCCAGCCGGTAGTCCACCGCGACCACCCGGTAGCCGGTCGCATGGGCGATGTCCGCACAGATCGAGTGATGGCTGTCGAGATTGCCCACCACGAATCCGCCGCCGTGATAGTAGATGACCGTCACCGGGGAGTGGTGTTGCGGGTTCTCGTAGATGCGGATGGGTATGTTCCCGTTGCGGCCGGGAATCTGGTGGTTAGTTGTCGCCACATCGTCGGCGACGGGAGCCTCGAAATCCGCACACATGGCGAGATAGAGGCGCCGGTTTTCTTCCACGTCGAGCGCGCCGCTGTCGTCCGGGTATCTGGCCGCCACCCGGTCCAGGTAGGCGATCACTTCCGGTTTCATGGGGTACTTGGAAAGGTCGTAGGGCATGGCCGGAAGAGGGGTGAGCTTTTCCCGTTAGGATACCCTGATTTCTGCGGCCCGTGGGCCCGGCGGTCCTCCCCGGCGGGGCGCGGGCCATGGCCCGTTTGCGGCTGCGAGCGGCCCGGCAGGGGACCCGTATTGTCCGGGGGGCCCCTATTCCACGACCGGGTAGTAGGGGCGGCCCCAGTCCTCGTCCGGGTTGTCCATCATGACATCGATGAAAACGGGCACTAGGAAGGACAGGATGGCGGCCCCGTCACGCACCTGGCTGCGGTTGACGCTGCTGTTCCAGGTCGCGCCGCCATGGATGATCTGGTTGCGCAGGACATAGAGCCTGTCGAACACGAGATTCAGGACCTCGACGGTGTTGTGCGTCTTTAGCGCCAGTATGAAACGCCGCTCCGCGGACCGGAACATTTTCTCCCACTCCTCGTATCCGCTGATCCCGTTGTGGTGCTTCCAGAACGGGCTGAACACGTAACGGTTGTCCAGAAGCACCCGGATGGGTCCCGAGAAATTGTCCCAGATGGCGTCGTATACCCTTTGGCCGGTATCGAGCGTCACGACCTTGTGGAAAAACCCGGTGAACTCGGTCCGCGCTTCTGACATGGTCTTGTGGACCTCCTCTTCGTCCGCATAGGCCGCGTTGAAACCGATCCACATGAAGATGAACCGCCCGTCGTCATCGGTTGCCTCCTCGGCCCGCCCGATCCAGCTGATCGAGCGGTGCACGCGCAGTCCCATGGTTTGCGGAAAATCTTCACGCAACGCCCGTTGCTTGGCCTTCAGGACTGCATGCGTAAGGGCTGTTGGCGTCGTTTCTTCCAGCATCGTTCGAAACTCGGGCTGCCGCGTGGGGACCGCCAGGGGGTCGGGGCACCGGGTATTTCACCATACGCCCGAGCAGCCCGTCTGTGCAACCCCCGAACGAATTCGACCGCCCAAAACGGATCGCCGGCATGTCCCGGGGCCGGCCGCAGGCGTCCCGCCGTTCCATGCCCTGCTGTTCAGGGGTCGGCCGGGCCGGGTGCACCCCTCATGGCGTTTTCCCGGGAATCAGGCGGTCACACCGGCATACAGGTCGGCGAAGCTGGCGTCGATTGCCTGCTCGAAAAAGGCCACGTCCTCCATCTGGATGCAGAGCGGCGGGCAAATCCGCAGCACGTTCCGGTAGGCGCCGGACTTGGACGCCACCAGGCCGTGCTTGCGGGTTAGCTGGAAGAGCTGGTGCATCTCATCCGGAGCCGGCTCCTTCGTTGCGCTGTCCTTTACCAGTTCCGCTGCCATCATGAGTCCCCGTCCCCGGACATTGCCGACAAGGTCGTACTTCCGCTCCATGTCCTTCAGCACCTGCAGCATGGCCGCGCCCACTGTCCGGGCATTGTCGATGAGCCCGCATTCGTCGATGACGCGCAGTACCGCCCGGCCGGCGGAGCAGGATACCGGGTTGGCCCCGTAGGTGTTGAAATAGAACTTGTCCGCCATGGCCTCGGCGATGTCGCGCTTTGCCACCACCGCGCCCAGCGGGTATCCGTTGCCGATGCCCTTGGCCAGGACCACGATGTCCGGCACGACACCGTCATGTTCGTATGCCCAGTACCCCTCACCGGTACGGCCGAAGCCCGACTGGACCTCGTCCACGATGCAAAGGCCTCCGGCGGCCCGCACCCGTTCGAAGGCGCCCTCGAGGTAGCCGTCCGGTGCGGGAACGATGCCGCCGTAACCCTGGACCGGTTCGAAGAACATGCCGGCGATCCGGCCGCTCGTGCCGTAGTGGATGGCCCGGTCGATGTCGTCGAGGTAGGGCTCGACCCCTTCGCCATGGATGCCCCGGTACTGGTCCGGGTTGGGGACGAACTGGATGCCTCCGAGAAGGGGCACCGGGTGGCGGAAATTACTGATCCCGGTCACGGACTGGGCGCCCAGGGTAGGGCCGTGATAGGAGTTGGTCAGCGAAAGGACATCGCCAGTGCGGGTGTGGGAGCGGGCAAGCAGGAGCGCGAAATCGATTGCCTCGGCGCCAGAGTTGGTGAAATGGACCACCCATTCCTCCCCCTCGGGGAACTTGGCGGCCAGTTCCTCGGCAAGGTGGGCGGGCACCGGGTGAAAGAACATGGTGGTGCAGTGCTGGATCTGTGCGGCCTGTGCCTGCACGGCCCGGGTCACCGCCGGATTGTTGTAGCCGATGCTGACGCAGAGATTCTGGCTCAGGCAGTCGAGGTACTGGTTGCCCTGTTCATCCCAGAGATACTGGTCCTGGCCGCGCTGGAAGATGAGCGGGGTCTTGTAGGGGACGAAGGCACGCTGCGAAGCGGCGTAAAACCGCTCCCGGCGGCCGACGATGGCGTCGGTGTTCCAGTCCACGGGCAGGGTGAAATGATCGGGGTCTGCCTCGATCCGGTTGGTAATTCGCGTAGTGGTCTTCATGGTCAGTTCGGTTACGGGGTAGGGTGACCCAGGCAGCCGTCGATGTACCGGTCGCACAGTGACTGGGCGGATTTTCTGGTCAGTCGGTCCTTGCCGGTGGCGAGGCTGTTCCACAGGCCGTCATCGAGTATATACAGGCCAAGGGCGCATTTACGGGCGTCGATCCGGATACCGTGTTCCAGGGCGGCACCTTCGAAGAGCTCCCGCACAATGGCGGTGACACGGCGGCTGGTACGCCGGATGGGGCGGACGAATTCGGGGTGGTAACGGCTCGCGTTGGTGAACGCCTGCCAGGCTGCCGCCATTTCCCAGCGGTAGGTGGGGGGCATGAACGAGGAATGCGCCACCTGCCTGAGCCTGGATTCGGCTGTACTCCCGCTGTCCGCCGCGATGGCCGACTTGATGGCAATGGACTGCCGGTACCATTCCTCCAGGGCGGCCAGGAGGAGCGCCTCCTTGCCGTCGAAGTAGTGGGCGATCAGGCCGCGTGAGGCCCCGGCCTCGGCACAGATTCGTTCCACGGTGGCGCCGTGGATGTCATGCCGGGCCACGGTCCGGATGGCGGCGTCCAGCAGGCTGCGCAGGCGGTATTCGCGGTTCTCCGCCCGGGTCCGGCGCCCCGGCCCGCCGCCGAACCCGTGAAGATTCGGATTCATCGATACCAGGTTCCGGGTGACAGGCACAGATAAAAATATTGGACGATCATCATAATTATGACTATTATTCAATAAATCACCGCCTGCCACAATCCTGTTATCCCGATGCCCGATGCCGCCAAGCCCGCCTGTCCGCCTGCCGGGGATCCGGTCCCGTCCGCAGGGACCGGCGCCGGTCCGGGGCGCAGGGCGGGGCGCCGGCAGCGGACGGCGGCGCGCAGGGAGGCCCGCCCCGTACGGGCTCCCCATATCCGTCGCCGCATCGCGACCTACGACGTCCTTTCCGAGGAAGGGCTCTGCCTGATCGAACGGAACGCCGACACCATCCTGCGCGACGTGGGCATGGAGGTGCGGAACGACCCCGAGGCGCTACGTCTTTACCGGGAGGCGGGGGCGGATGTGCGGGATACCCGGGTGCGGTTCGAACCCGGGTTCTGCCGGCGGATCATCCAGGATTCGGCGCCCGCTGAATTCGTCCAGCATGCACGGAATCCCGACAACAGCGTGGTCATCGGGGGGGACAACACCGTGCTGGCGCCGTCGTGGGGCCCCCCGTTCGTGCATGACCTCGACCGCGGCCGGCGCTACGCCAGGCTCGAGGACTTCCACGAGTTGGTGAAGATTCACCAGACCATCCCCTGGCTGCATCATTCCGGCGGCATCGTCTGCGAGCCGGTGGACGTCCCCACCAACAAGCGGCACCTGGACATGCTGCTCGGGCACTTCCGGTATTCGGACCGGGCCTGTTTCGGCGCGCTCATCGGAGAGGAACGGGCAAGGGATTCGGTTGCCATGGCGAAGGTAGTATTCGGCGAAGAGTTCGTCGAGCAGCATTGCGTGCTCTATTCCGTGGCCAATACCAATGCGCCGCTGGTGCTGGATTCGGCCATGTCCGGCGCCCTTCGGACCTATGCCGCCCACAACCAGGCGGTGGCCTGCACCCCCTGGACCCTGGCCGGTGCCATGAGCCCCTGCACGGTGGCGGGCACCCTGGCCCAGGTCCTGGCAGAGGCCATGGCGGTGTGTGCGCTGACCCAGCTCGTGCGGCCCGGCGCGCCCTGCCTCATGGGCAGTTTCGCCACGGCCATCTCCATGCAATCCGGCGCGCCCACCTTCGGCACCCCGGAAGCCGCCAAGCTGGTGCTGGCGTCGGGACAGCTCGCCCGCCGCCTGGGACTGCCCCTGCACACCGTAGGCGCACTGTCGGCCTCCAAGCTGCCCGATGCCCAGGCAGAGCAGGAGGCGGTGATGGGCCTGACCATGGCGGTGCTTGCCGGGGCGAACTTCATCAACCACGCCACCGGCTGGCTGGAGGGCGGGCTGGTGACCGGGTACGAGAAGACCATGATCGACGCCGACCTCTGCGGCAAGCTCGTCGATTTCTGCAAGGGCGTTGACCTGTCCGACGAGGCCCAGGCCCTGGAGGCGATCCATGAAACCGGGCCCGGCGCCCACTTCCTGTCGAGTCCCCACACCCTGCGCAATTTCGACAGCGCCTTCTACCGTTCCAGCGTGGCGGACAACAATGCCTTCGAGCAGTGGCAGGCGGACGGCGCCATGGACGCGGCCGCCCGCGCCAACCGGCTCTGGAAACAGGCCCTCGAGGACTACCGTGAACCTGCCATGGAACCCGCCATTCTCGACGGCCTTGAGGATTACGTGGCCCGGCAGAAGGCCCGGACGCCGGATCGGTGGTATTGAGCCGGTGACGGTGGGCAGCCCGCTTCCGTGCCGGCGGATGACCCCGGCGCCCTGGCCGGGAGATTCCGTGGAGCCCGGTCCGGATGGCTGACGGCTGGACCATCGTGGTCGGTGGCGGCGCCATCGGGCTCAGCGTTGCCTACCACCTTGGCAGGGCAGGGGTCGGTGATGTCCTGCTGCTGGAACGCAACCGGCTCGGCAGCGGCACCTCGTGGCACGCCGCCGGCATCGTCGGCCCGCTCAGGGCGACCCGGAACCTGACCGAACTCGCCCGTTACGGCGTCGGCCTCTTTCGCCGCTTGGAGGACGAAACCGGGCAGGCCACGGGCTATCGACGGACCGGCGGCTACTGGCTGGCACAGACCGATGCCCGCCTGGTGGAACTGAAGCGCCTGGCCGGCCTTGGACAGATGCATGACCTTGATGCCCGTGTCGTTGCACCGCGGGCCGTGGAGGAGCATTTTCCTCACCTGGATGCCGGGGATCTGCGCGGCGCGCTATGGGTCGCCGAGGACGGCCAGGTCAACCCGGTGGACCTCTGCATGGCCTACGCGCGCGGCGCCCGCAATCACGGCGTGGAAATCCGGGAACAGGCCGGTGTCACCGGCATGACCCGGCGCGGCGGCCGGGTGGCGTCGGTCAGGCTTAGCACCGGGGAGGAAATTCCCGCCCGTGCGGTGATCAACTGCGCTGGCCTCTGGGCCCGGGAACTGGCTGCCCTGGTAGACGTGGACGTGCCGCTCAGGGCGGTGGAGCACATGTACATTGTCACCGAGCCGGTCGACGGACTGCCGCATCCCTGCCCGGTTGTCCGCGATCTCGACAGCGGCATCTACCTCAAGGGAGATGCCGGGAAGCTGGTGCTCGGCATGTTCGAGCGCAATGCCCGTACCTGGGATCCCGCCAGCGTGGACGCCGGGGCGGATTTCCTGGAATTCCCGGAAGACTGGGATCACGCCGAGCCCATGCTGGAGGCGGGCATCCGGCGGGTGCCAACGATGGCGGAACTCGGCATCTCCCGGTTCATGAACGGGCCGGAGAGCTTTACCCCGGACACCCGGCAGGTCATGGGACGGGCGCCGGGCCTCGCCAACTTTTACGTCGCCGCGGGATTCAATTCCATCGGCATCATGTCTTCCGCCGGGGTGGGGCGGGCCATGGCGGAGTGGGTGATCCGCGGGCGTCCGGACCGGGAACTGTGGTCGGTGGACGTCCGGCGCTTCCTGCCCGGCGACAACGACCCGGATTTCCTCGATGACCGTATCCCGGAATCCGTTCACGCACAGTTCGACGTTCACTGGCCCTACCGGCAGCATTGCACCGGGCGGGACCGGGTACGAAGCCCCTGGCATGCCGAGCTGGCCGCCCGCGGAGCCGTGTTCGGCGCCCCCACGGGCTGGGAGCGGCCGTTGTGGTTTGCCAAGGACGGGGACGAGAGGGAGTTCCGCTACAGTTACGGCCCTCAGTGCTGGTGGCCGGCGGCCAGGCGCGAGGCCGGCCGGCTGATGGCTTCGGGGGCGGTGTTCGAGCTGTCGCCGTTCAGCAAGTTCCTGGTGGAAGGGGACGGCGTTCTGGATTCGCTGCAGCGCCTTTGCACCAACCGCATTGATGTGGCTCCGGGACGGATCGTGTACAGCCTGTGGCTGAACGAGGACGGCGGGATCGAGGGGGACTGCACGTTGACCCGGACCGCTCCGGGGGCCTGGCTGGTGATGACCGGCGCCGCCACCCGGGTAAAGGATTTCCATCATCTGCGCGAACGGCTGCCTGCACGGGTCAAGGTGACCGACGTGACCGCAGAGCATGCCGTCTTGGGGGTGATGGGGCCGGACAGCGGGGCGCTGCTCGGGGCGCTGTGTGACGTGGACACCGGCCAGGCAGCGTTTCCCTTCGCCTCGTCCCGGCAGGTCGCCATCGGCGGCGCGGACGTCCGGGCCAGCCGGATCAGCTATGCCGGCGAGCGGGGCTGGGAACTGATGGTCCCGGCGGAGCAGGCCGGGAGCGTGCTGGATGCGGTGATGGAAGAGATGGAGCCGAGGAACATGGGTTTCGCCGGCCATTTCTGCCTCGACGGCTGCCGCCTGGAAAAGGGCTACGTGCACTGGGGGCATGACGTCGGTCCCGATGACGATCCCCTGGGGGCCGGGTTGATGTTCGCCGTACGGATGGATGGCGGATTCGATTTCATCGGTAGGGCGGCGCTGGCATCGAAGGCCGGAACGCCGCCGGAGACGGCAAGGCGCCTGTTCGAGGTGCTGGCGCCGGAGCCGCCGCTGCTGCTCCACGACGAGCCCATCTGGTGCGGGGAAGCACGGGTGGGTCATACCACGTCCGGCGGTATCGGCTTTCGGACCGGCAAGGCGCTTTGCATGGGGTATGTCTCCGCGGCCGGCGCCGGGCCGGATGAAGACGGATGGGCCGTCGAGCTCGCCGGTGAACGGCTTCCCCTGCGTGTTCTCGAACGCGCGCCCTACGATCCTGAAGGCAGTAGGATGCGGACATGACGAGTCACGCGCGGGTTGCCATTGTCGGCGGCGGCATCTACGGCTGCGGCCTGCTCCTGCAGCTGGTGGAAAAGGGCTGGCGCGACGTGATCCTGATCGAGAAGTCCGAACTCACCGCAGGCTCCACCTGGCACGCCGCGGGATTCTGCACCCACTACAGTTTCAGCCCGACCCATCTCTACATGCGCCAGTTCAGCACCGATCTGTATCGCCGGCTGGAAGAGGAGGGCGCAGAGCCCACGGGCTACCATCGCTGCGCCGGCCTCCGCGTGACCCATGATCCGGACCGCATGGACGAATTCCGTCACGGCATTTCCGTGGGCCGGCAGATGGACATCGACTTCGAGCTGATCGGCCCGTCCGAGATCGCGGATCTCTTTCCGCTCATGGATACCGGAGGCTTGGTCGGCGCTCTCTACGAACCCACCGACGGTTACGTCGACCCGGCCCAGACCACCCATGCCATGGCCCGCCTGGCGCGGGCGGGCGGTGCGCGCATTTTCCGGCAGAACCCGGTGGAGACCATCGAGCGGACGCCGTCAGGGGAATGGCGTCTTGGAACACCGGAGCACGAGATCATAGCCGAGCACGTGGTGATCGCCGCCGGCTTCTGGGCCAACGGGGTGGGCGGGCTGCTCGGCCTCGATTTGCCGGTCACCCCCATGCTGCACCAGTATGTCGTCACCGAGGACCACCCGGAAATCGCCGCCTGCCCGGCGGACAGCATTCCCCTGGTGCGTCATCATGACTATCAGTGGTACACCCGCCGCGAGCGCGACGGCCTGATACTCGGGGCCTACGAGGGGACGCCCCGGACCTGGTCCGTGGACGGGGTGCCCGAGGATTTCGGCATGGAGCTGTTCGACCCCGAACTCGAGCGGGTGGCGCACCTGATGGCGGATGCCATGGAACGGATACCGGTGCTGGGCGAGGCGGGGATCCGGACAACTGTGCACGGTCCCGTGAGCTATTCGGCCGACGGCCAGCCGCTGATCGGTCCCGCACCGGGACTCAGAAACGCCTGGCTTGCCTGCGGCAGCGGTTTCGGTATCGGCGAAGGTGCGGGCGCGGGCAGGTTGCTGGCGGAATGGATCGTCGAGGGGCAGCCGCCCATGCACATGGGCATCTTCGACCCGCGGCGGTTCGGCGATTACGCCGGCCGCGTATATCGTGTAGCGAAGGCGGTGGAGGTGTTCGCGCTGCAGTTCGCCACCCATTATCCACTGGAGGAACGGCCTGCCGGCCGTCCTGTGAAGAAAACACCTGTCTACGATCGGCTGAAGCAGGCAGGTGCCCGATTCGGCTGTGTCTACGGCTGGGAGCGGGCGAACTGGTTTGCCGCCGGCGATGAGCAGCATACCCTCGGCTTCCGTCGCACCGAATGGTTCGATGCCGTGGCGCGGGAAGTGAAGGCGGTGTCGGAACACGCCGGCGTGATCGACGCTTCCGGGTTCAGCAAGCTCAGGGTCAGCGGCGGAGATGCCGCCGCATTTCTCGATCGGCTGTCCGCCAACCGGTTGCCGGGCAGGGCAGGCGAGATTCGCCTTTGCCATTGCCTCAACCCGAGGGGCACCGTGGAGTGCGAGTTCACCGTCACGCGGTTGCGGGACGGTGCGTTCTACCTGGTCTTTGCGGCCACTGCGGAGTCGCACCACCTGGACTGGCTTCGCGGTCACCTCCCCGAAGGCGCCGATGTCACCATTGAAAACATCACCGTCTCCCGGGGGGTTCTCGGGCTCGCGGGCCCCGCCTCGCGGGACATCCTGTCGGGGTTGACCGGCGCTTCCCTCGACAACGGGGCATTCCCGTGGCTGTCCGCGAAGTCCATCAGGGTGGCCGGGAAGGACGTTTTGGCCATGCGCGTCAGCTACACCGGGGAACTCGGCTGGGAACTGCATCACGACCTCGACGACCAGGTTGCCCTGTACGACGCCCTGAAGGGGGTGGCAGGGATCGCGCCGCCTGCGGATTTCGGTTTTTATGCCATGAACAGCATGCGCATGGAAAAGGCCTACAGGGCCTGGGGCGGCGAACTCACGGTGGAGAACACTGCCTGGGAGCTTGGCCTGGATCGTTTTGTCGACCTTGGGGGGCGTGATTTTATCGGCCGGGATGCTTTGGTGGAACAGCGAAGGGTTGGTGTCGGACGCCGCCTGTTTTTCGCGGAGGTGGACACCGTCGATACCGACATCATCGGTGGTGAGACCGTGTTCCGGGAAGGCGAACGGATCGGTGTGGCAATTTCCGGTTCCTACGGACACCGGGTCGGACGGAACCTTGCATTCCTGCTGCTCCCGTACGACACGGCCAGGCAGAATGGCTCTCTTGTCGTCGAGGTGCTGGGACGCATGTGTCCCGCGATCCTGGTGAACGAGCCCGCTTACGACCCCGAAAACAGGCTGGCCCGGGGGTGACCATTGTTCCCTTTGCCGGTTTTGACGAGGTTCCTACATTAGGTTATCGTGTTGAGAACAAGCTGGTTGCAGGGTTTCGCTGATGTAATCTGTCAGGGAGGCACTGTTGTGCTGGACGCACTCGAACTGCCGGTCAGGTCCTGCAGGCACTATGCCTCCTTGATGTGACCGGCCCTTGTGGCGGCCTGCAGGGACAGGGGAACGTCGCTCGACTTCAGGTGCAGGTCCCGTTGCGGGAAGGGAATCTCGATCCCGCGCTCGTGGAACTGGTCCCATACCCGGAGCAGGACCTCGCTGATGACATTGGACCGGCCCTCGGACGGGTCATCGATCCAGATCCTTATTTGGAGGTCTACCGAACTGTCGCCAAAACCCATGAGCAGGCAGCGCGGAGCCGGGTTGGACAGCACCCGGGGAACGGCGGCGGCTGCCTCGCGGCACAGGTCGATCGCGAGACGCACATCGGACTTGTAGGAAATCCCCACCGGGATGTTGAGCCGGACGGCCTTGTCGCTGTGAGACCAGTTCTCCACCCGCTGGGTGATCAGTTCCTCGTTCGGGATGAGGTATTCGACCCCGTCGCGGGTCCGGATCGCCGCGTACCGCGCCCCGAGGGACGCGACCCAGCCATAGGTGCCGCCCACCGCGATGACGTCGTTCGGCTTGATCGACTTGTCCATCAGCAGCAATAGACCGCTGACCAGGTTGGATACGACTTTCTGCAACCCGATACCGACACCGATACCAAGGGCGCCGCCGAACACGGTGAGGGCCGTGAGGTCGATACCCAGTCCGCCGATTGCGATCAGGAATGCCAGGACGACCAGGACGATCTTGATGATTTTCGTGACCAGCACCTGGACCGACGGCGTCAGGTCTTTCGACTGGCCGATACGCCGCTCGAGCACCGTGGATACCGTTGCAAAGAACCAAAGGAGCAGGCCGAGGATCAGGGCTGCCTTGGCCAGGGAGAGGAGCGAGATCCGGACTTCCCCGAAGGTCATGCCGACACCGTCGAGCAGCATGATCGCGGCATCGAGCAACCCCAATGCCGCCAGCGCGGCGATACTCCACGCGGTCCAGGCCACGATCCGGGACAGCAGATCGTTCCGGATGATCCCTGAGGCCAGT
Organism: Gammaproteobacteria bacterium; assembly: GCA_009842505.1. GTDB lineage: Bacteria > Pseudomonadota > Gammaproteobacteria > Arenicellales > Poriferihabitantaceae > VYFG01. The sequence continues at coordinate 44,274 of VYFG01000139.1, forward strand.
CGGATGATCACCCAGGCCCCGGCCAGAATGGCCGCGGTCTGCGTCAGGTAATGACCGAACAGGGCGGACTGTGCGCCCGCTTCGGCCACGATCCACAGGAAAACCAGGGCCACGATCGGGGTGGAAAGGCCGGAGAGGCGGGAGAGGAAACCCTGGAGTTCGGCGCGCTTGGCCTGGTTCTCCGACAGGTTCCCGATGACCCTTCTGAGCCTGGGGCCGAACAGCCGGGCGATTCCCAGCGCCAGCAGGATCAACCCGGCCTGGACCGCGTTGTCGACGACCAGCACATGGCTGTCGATCCAGCGCAACAGCGTTGCAAGGATCTCGGAAACATTCAGCATTTGGGTGAGTTCGTTCATGGGACCGGCTCCTGGGGCTAAACCTGCCTCTGGAATGCTTGGGGATGACGTTTACGGCGAAGGCGGCATGGCGCCTGCATGGCCGGGTCGGTCATCCTGATGACCAGCGGATTGAAGTGGCGCATGCCGGTACGCTCCCGCCCGATCCCTGGTTCCGGGGTCCGACAGCGCCGTCGAGGGGTGATCTGCAGCCGCGTTTTCGATTGCATGGTGATTTCTCGGGGTTCTTCCCGGGATCTTGTCGCATCCCGTTACCGGAAAAGTCCATTATGAACCAATTTTCCCCTCTCGCCACCCGCTCCGCTGCGGGTGAAGGGGAAACGCTCATCCTACCGCCTTCAGTTCCCCGTCGGCCACGTAGACATGGTGCCGGTTTCGGCCTTCCCGAATGTCGGGTGACGCTGTAACGCAACCGATTTCACCACGGGCGGCTGCCGTGACCAGCCAAGGATTGAGTCCGCATGAAACAGGCAAATCCTGCCAGGCAGATAGTGCCCCGGTTTCAGGGGATTCCAGGTTGCTGTCCGGGTGTTTTCGGGGAGTTCCCGAACCGGATGTTGGTGCCGAAGGAGGGACTCGAACCCTCACGCCGTAAAGCACAGCCCCCTCAAGACTGCGTGTCTACCAGTTCCACCACTTCGGCGATTTTTCCTTGTCGGATTATACCCTTGACCGTGTGATTCGATGTATCAGTTGCTGTCCGGTGCAGCGGGAATGTCGGACTCCTCCTGGAGGATCACCGGCTCATTGGCGCTGTCTGTTGCGGGCACTTCGCTGTTCGGCGGGGATTCCGCCTGTTCCAGCACGGATCCTTCCAGGACGCTGCGGGGGCCCGCCTGCTTCGAGTAATAGAGCGCCAGGGTAATGCTGGTGGCAAAGAACAGGGTGATCAGTACCGAGGTGGTACGGCTGAGGAAATTTGCGGATCCCCTTGCCCCGAAGAGGCTCTGGGAGGAACCGCCGCCGCCGCCAAAGGCCGCCCCCGCATCGGCTCCCTTTCCCTGTTGCAACAGGACCAGGACCACGATTGTCACGGCAATGACCAGGTGAACGGCAAGCAACAGGTTGGCAAACATGGATGGTATATGGAATGGTTGTCAGCCGGATTTCGGTACCGCCCTGTCGGCGGCTGCCCGGCAGATGGCAAGAAAGTCGTCTTCATTCAGGGAAGCGCCACCGATGAGCCCGCCATCGATATCCAGCTGGTCCAGGAGCTCGGCGGCATTGTCCGGTTTCATGCTTCCCCCGTACAGTATACGACAACGGGCGGCAATATCGGCATCGTGATCGGCCAGTCTCCGGCGGATCAGCGAATGAACCTCCTGGGCCTGGTCCGGAGTCGCGGTGAGGCCGGTGCCGATGGCCCAGACCGGTTCGTAGGCGATGATGCCCTTGCTGAATGCCCCGATTCCGCATTGCCCGATGACCGGGTCCAGTTGACCGAGCACCACTTCATCGGTGTGGCCGCCTTCACGCTGTTCCCGGGACTCGCCCACGCATACGATGGGTATGAGCCCGCGGGACAGGGCGGCATGTACTTTGGCCGCGATCCGTTCGTCGTTTTCACCATAAAGAACGCGTCTTTCGGAATGGCCGAGGATCGTGTGACTGCCGCCGGCGTCCCGCACCATGTCGGCGGAGACCTGCCCGGTAAAGGCGCCCTTTTCGTGTTCATCGATATCCTGGGCACCGGTGGCGATGATACTGCTGCTGACCGCTTCGCTGACCCGGTGGAGCAGCGTAAACGGCGGGCAAATGAGCACGTCGATACCCGTCAGGGGGGCGACGCCCGACACCAGGTCGCGGCAGAGCGCGAGGGCCATGGACTGGCTCCCGTTCATCTTCCAGTTGCCGGCGATCAGGAGCTTGCGCATTCCCTCGGGGTGGAAAAAAGGGGCTGGATGGTACCTTCTGGCCGCAGCGAAATCAAACCACCCGGGCGGCATGGGCCGGCCCCTGGCGCCGGCTCATTCGACAGGCTCCCTGGTCAGGCAGCGGAAGAACCAGATGGACAGCAGGGTCAGCACGACAAACACCAGGATCGTGCCCTGCCAGCCCATCCAGCGGTACATGACCAGGGGCAGCCAGGAACCCAGTGTTCCGCTCAGGTAGTAGACCGACACGTAGATGCCGTTGACCACGCCCTTGTGCTCGCTGGCGGTGTGGTTGAGATAGCCGGACAGGGTGGCATGAATCAGGAACATGCCTGCGGCGAGCACCAGCATCAGTACAAACAGCAACGACATGTTCGGCACCAGGAATAGCGCCAGGGAGCACAGGATGGCGCCGGCACCGATCATCAGGACGATCTGCTCGCCGTGAAACCATGTGACCAGGCGGTTGCTCGAAAGCGCCACCGGTATGCCGATCATGTAGCCGACGTAGGCCAGTGAGATGACGAAACTGCTGGTGCCGGGGCGGATGTCCTCGATGCGGAACGGCAGCATGGCGAGGATGCCGGTGAAGCAGAAGAAGATCGTGAACAGTGCGAGATAGGACCAGGCATAGTTGGGCACCCGCAATACCCGCCCGATCGCCCTGGCATCCAGGCGGTCGAAATTGAGCCTGGCATCCGCTCTCAGCCGTCCGCAGAGCCAGGCCGGGAGCAGCAGCGAGAGGCCGAGAACGAGGAATACCCACTGCCATCCCGCGGTGGAGGCCAGGAAACCGGACAGAACCCGGCCGCCGAACCCTCCGGCAATGGTGGCCGCGATATACATGCCCATGACGGCGCGGATCCGGCCGGGCAGCGCCATGCTGGCGGCATAGGTCATGGCCGCGGTGAACAGGGCCGGCAGCAACAGGCCCTGGATGAAGCGCAGCGCCAGCAGCTGCCAGAATTCGGTGGCGAAGAACAGCGCCAGCTGGCCGAGGGAGATCAGGGAGAGGGAGGCGAGCAGCATGGTGCGCGCCGGCACCGCCTGGAGAAAGTAGCCATAGAGAACCGGTGCAATGCCAAGCGGCAGGAGCACCACCGTGATCATCAGCGCCGCGCTGGTGATGGGAACGTCGAAATCCCTGGCCAGTTGCGGCAGGATGGGCTGGGGTGTGTAGAGGGTACAGAAGACGAGAAAGGTCGTCGCAAGTACGATCCCGAGCTGACCGCGGGTCATGGATGGCGGGTGCCCGGAGGCCTAGAAGTCAATTTCGGTCCAGAGCGGCAGGTGATCCGACCCGGTGGCGGCGGTGTCGATGCGGCAACTTCGCACCCGTTGCCGGATGGCGGGGCTCACGAAGCAGTAGTCGAGGATTGCAGGGACACCGCGTACGTCGCTGGTATGGCCCTCATCCCGGTCGTTGCCCGCCGCGACCCAGGCATCCACGAAGCCGTCCTCGGGGGTGATCCTGCCGCCGTAATCGCTCCCGGGGCCGGCGATCCGGTCGTATTCCGGCGAATCCGGCTGGCAGTTGAAATCCCCCATCAGGATGGCAAGATGGGGCACGGACTGGTCATGGACGCCGGTTTCATAGGGAATTCCGGACAGGTTCCCGCACATGGCGGCACCCTCGTGCACGGCGCTGCGGTGGATATCGATCAGGCGGTCCACCTGGGGCAGACGGCTGGCGGAAGAAAGGTGGCACAGGTGTACCGAGTAGATCCTGACACGGGTGTCGCCGCAGTCGATGGTGGCCTCCACGATGCTGCGCTGGATGCTGAGGGCGTCGACGCTGCCCATCTTCGGCAGAAGGTGATGGCGGCTTCTCAGGATGGGATACCGGCTCAGCACCAGGTTGCCGAACTGGCGGCGGCGCGCCTCTTCCGGGCGGCTCTTGCCGATGTGGATGTCCACCCCGGGCCCGTAGGACCAGAAGTACGCGGGCAGGTGCTCCGTCAGCAGCGCGACCTGGTCGACCATGCCGGTATGGGGCCAGTGACGGTCCACTTCCTGGAGCGCGATCACATCGGCGCCAGCCACTTCCCGCGCGATCCGCGCAAGGTCCACCGCCCCGTCCCGGCCCTTGCCGTACTGGATGTTGTAGGAAACGAAACGCATCAGACCACCAGGCGCTGCCGGTAAAGCGACTGGTAGAACGGCTCCGCCGCGTCCGCGATCTTGCGAAGGGCCGGCCCGAGATCGGGTTCCCTATCCCGGTAGGGTTCGAACGAGGTGGATTTCCACACCGAGTCATACCAGTATTTGCCCCATACCCCGTCGCTGTCCCTCCGCCCCGGCGGCCAGGAAGTCATTTCACCGAGATAGGGTATGCCGAACTGATCGCACATGGCCTCCAGCATGGGCCTGGGATTCATCAGGAAGTCCCGGCTGTCGATCACCAGCGGCGGCGTGGTCGCGGTCCCGGCCACGTAGTCGTAGAGCTCGGCCTGTTGGCGGAATCCGACGTCCTCGGCCGTGACATCGGGACGGACGCGGCCATAGGAGGCGACGACCTGGTCCGGGCGCCGGATCAGGAAGCAGTTGACGAGGCCGTGCATCCAGTCCCTGCCCATTTCAGGGAGCAGGTGCATGGTCATGTGTTTCTGGTAGAAGACCGGGGATCCTCCGGGCGGATCCTCGAGGCAGCGCCTGGCGATTGCTTGCCAGTCCGTCCCCTGGTCTGCGATGACTTCCCCGGCTCCGGGATGCTGGATTCCGGTCCTGTGGAGGTAGTGACCGTAGAAGGGCTCGTCCCAGACCTCGGTGTCGGGCCGGTTCTCGAAGGCGCGCATCATCGCGGTGGAGATGTTGCGCGGGCCCGACCACATGGCGATCCGCAGGGTCATGACTCGTTTTCGATCAGTTCGAGGTACAGCTGCTGCAGCCGTTCCACCAGGGGGCCGCGCCGGCCTTCGCCGATGACGCGGCCGTCCACTTCCGATACCGGTGCCACGCCCGCGAAGGTACCGGTGACGAAGCTTTCCTCGGCGCCGTAGACGTCGGTGAGGCTGAAATTCCGCTCGCAGACGGGGATGCCGTTGTCGCGGCAGATCCGGATGATGTTGCCACGGGTGATGCCGCCGAGGCAGTAGTCGCCCCCCGACGTCCAGACTTCCCCGCCCCGGACAATGAAGAAATGGGTGGAGTTGCAGGTGGCGACGAAGCCGTGGGGGTCCAGCATCAACGCCTCGTCCGCTCCGGCCTTGGCCGCCTGGATGCAGGCGGTGATGCAGTTCAGCTTGGAATGGCTGTTGAGCTTGGGGTCCTGGACATCCGGGTATCCCCGGCGGACATGGACGGTAAAGAGCCGGATCCCGCGGGTCAGCGTTTCCGGCAGGGCGGTCTTGTATTCCGGGATGATCACGATGGTGGGCGGCGAGATCGTGACCCTGGGATCCTGGTAGGGCGTTGCCTTGACGCCGCGGGTGACCATGAGGCGGATGTGCACGCCGTCGGTCATGTCGTTTGCCTGCAGGCAGTCGCGGAGTCGCCGTTCCAGTGCTTCCGTTGACACGTCCATCTCCATGTCGATGGCCTTGGCGCCCTCGTACAGCCTTTTCAGGTGCTGGTCCAGGAAGGCGATTTTCCCTTTGTGGACACGGAGTCCTTCCCAGATCCCGTCACCGAGCACGAACCCGCTGTCAAAGACCGAGACCTTCGCCTGGTCCCGGGGATACAGTTCGCCGTTGATGTCGATCAGGATGGACGCATTGCGCGGATCGTCCCGGTAATCGTGGGTGCCCTTCATGGCGGCGGTGGAGCAAAGTCGGTTTCGGGGAGCGCAATCATACCAATCCGGGTGGTGTAAGTCCTGCGGGCCGGCGCCTGCAACGCCCGAACCCGGGCGATTTCCTCTTCCCGGCCCCCTGTGGCCGCAACGATGCGTCGTCACGGCCTGGCTGCGGAATCCGGATCTCCATCGGTGATGCATGTCCGGCCCGTGGAGGGCACATGCTCCGCATGGTATGATGCGCGGCAGCCGGCGGGGCCCGCCGGCACAGCGCCGGGCGATGGAAAACCCGTGCCGCCACATCGCACTCGTGGGGGGAACAGACCATGGCTTTGAACAATCCTAAACTCGGGACGCCGGAGCAGCTTCGGGACCCGGACTACACGCCATCGCTTGCATCGGCCATTCCGCTCGGCATCCAGCATGTGCTGGCGATGTTCATCAGCAACGTGACGCCCGCGATCATCATCGCGGGCGCGGCGGGATTCGGCTTCGGCTCGAATTCGCCGGATTTCCCGAACCTCATCTACATGATCCAGATGTCGATGCTGTTCGCAGGCGTCGCGACATTGATCCAGACAATCGGCTTCGGGCCGGTTGGGGCGCGTCTGCCGATCGTGCAGGGCACGAGCTTCGCATTCATACCGATCATGATTCCGCTGGTTGCAGGCAAGGGCGTCGATGCCATGGCCGCGGTCATGGGCGGAGTGCTCGTCGGGGGCCTGTTTCACACCTGCCTTGCCCCGATCATCGGTCGAATCCGGTTTGCGTTGCCGCCGCTGGTGACCGGACTCGTCGTCATGATGATCGGATTGGCGCTGCTCAAGGTCGGGATCCAGTATGCCGCCGGCGGCGTGCCCGCAATCGGGAAGCCCGAATACGGCAGCCTGCTGAACTGGTCCGTGGCACTGGTCGTCATCGTGGTGACGCTGGGGCTGAAGTTCTTCACCCGCGGCATGGCCTCCGTGGCCGCCGTGCTGCTCGGGCTCGTCGCCGGCTACCTCGTCGCCCTGGCACTGGGCATGGTGAACTTCGGTGCTGTGGGACGGGCCGCGGTATTCGCGTTGCCGAATCCGCTGCATTTCGGGATCGAGTTTTCCGCTGCCGCCATTATCGGCTTTTGCCTGATGGCGTTCATTTCCGCCATCGAGACAGTAGGCGACGTGTCCGGAATCACCAAGGGCGGCGCAGGCCGGGAGGCAACGGATGAGGAAATCAAGGGCGCGACGTTCGCCGACGGCGCCGGCACGGCGATATCCGGCCTGTTCGGTGCCCTGCCGAACACCTCGTTCTCGCAGAACGTCGGCCTGATCGCGATCACCGGGGTGATGAGCCGGCACGTCGTGACGTACGGCGCCATCCTGCTGGTGATCGCGGGCCTTGTGCCCAAGGTGGGGGCGCTGGTGTCGACCATCCCGATCGAGGTGCTCGGCGGCGGCGTCATCGTGATGTTCGGCATGGTGGTTTCTGCGGGCATCAACATGCTCTCCTCCGTCAACTGGAACCGGCGCAACATGGTGATATTCGCTGTCTCCGTGTCCATCGGGTTCGGCCTGCAGCTTGAGCCAGGCGCACTGCAGCACCTGCCGTCAACCGCCAAGATCCTGCTGACCTCGGGACTCCTGCCCGCCGCCGTCATCGCGATCGTCCTGAACCTGGTGCTGCCCGAGGAGCTCGTCGGCGATTCCGAGGAATCCTGACCCGGAACGGCGGCATCGCCAGCATGCATGATGCCGGGCCGGCCTCCGCCGGCAGGGGATTGAATCGGCTGCCTTATTGCCCGAAAACCAGTAGTTTGAGCTCCCTGTCCTGAACCGATACCAGTCCGAGTTCGGCCAGATTGCGCAGGTCCCTGTCCCGTGTTTTCCGGGTGAGTTTTTCGTACATCCCCGTATACCATGGCTGTGTCTGGACACTTCGGAGCGCGTGTCCGGTGCCCCTTGGCAGCAGGTTGTTGATGATCATGAACTGGCGCCCGTTGATATCCCCTTCCCGGTAGCAGGACGAGACATGATTTTCGTAAAGGACCACGCCGAGCAATTGGTTGACCCGGAAATGCAGGGAGAAGAACACCTCCCTGAGGCGATTCAGGAAATACTCCACAAAGGGTGTATTTGCCACTTCTCTCTCCTTCTTTTCGAGTTTCCGTGACGTATTGAATACCAGGAAATACCCATCGATGTGTTCCAGGTAGGCCCTTGAGAGCGCATGGTGTGCCAACGGCATTCCCGAGCATTTGACCAAGAGTGCCTCGATGAGCCTTCCAATCCGTCCGTTTCCGTCATAAAACGGATGGATCCGTTTGAAATAGTAATGTGCCAGCGGAGCCCTGACTAGGGGATGCTGCCCAAGCATGTAGTCGCTGTTGATCCATTGGATGTAATGTTTCATCAGCTTCTGGATGTCCTCCAGGCACTTGGGCGGTGTATAGATGCCGCCATGAGCGGGATCGCCGACGACCGTTTCCGCCTGCCGGGTGTTGTTGCGATATCTGCCGGGTTTGTTTGACGGATGGGTGAGACCGCCGGTGATCAGTTCGTGCAGTTCAATGATCAGTTCTTCGCTCAGAAGGAACGAAATTCCATTGGGGTCCTCGACTCCGTCCTCCCGGTTCCGGGCGAGCAGATCGACATGCTCGTATGCCCTTTTCAGGTTCACCACTCGGCGTTCCCTTTCTGTGGTGATCTCTTCGACCTGGGAGTCTTTCCTGAAGATCTCGCCGATTTCCGTTTCCGACATGGTTCCGCCCTCGATCGTGTTGGTACCGAACACGCTGGAGACCAATACCTCCCACTCCATTTCCATGGCGATTTGCGGCAACTGCGGCACCGATGCAAACACAGCATGGGCGTCCGCCACCCTCTCAATGAGTGGCGTAATGGCGGACATGTCCAATCCGACCTGGAAATGGAAATTTCCGGATCGATTTGTTTCCACAATAATGTCCTCGATTTCCTGAGAAAAAATGTCTGATTGTTTTCTCATAATTATTTATTATATACAATAATATATATAATATTACCATAAACTATATGAAAAAATATGTCCTAATATATGTCTTGAAATTAGTTCGTGAATCAGCTGCAGTGTTCGCTGCAGTCCCGAAGGTCGATTTCCCGATAAACCGTACCGGCGCCAAGCCGGGTCTGGAATCACTTTCCTTCGTGGCATGCCATAATCAGGCCCATCAAGCGTCCGACCCATGATGCTGGTTTACAACAGGTGAAATCTGTCCATCCCGCGAAGTCCCGAATCTCCCGTATGAAGGGTCTGCCTGGATCAATATGCGCATGCCGTGGACCTGCCCGAACGGGTATTCCGACTCGCGCACGTTGCAGCCGGTTGTACGGAATCTGAACATGTTCGAGGCTGCGCCCGACTGGACGGTCCGCGAGTGGCTGAATACCGACAGGCCGCTCTCATTGCAGGATTTCCAGGGGAAAGTCATCGTGATCGAGGCGTTCCAGATGCTGTGCCCGGGATGCGTCAGCCACGGTCTGCCCCTGGCCCAGAAGATTCGGGATACGTTCGGTGCCGACCAGGTCGCGGTGATCGGGATTCATACCGTTTTCGAGCACCACGACGTCCAGGGAGGCAAACCGGCACTGGAGGCCTTCCTGCACGAGTATCGATACCGGTTCCCCGTCGGGATCGACCTGCGCAATGAAGGGGAGCGGATTCCCGCTACCATGGGCCACTATGAAATGCAGGGCACTCCCACCTTCGTTCTCATTGACAAGAAGGGTCGGCGCAGGAGACAGTATTTTGGTATGGTCAGTGAATTGGTCATTGGCTCCGAGATCGGCCAGTTGATAGCGGAACCGCTGTAGCGGTCGGGCACGTCCGGCGAATCAGAACAACTCCTTGCAGCGGCGCCTGCTTTCGATTGATCCGTGACAGACAGTAAACTGGGCATCCCTGCTGGCACATTTCCCGGGCCTGGAATTCCTGGCGAGAAGGCCGGGACGATTCCGGGGCACCTGGCCGGGAGGGCGAACCGCCCGTTGGCCCTGAGAGAGCCTTAAAGCAACATTTTATCCAGAACCATGAATACGCAGAATCCGGGCATACGAATACTGGTGGACGCACTGTCAACCGGCGAACTGACCGCCACCGCGCTGGTCGGGGACAGGTACAACCGGGCGCAGGATATCGAGGGTGTGTTCGTCATGCTCGATGACGGGGCGCCGGAACAGGCGCGGGAGGTCGACCGGCGCCGCGCCGCCGGGCAGGCCGGTCCGCTCGAGGGTATCCCGGTGACGCTCAAGGATCTTTTCAACGTCCGGGGCCAAAGGACGCTGGCCGGTTCCCGGGTGTTGTGGGATTCCGCGCCGGTCGAATCCGAGGATGCCGCGGTCGTCTCCCACCTGCGGGCGGCGGGGATGCTCTTCCTCGGGCGGGCCAACATGAGCGAGTTCGCTTTCAGCGGCATGGGGCTGAACCCGCACCACCCGCCGCTTTACTCGGTATGGGACCGTGAAACCGGCCGCCTGCCCGGCGGATCCTCTTCCGGCAGCGCGGTCAGCGTGGCCCTTGGCATCGTGCCCGGCACCCTGGGATCCGACACCGCCGGCTCCTGCCGGATCCCCGCGGCGTTCAATGGCATCGTCGGCGTCAAGCCAAGCTTCGGCCGTCTCTCCCTGGAGGGCGTCTACCCGCTTTCCCCCACCTCCGATGCCCCCGGCCCCCTGGGCGTGGACGTGGATACCTGCTTCATCCTGGATCACCTGATGTCCGGCGCATTCGACGGGAGCCTGCCGACCCTGCTGCCCCTTGAACCGGAACCGACGACGCTGACGGTTCCCGGCGGCGCGGCCCTGGCCGGGCTGGATCCCGAGGTGGAGCAGGCGTTTTCCATCGCCGTCAGCCGGCTGGCGGCGGGCGGGATCACGGTCGAGCGGCAGCCGACACCCGTCATCGACGACAGCATCCGGATGTTTCTCGAACGGCCTGTGGTTCTGTACGAGGTCTGGCGGGACCATGCGGCAAGACTGGAGAGCCGTGGCGATGAGTACGACCCCTACGTGCGCAAGCGGATGGGCGGTGGGCGCAACGTGAGCCGCGAGGATCAGGAAAACCGTTATCGTGAAAAAGAAAGCCTTGTCAGGAGGTTGGATTCCGAATTTAAAGAGAAATCGATGACAGCACTGATGTATCCAACTGCGGTCTGCATCCCCCCGGCGGTGTCGGAGACCGGGGATCCGGACAGGATCGGCGACGTCAACATGCGCTGTCTTCGCAACGCCGCGTCGGTGAATTATTTTGACGGATGTGCCATCAGCCTGCCCTGTCACCGGGACGGCGAAGCCCCGGTGGGGCTGATGCTGGCCATGCCCCGCGGCCATGACCGTGAACTGTTCCGGCTGGCAGCGCTGGTCGAAAACCTCCTCCGGCCGGTCCGGACCGGGCAGTACCGGGTCCCGCAGCCGGAACCGGCAAGGCAGTTCAACTGAAAACCGGCGGGTTGCAGGGAATTCCCCCTTGGCTGCCGGCCCAGGGGAATCTGTCGTCCATTTCCGAACTGTGGGAAAATTCCGTCCCCCGGCACGCCACGAGCAGAGCGCGATGCGAGAACACGACCACGAACACGGGCACCCCCATCACTCCGTCCCTGCCGGCGATATCGAACGGCGGGTAAGCAGCCTCGAGGCACTGCTGCTGGAAAAGGGGCTCGTGGACGCCCATGCCATGGACCGGCTGGTGGATACCTACACGAACCGGGTGGGACCGGGGAATGGTGCCAGGGTGGTGGCCCGGGCCTGGACCGATCCCGACTACAAGGCGCGCCTCATGGAGGACGCCACCGGCGCCATCCGGGAGATGGGTTACACGGGCCGCCAGGGAGAGCACATGGTGGTGGTCGAAAACACCGAAGCGGTGCACAACATCGTGGTCTGCACGCTCTGCTCGTGCTACCCGTGGCCGGTGCTGGGGTTGCCGCCGGCCTGGTACAAGTCCTCCGAGTACCGGGCGCGGGCGGTAAGTGAGCCAAGAGCGGTGCTGGCGGAGTTCGGGGTCGACCTCGATCCCGGCGTCGAAATCCGCGTGTGGGATTCCACGGCGGAAATCCGCTACCTCGTGCTGCCGCGCCGGCCCGGGGACACGGAACACCTGTCGGACGGGGAACTGGCGGTCCTGGTGCACCGTGACGCCATGATCGGCACCGCGCTCGTGGAGGCGCCCTGATGGACGGCGCCCATGATCTCGGCGGGATGCACGGATTCGGCGCCGTCGACCGCAGCCAGGAGGCCCATTTCCCGCAGGACTGGGAGGAGCGCGTTTTCCGCCTGACCCTGGCCTGCGGAATGCTGGGAAAGTGGAACCTGGACATGTCCCGATCGGCCCGGGAGCGGATGGAGCCCGCGCATTACCTCGCCAGCAGCTATTACGAGCACTGGCTGCACGGGCTCGAATCGCTGCTGGTGGACAAGGGGCTGGTGACCCCCGGGGAGCTGTCGAGCGGACGTGCCGGGGAAGGCAGGATCTTCGATCCCGTTCCCGGGGACCGGGTTAAGGAGATCCTGGAAAGGGGAGGGCCGACGCTGATGGAGGCGCATGCGCCGAGGAAGTATCGCGCCGGCGACCGGGTTCGAATCGTCAACGAACACCCGCGTCACCATACCCGGATGCCGCGGTATATTCGCGGCCGCGCCGGGGAGGTCGTGTCCTGCCACGGAGCGCATGTGTTCCCGGACGAGCACGCCACGTCCGGCGAGAAGATTCCCCATTACCTGTACGGGGTCCGCTTCACCGGCGAGGAACTCTGGGGGGCGGGTTTCGCGGAGGAAGGTGCAGTGGTCTACGTGGATGTCTTCGAGCCCTACATCGCCGGTATCGCCGATTGAAGCGCCTGCGGTACATCCGGCGGACCCGGCCATCCCGGCAGCCGGCCGGTGGACGCAGTCCCTGGCCGGGCCGATGATCGAGCCGCATCCCTCCCAGCCACGGGTGGACGGGGAGCCCGTATTCGATGCCCCGTGGCAGGCGCGTACGTTTGCCATGGCGGTACACCTGCACGAGGCGGGCCTCTTCACCTGGGGGGAATGGTCGGAACGGCTCGCGCGGCAGATCGCCGCGCGGGAACGCCTCCGGCCCATCGCCGGCAGCGACGACTATTACCGGGTATGGCAGGACACCCTGGAGGCACTGGTCGCGGAACGGGCCGGAACATGATCGTGGACGACCAGGAAATCGAGTGCGTCACGTTCGATCTGGATGACACCCTGTGGCTGTGCTTCCCGGTGATCCTCAAGGCCGAGTCCGTCTTCTACGACTGGCTCGGGAAACACTATCCGCGGATCGCCGAAGCATTCACGTTTGAAGGCCTGATCGACCGTCGAAGAGACTTTTTCAGCGGGCTTCCCGCCGGGATGGCGCATGATGTCACCTGGCAGCGGATGCGCTGGCTGGAGAAACTGGCGGATGATTTCGCCTGCCCGCGCGGGCACCTGGTCCAGGAGGGTTTCGAGGTCTTCCTCGCGGCACGCAACGACATCGAGCTGTATGACGGCGCCCATGAAATCCTCCGACTCGCCAGCGAGCGGTACACTTGCGGCACCATTACCAACGGCAACGCCGACGTTGCGCGCATCGGCATCGACCACTATTTCGATTTCAGTATCACCGCCTCCGGCGCCGGCGCAGCCAAGCCGGATCCGGCGATCTTTCTCGCCGCCGCCGAGGCCGCGGGCATGCCGCCGGAAAAGATCCTGCACATCGGCGACGATCCCGAGCGCGATATCCGGGGTGCCGCCAATGTCCGGATGAAAACCCTCTGGATCAACCCGGACGGGAAGCTCTGGGAAGGACCGGGGAGTCCGGACATGGAGCTTCGAAGCATCAATGAACTGGCAGGCCTGCTGGTTCACTGACGGGTTTCCGGCCGTGATGGACTCGCAACATGGAGGCAGCATGTTCCGGCTCCGGGGACCGGACCCGCAACCACCCGACACCACTTTCCGGATCACGCCATGAACGAAACGCTTCCCTGGCACCAGCAGGCAACCAGGAAGATCGACCGTGCAGCCGTCGCGCGTGCGGAGGAACGCCAGCGCATGCTGACAAAACCCCCGGGTTCCCTGGGAGCGCTGGAACGCCTCGCGGTGCGTGCCTGCGGATGGATGGGGGATGCGCCGGCGGTCAATCGCCCCGCCGTGGCGGTGTTCGCCGCCGATCATGGCATCGCGGCTGAGGGCGTGTCGGCCTTTCCCCAGGCCGTGACCGGGGAGATGGTGCGGAATTTTTCCGCGGGCGGCGCCGCCATCAGCGTACTCGCCGGGTCCGTGGGGGCCATGCTGGAGGTGGTTCACCTGGGAACGGTCAATGATCCGGGTCCGCTGCCCGGCGTGGTTCGGGCGCACATCGCGCCCGAGACCGCGAATTTTCTCCGCGGCCCCGCAATGACCGGGGACCAGCTGGAGCAGGCGCTGGCGGCGGGAAGAATGACGGTGGAGCGCTTCGTTGGCCGGGGCGCGGACATCCTCGCCTGCGGCGAGATGGGGATCGGCAACACCACCTCGTCCACGGCCCTGGCCTGCGCCTATCTCGGATTGTCCCCCAGGGACGTGGCGGGCCCCGGAACCGGCCTGGATGCCGCCGGGGTCGAGGCCAAGGCACAGGTGGTGGCCGGGGCGCTGGAATTTCACCGGGAGGGGCTCGCGGACCCGATGTCGGTCCTTCGGCGGGTGGGCGGTTTCGAGATCGCTGCGCTCACCGGCGCCTTCATCGCCGCCGCCCAGTCGGGATTGCCGGTCCTGGTGGACGGGTTCATCGCGTCCGCGGCGGCCCTCGCTGCCGTCAGGATCCGGCCATCGTCGGGCGAATGGATGCAGCTTTCCCATCTATCTGCGGAACCGGGCCATGCGCTGCTCCAGGCAGCGCTCGCGCGGGAAACCGGAAGCCCCCCGCTGCTCGACCTCGGGATGCGGCTGGGCGAGGGCAGCGGTGCCGCACTGGCCATTCCCCTGGTGAGGCTTGCCCTGGACCTGCACCGGGAGATGGCCACTTTCGCGGAAGCCGGCGTCTCCGGGGCCGACAGACCATGAGTACCGCGGGCCATATCGAGCTCCTGCGCCATGGCCGCACCCTCAACGAGGGGGTCTTCCGGGGCCGGCTGGATGAATCCCTGAGTGACGAGGGGCACGCGCAGATGGCGGCGTCGGTGGACGGGCACCGGTGGTCCAGGGTCATTGCGTCCCCCCTCAGCCGCTGCCGGCGGTTCGGCGAGCATCTTGCCCGGGAAAGGGGGATTGAACTGGCCGTTGACGAGCGGCTGGCGGAATATGATTTCGGCGAATGGGAGGGCAGGACCATCCAGTCCGTGATGGAATCGGAGGGGGATTCCGTGCAGCGGTTCTTCGCCGATCCTTATGCCTTCACCCCGCCAGGCGGGGAGAATTTCCGCCGTTTCAACGAACGGGTGCTGGGAGCCTGGCGGGACCTATCGGGGAATATCCCCGGCAGCGCCGTTGAAACCGGTGATAACATTCTGGTCATCACCCACGGCGGAGTCATTCTCAGTATCCTTGCCTCCGTGCTGGACCGGGAGGGACTGCACATGCGAATCGACGTGCCACATGCCTGCATCAGCCGTATTGCCCGGGCCTGGGAAGACCGGCCCCAGCGTCTGCTGTTCCATGGTGTAGGGCCCATCCGGGATGCCTGACATGCGCCTGGATTCGCTCCCGCCGATCCTTCATTCCCTCTGGCGTTCATTCCGGGTGGCCCTGGGTCTCTTGACCCTGCTGCCGGCGGGGGATCTGTCCGGTGCGACACCGGCGGAAAGAAGGCAATCGCTGTATCTCCTGCCGCTGATCGGGCTGGTGATCGGCATCCTGCTCTGGTTCGCCTGGTTCATGCTTCCCCGGTCCCCGTGGCTGGCCGCCATGGTGGTTCTCGTGATCTGGGTGGTGCTGACCGGCGCCCTTCACCTGGATGGCCTGGCCGACAGCATGGATGCATGGATGGGGGGACACCGGGACCCGAACCGGACGTTGTACATACTGCGCGATCCCACCTGCGGCCCGATGGCGATCGTGGCCCTGATCCTGGCTCTCGGCCTGAAACTCGTTTCGCTGGGTACCCTGTTCCAGGCGGATGCGGCGATATTCCTGCCCGCGGTGCCCGTGATTGGCCGCGTCGGCATCATCATCCTGTACGGAACCACGCCCTATGTGCGCCCTGGCGGCCTCGGGGAGGCCCTCCGCCCCGAGGCCCAGGACCGATACTGGCTGTTTTCAAGCCTGGCGGGCAGCCTGGTGGTGATGGTATTGTTCCTCGGCTTCGTCCTGGTGGCAGCGCTGGTCGCGGCGGCGGTGGCGTTTGTCCTAGTCCGCTGGGCCGCCATGGTACGGCTGCGGGGATTTACCGGTGACGTGGCCGGCGCCATGATCGAGTTGGTGGAGACGGCCGCGCTGCTGGTCATCGCCCTGGTTGTCGCCATGTGATCCGGGGAGGCCGGCTGTCCGGCAGCCGGTTTCCCGTAGCGTATGCCCCGGTCCGTCGCAGGTCCCGCACCCGGGCTCCGCAACCACGCAGGGATGGAATATCAGCCTACGATTTCAGCAGCAGGCCGCCATCGACCGCCACATCAATCCCGGTGATGAAGCCAGCGCCATCGGAGAGCAGGAACATGGCGGTATTGGCCATGTCTTTCGGCGTGCCGAGCCGCCCGAGCGGAATGTTCTTTGCCACCTGGTTCTGCACCTCCTCGGTATCCCAGCGGGCCTGCATCGGAGTCAGTGACAGTCCCGGGCAAATCACGTTCGACCGGATGCCGTCCGCCGCAAGCTGCATCGCCAGTGACCGCGAAAAGGCGCTCACCGCCGCCTTTGAGGCCGCATAGGCGTCCTGTGGCACCGGGTCGCCGCGCATCCACTGGATGGTCGAGAAGTGCACCATGGCGCCGGCACCGGGAGACGCCTTCATCAGGGGCGTACAGGCCCGTGCCGTGTACACCATGGACTTCAGGTTGATGTCGAAGACCCGGTCCCATACGTCAAGGTCGATTTCGAACACCGACCTGTCGCGGTCGAACCATAGAACGCCGGCCACATTGCACAGGTAGTCCAGCCGTCCGGTGCGGTCATGGGTGTCCCGGGAGAAGCGGTTCACGAAAGCCTCGTCCGTGAGGTCGCCCCGGACGTAGACAACGTTGTCCAGTCCGGCAAGGGATTCGGGGCACGGTTTGAGATCAACGGCAGTCACCCGACAACCGGATGTCGCCATTCCAAGGGCAATCTGCTCGCCCATGCCGCCGCCGGCGCCGGTCACGACAGCGGAGCGTCCGGAAAAGTCAAATTGGATCATACGTCTGCACCCTTCTGTTTCGGAGACATGTTGCTGCAGGTCCGCGGGGTATTGCCGCTTCGGAAATGCCGCGGCCCGTCAGACCGGCCCGCTCCCGGCCCGGGTCATGCGGTCACTTTCTTCAGGTGGAAGGACTTCGGCCTGGTCAGGTTGTGGTACCCGATGAATGACAGTCCTCCGCCACGGCCCGTGTTCTTGCAGCCGGTCCAGCACAGGGCCGGATCGAGATAGTCGCAGCGGTTCATGAACACGGTGCCCGTCTCGATCCGCCGGCCGATTTCCGCCGCCTTTGCCGCATCCCGCGTCCAGATCGAGCAGGTCAGGCCAAACTCGCTGTCGTTCATCAATGCGATGGCCTCTTCGTCCGACGATACCTTCATGATGCCGACCACGGGCCCGAAACTCTCGTCCTTCATGATCCGCATGTCGTGGTTGACGCCGGTCAGGATCTGCGGCGAAAGATAGGTCCCGCCATCATCTTCCGCGAAGGTTTCGATGTGGGCCTTCGCGCCGGCCGCCACCGCCTCGGCGATCTGTGCGCGCACCTCGTCGGCAAAGCGCACATGCGCCATCGGCCCGATGGTGGTTTCCCCGTCCAGGGGATTGCCCAGCCTGTAGTCGTTCACGATCCCGACCGCCTTTTCCACGAACGCATCAAACAGGCTTTCGTGGACATAGATCCGCTCGATACCGCAGCAGCACTGGCCCGAGTTGAACATGGCCCCGTCGATCAGTGTTTCCGCCGCCGCGTCGAGATCGGCGTCGGCACGCACGTATCCCGGGTCCTTGCCGCCCAGTTCCGTGCCCACCCCGGTGAAGGTGCCCGCGGCCGCCTTTTCCATGGTCGCGCCGGCCCCCACGGAGCCGGTAAAGTTCACGAAGCCGAAATGGTTGGCCGCAATCAGGGCGGTGGTGGTGTCGTGGTCGAGATAGATATTCCGGAAAACATCCGCCGGGACGCCCGCCTGGGAGAAGGCCTGTTCCATGCGTTCGCCCACCAGCAGGGTCTGGGTGGACATCTTGAGCATGACGGCACTGCCGGTGATCAGCGCGGGTGCGACCGTGTTGATCGCGGTCATGTAGGGATAGTTCCAGGGCGCCACGACCAGGACCAGTTCATGGGGTATGCGTTCGATCCAGCGTTCGAAGTCGGCGCTGTCCTCGATCCTGACGGGCGCCAGCGCCTCGGCCGCGATCGACGCCATGTATTCCCCCCGCTCCCTGTAGCCGCTGAATTCGCCGCCATAGCGCACCGGGCGGCCCATCATGTGGGCCAGCTCGGTCACGAGTATCCCGTCGCCCATGTTGCCGAGCGCGTCGATGCCGGCGACAACCAGGTCGGCCCGCTCCTTGAGGGGGCGGGTGGCCCAGGCCTTCTGCGCCGCCTTGGCGCGCGCCACCGCGGCCTCGGCCGCGGCAAGGTCGGCCGTTTCCCGCTCGGCAAAGACCGAGCCGTCAATGGGCGAGATGCATGTCAGGACACGGGTCATTTCATCCTCCGGGTTTCGCGCAATAGTCGGGGCAGCATCGGGAATCTGTCAGTCGGTCAGGCTTTCTCGAAGCCGCGTGCAATTTCGTAGTCGGTGACGACCCGGCCGAACTCCTCGAGTTCCCATTCGGCGGCACGGGCATAGTGATCCACCACATCGTCGCCCATCGCGGTGCGCAGCATGGCGGAACCCGCCAGGGTCTCGCGGGCATCGCGCAGGTTCGCGGGGATCGAGCCGCTGTCGTCGCCGGCATAGACATCCCCGATCGCGGGCAGCGCCAGTTTGAGCTGTTCCTCGATCCCGCGGATCCCGGCAGCCAACTGCGCGGCCAGCGCCAGGTAGGGGTTCATGTCCGAACCGCCGATCCGGCATTCGATCCGGACACCCCTGGTGTTGGCGCCGCACAGGCGGAAACCCGCGGTGCGGTTGTCCACCGACCAGATGATCCTGGTGGGTGCAAAGCTGCCTTTCACGAACCGCTTGTAGCTGTTCACATAGGGAGCGAGGAAATAGGTGTAGTCGGGGGCGTATTTCACTAGGCCCGCCACATACCGCTTCATCAGCCGGCTCATGCCAAGGGGGTCTTTCTCGTCAAAGAACGCGGGTTGGTCGTCCTGCCACAGCGACTGGTGCACATGGCTTGATGAACCCAGGTCATCATGGCTCCACTTGGCGATGAAGGAGGCGGCCCGGCCGTTCTGCCAGGCAATCTCCTTGACCGCGTGCTTGGCGATGGTGTGGTAATCCGCCGTATCCATCGCCGGGGCGTATTTGATGTTCAGTTCCTCCTGCCCGATCCCGGCCTCGCCCTTGGTGTTCTCCACGGGGATGCCCGCAGCCCACAGATGGTTGCGGACCGGACGCATCACATGCTCTTCCTTGGTGGTCTGCAGGATGTGATAGTCCTCGTTGTAGCCGGAATACGGCTTCAGGTTGCGGTAACCGCCTGCGCGCAGTTCCTCAAGACTCTTCTCGAACAGGACAAATTCAAGCTCGGTGGCCATCATCGGGACAAAGCCCATCCCGGTCAGCCGCGCCACCTGTCTTTTCAATACCGCACGCGGGGAATGCGCCACCTCCTCATGGGTGTGGTGATCCAGGATGTCGCACAGCACCATCACCGTGCCCTCCAACCAGGGCAGGGGACGCAGCGTGTCGAGATCGGGTCGCATGACATAGTCGCCGTATCCCGCCTCCCAGCTGGCCGCGGCATAGCCGTCGGGCGTCGCCATGTCCAAATCCGTGGCCAGCAGGTAGTTGCAGCAATGGGTCTCCTCGTGGGCGCTTTCCAGGAAGTTGGCAACGTGGAAACGTTTGCCCATCAGGCGGCCCTGCATGTCCACCATGCAGACCAGAACGGTATCGACGGAGCCGTTCTGGAATGCGGATTTCAGATCTTCGAATGTCATTCTGCCTGCCATCTCAAGACTCCGGTCAATCGCGGTGAAATGAGTTGCCGGGACGGTTCCGGCGGCCCCGTCCCAATTCAACTTTGGTGGTCAAATTATAACGGGTTGAATCCGCAACTCGCCCGGGGACGCCCGGGTTGACCGTATCAGAACAGTCGGAGTGCCCGGGTGTAGGTTTTCCACTGGTCCAGACGTTCGGTCAGTGAGGTTGAATAGTGACCGGCAACCGAATTGACCATCAGGTTCAGTGCAGCGGTGATGGCAACCGTGGATTCGAGAATCAGCCCGGTTCTGGTGCTCGCGTAAATGACCAGGTCGGTGTAATTCCTCGCCCAGTGGCACATCTCATCCGTAAACACGATTAACGAATGTCCTTCCTTGCTGCATATTCCGGAGAGTATGGACGCCTCCCGCGCATAGGGAACCACATCGATCAGGATAAGACATCGGGACGGCTTCTCAGATTCCTCGTCGCCCCATTTGAGCCACTCTGTGAGCATGCCGTCATGTGCGGCCAGGAACCGCACGTTTCCGCGTGTCATCCCCAGCCGCCGCGCACAATCTTCCGCCATGCCCCGGACAGCCTGGAATCCTGTCACGTACACCCTGTCCGCTTCCACGATTGTCTGCACGATCTGCCCCCACAGGGGAGATGCCCTTTGTTGGTAGATTTCCCCGAGCGCCTGGTATTCGAGGTCCATGTTCCGGGTCATGCCCTCGGGCACTTCCCGGGCCCCTTCGTTTCCCTCCTGAATCGGTTCCCGGTCGAACAATTCGTCGCGGAGTTCTCTTTTCAGTCCGCGCATTCCCCGATATCCCAGGCGACGCAACAACCGGCTCACTGTCACTTCACTGACGCCGACCTTTTCGGAGATGGAGACACCGGTCTCGAAACTCAGGTCGCCGACATTCAGGATCATGTATTGCGCCACCTGCGCTTCCAGTCTCGGGAGGTCCGGCAGCGCGCCTCTCAGCTTTTCCTCGAATTTCGGAAAAACAATGGGTGTCGACTGGGAAAAAATGTCTCTCATGATAGGTTTTCAGCAATTATGAAATATAAATTACATTGCGGGATTAAGACACATAGATTACATTAATACAACACAATGGCCGGGTTGCTGGCTGCAGCAGACCGGTTCTAAGGCGAGTTTGAATCCCCAAAGTCACACCGAGAGGAGAGCACAAATGCATCAGTTACACACTAGATTCTTAGGCGGGTGTTTCACGGCAGTGAAATTTGCCATGGCGTTTGCAGGCGCATTGGCCGTCGTTTCCCAATCCGCTTTTGCCCAAGGAGGTACTTGCAAAATTCCCCGGCCAAGCAGGTTCCTGCCTGACCGGAGGCTA
>VYFG01000114.1 GCA_009842505.1 Gammaproteobacteria bacterium
TCATTGTGCATTGCACAATTCCCTTGTCCCTATTGGAATTTTGCAAGCGGCTCTAGGGATTTGCGTTCCGGCGCGGTAGCACTCATGCGACACAACGACAGCCCGGGGCGTCATCGGACAGCCCGCGGCGGACGTTCCGGGGCAGCGGAAATTCCCCTTCGTTCCGGGTGTTTTCCCGCCGGCCGGCAGGCCCGGTTTGTCCGGCGGGAGTAATTTCGATATGCTTCCGGCCACGGTTTCCGGTGAATACGTCACCGGGCGACCGGCGAAACCAGAACAGCAAAACAACGATTTCCTCCAGCATCACGCATGAATGAGGGAAAGAAACTCCTCAACATGTGGGCCGGTTACCTGTTGACCGTCACGGCGTGGTACGTCTGCGTGAAATGGCTGCCGATCCCCTCGTTCCAGCGTCTGCCGGACCCGGTTACGGTGGTCGTGGAGTGGTTCAATCCCGACCCGGACTACGGCCTTTCCCTGTTCACCCGGGACTACTACCTGCACATCTGGTACAGCACCTACCGGGCCACAACCTCGTTCCTGCTCGCGGTCGTGCTGGGCGTGCCGCTCGGGATCCTGATGGGATGGCGGGCGAAGGCGAACGAATACGCCTCCGCCCTGCTCGGCATTCTGCGCCCCATCCCGCCCCTTGCCTGGGTCCCGGTCGCCATCCTGATTTTTCCCGGCAACGAGCCCGCGGTGATTTTCGTGACGTTCCTGGTCGCGTTCTTCGCCACCACCATGAACACCCTGCTCGGCGTCCGTTCCATCGACAAGGACTTCTTCCGCGCCGCGCAATGCCTCGGAGCCGAACCCAAGGACATCCTGAAGGACATCATCATCCCGGGGGCGCTGCCGTCGATCTTCACCGGCCTGCAGATCGCCATGGGCGCGGCGTGGTTCTCGCTGGTGGCCGGGGAAATGATCGCCGCCCAGTACGGCCTGGGCTTCATGATTCTGGAATCCTACAACCTGGTCCAGTATCCCACCATCGTGATCATGATGATCACGCTGGGCATTGTCGGGTACCTGAGCAGCGCGCTGATCCGGGTGGCGGGCAACCGCATGATGCGCTGGCGGGCCCAGGCAATCGGCATCGGCGCAGCCTAGACTACCGGCCATGCAGAACGGTTCTCCCGAATCTCCCCCTTCCACGCCAGGCGTGCAGCTGTCGGCCGACAGCACCATGGGCCACCTGGAGGTGCGGGGCGTGGGCAAGATCTATGACCCCGAGGGCGCCCGGGTGGAGGCACTGAAAAAATGCTCCCTGGACATTCCCGCTGGCGATTTCATCGCCATCGTGGGACCGTCGGGATGCGGCAAGAGCACCCTGCTCAACATCCTGGCCGGATTCGACAACCTGACCGACGGGGACGTGCTGATGGACGGGGAGCCGCTGGCCACCCTCGACGACCCCCCGAAGCCCGGCTCCGACCGGGTGGTCGTCTTCCAGAACGGGGCCCTGTTCCCGTGGAAGACGGTACTCCAGAACGTGGTCTACGGCCTGGTGGTCAAAAAGCAGATGCCCGAATCCGAGGCCAATGACATGGGAATGGACCTGCTGGCCCGGACCGGGGGCCTCGACCGGATCGCGCAGGTCTTCCCGGGACAGCTGTCCTCTGGCATGCAGCGCCGGGTGGAGATACTGCGCGCGCTGATCAACAATCCCCGCATCCTGCTGCTGGACGAGCCCTTCCGGGCCATGGACACCGTGTCGAAGACCAACATGCACCAGCACCTGCTGGATATCTACGACACCTATCACAAAACGGTCTTCTTCATCACCCACGATCTGGATGAAGCCATCTTCCTTGCCGACACCGTGGTCGTGATGACCACGCGGCCGGGAACCATCAAGCTCCGCCTGAACATCGACCTGCCAAGACCGCGCAACCGTCACACCATCACCAGCCAGCAATTCATGGAACTCAAGCAGCACGCGGTCAGCGCGGTGCACGAGGAGGCCAAGAAGGCGTTCGAACGCGGCGAGAGGGAACTGGCATGACCAAGGCCGCGCTCATGAAGAGGCTTTCCCCGTCCCGGATCCGCTGGCGCGGCGTCACTTCCGTGATCGCATTCTTCGTGCTGTGGCACCTGGCGGTGGTGCTGGGCGTGTCCGGAATCAGCGAACTGCCGACGCCGGTCGAGACACTGGCCACCTTTTTCGGGGAGTACATCGCCGACAACGACTATTGGCAGTCCTGGGCGGTGAGCTTCCAGCGCGTGCTGGCCGGGTTCATCATCGCCCAGTTGCTGGGAATTCCCCTGGGGCTGGTGTTCGGCACCAACCGGCGTTTCCGGGAGATGTTCTTCCCGGTGTTCGAGCTGATGCGGCCGATTCCCCCGCTCGCCTGGGTGCCGGTATCGATCCTCTTCTGGCCCACCAACGAGTCCAGTATCATCTTCATCACGTTCATCGGCGCCTTTTTTGTCATCGTGATCAACGTTTACGATGGCGTCCGGAGCATCCGCAACGAGCACATGTGGCTGGCTCAATCCCTGGGCGCCAGCAGGCTGTCCATTTTCCGGCGCATCATGCTGCCGTCGGTGATTCCCTCTATTGCCGTCGGGATGACCCTCGGCATCGCCATCACCTGGAATGTCGTGATCGCCGCGGAAATGATCTCCAGCGACAGCGGGCTGGGACGGATGACCTGGGAAGGCTATGTCAGCTCCACCCCGGAGGTCGTGCTGATCGGCATGATCAGCATTGGCCTGGCGGGATACCTGTCTTCCGTGGTGGTGGAATGGATCGAGCGTCGCATGATGCCCTGGAAGGAAACACGATGAGCGATCCCGCCGGCCAGCTCAAGGGACATATCCGGGTCGACGGCCTCACCAGGGGTTTCCTCGGGCCAGACGCCCAGCCGGTCAGCGTGATCGAGGACCTGAGCGTCGAATTCGAGCCCGGCCTGCTCAACGTCGTCATGGGCCAGTCGGGGTGCGGCAAATCCACCCTAGCCTACCTGCTCGCGGGCTACCTTGCGCCGGACGCCGGCAGCATGACCATCGACCGACGCCCGATCACGGGGCCGGGAGAGGACCGGATCATGGTCTTCCAGGAAACGGCCCTGTGGCCCTGGATGTCCGTGACGAACAACGTCATCTTCGGCCCCCTGGTGCGCAACGCCATCTCCAGGCAGGAGGCGAAGGTGCGGGCGGAGGAACTGCTGGAACGCTTCGGCCTGATCGATTTCAAGGACAAGTACCCGGGGCAGCTTTCGGGCGGCATGAAACGCCGCGCGGAGATTGCCCAGGCGCTCATCAACAGCCCCGACATCATGATTCTCGACGAGCCCTTCCGGGGCCTCGACGTCATGACGCGGGAACTACTGCAGGAATACTATCTCAAGCTCTTTGAGGACAGCAGGCTGTCAACGCTGTTCATCACCTCCGAGCTTGAGGAGGCGCTGTTCCTGGCGGACCGGATCTACGTGATGGCGGAGCCGCCCGACAACATCACCAGCGTGATCGAGATCGACCTGCCGCGGCCGAGAACCATTGACGTGACCACCACGACCCAATACCTTAAACTGAAACAGGAAGCGATGCACCACCTCTATGCAGGCTTGGAGGTGTCCGCCTGACCGATTTCCCACACCAACCCAAAGTATCAGCATGTTTAGAGTAACCATAAAACTCGTTATTGCGGGACTGCTGCTGTTCAGCACCCGCCTGATGGCCGCCGAGGCGGTCGACATCACGTACGGCTACCATCCGTACTGGACCGGCGGCTGGAACGGCGTCATCATCAAGCACAAGGAACTGCACAAGAAATACCTGCCCGAGGGAAGCACCGTCCGGTTCGAGGCCCACCTGACCGGACCGCCCATGGTCAACGCCCTGCTCGCGGACAAGATGCAGGTCGGCACCATGGGGGACATGCCGTCCCTGGTGGCCACCACCAAGCGCAACATCGCGGATATCCGCCTGGTGTCCACCCCGATGTTCAGCAACGGCCAGAACTGCAACAAGATCGTGGTGCCGGCCGACGCACCGGACTTCGCCAGCGTGGAGGAGGCAGGGGAGTGGCTGACCGGCAAGCCGTTTGCCGTTCACCGCGGAACCTGTGCCAACCGGTTCGTGGATTCCATCATCGCCAAGGGCGCGTTTGAGCCTTCCGAACGCCTCAGCATGACCATCGAGGTCATCACCAGCAACCTGGAGGCGGGCAAGCTGGAGGGGGGCGCCGCCATGTGGGAGCCCCATGCCAGGCGGGTTGTCGAGGCCGGCCACGCCAAGTATGTCGCCACCGGGGCGCCATGGGGCGAGACCGATGCCGACTTCACGCTGATGCGGCAGGACTTCATCGAGCAGCACCCGGAAGCCGCCATCGGCTGGATGAAGGCGGAAATCGAGGCCATGCAGTTCATCATCGACCACCCCGAGGAAACCGTGGAGATTCTCCACGCGGAGCTGACAGGGTATCCGAAGGCCACCATCTGGTCCGCCATCTACGAGGAAAACCCCGCCGCCATCGGGGGCGACCCGGTGACCTACCAGGCCAAGATGGTGTTCGACGATGACGTGATCACCCTGATGAACAACGGGTACGCCTTCCTGCACGAACTCAAGGTGCTCAAGTCGCCGGACGCGCCGGAAAACGCCTACAACGACATGCCCGTCAACAAGGCCCTGGAGGAAATGGGGCTGACGGCGCCCATCGGGGAGATCCGGGGCAAGCCGAGGTCCTCCCGGCCCTACGCGGCGGAATAGCCGACAGGCCATCCGCCGGACGCGCCATCCCGGGCCCCGTGCCGGGGTGGCGCGATACCGGGGCCACCTGCCCCGGTCTACACCCGCTTGATCTGCAGGTCCACCGGAACGGGCTTTTGCAGATCGTCCAGTACCGGGCAGTGCCTGTTCACGGCTTGCCGCAGGCGCTCGATATCCTCGTCGCTGGCATCGCTGTCTATGGCAATGGTGCCGTGGACCTCGCTGAACCCGGCGGGGACGTCCCCGTCCAGGGCAAAGAATCCCCTGGCGTCCGACACCCCGGTCACGCTGACGGCGACATCCTTGAGATCGATGTCCATGGCGTCCGCGTACAGACGGTAGGTGACCTCGTGGCAGGCGGCCAGGGCGGCGAGGACATACTCGCTGGGCCTTGGTCCGCGGTCGGTGCTTGCCATGTTCCCGGGCTGGTCCACGACCACCTCGAAATCGCGGACCCGGACGTGGCTGCGGAAGGCCTCCACCAGGCGGCTGTCCGCGTGTACTTCCGCGCGGGTCTTGTCGGGGCGGTTCCGCAGAATTTCCCGCTTGTGTTCGAAAACCTGCTTGAAGGTGGACATGGCGTTACTCCGTGGATGAGATCAGTCGGTCGCGCAGATGGAATTTCTGGATTTTACCGGTGGAGGTCTTCGGGAGTTCCCCGAATATGACGGTTTTCGGGCACTTGTAGTGCGCCAGGTTGTCGCGGCAGAAGTCGATGATTTCCCGTTCGCCGGCAACGGCGCCGGGCTTGAGCGTCACGAACGCGCAGGGGGTCTCCCCCCACTTTTCGTCCGGCTTCGCCACCACGGCCGCCTCGGACACCGCGGGATGCCGGTACAGGCAATCCTCGACCTCGATGGACGAAATGTTCTCGCCCCCCGAAATGATGATGTCCTTGGAGCGGTCCTTGAGTTGCAGGTAATGGTCCGGCTGCATCACGCCCAGGTCCCCGGAATGGAACCAGCCCCCCGCAAACGCCTCCCGGGTCGCCTCCGGGTTCTTCAGGTATCCCTTCATGACGATGTTTCCGCGGAACATGGTCTCCCCCATCTCCTCGCCGTCGGCCGCGACCGGCTCCATGGTCTTTGGGTTCATCATCTCGAGCCCCTGGAGGGCATGGTAAGCCACCCCCTGCCTTGATTTCATCGCCGCGCTATCCTCCGGATCCAGCCGGTCCCATTCCGGTTTCCAGGCACAGATCACCGCGGGGCCGTAGGTCTCCGTCAACCCGTACACATGGGTCACGTGGAATCCGGCCTCCGCCATGGCACGCAGCACGGCCGCCGGCGGCGGCGCGGCTGCCGTCATCATGTTCACGGTCTGGTCGAACGTCCTGCGCTCTTCCAGCTCGGCATTGACCAGCATGTTCATGATGATGGGCGCGCCGCAGAAATGCGTGACCCCGTGCTCGGCAATGGCGGTATAGATGGCGCCCGCGTTGACGGCGCGCAAGCAGATACTGGTGCCGGCGATGGCGGCCAGGGTCCAGGGAAAACACCAGCCGTTGCAGTGAAACATCGGCAGGGTCCACAGGTAGACCGCGTGATGGGGCATGTTCCAGCCCACCGCGTTGCTCAGGGCGTTCAGATAGGCGCCGCGGTGGTGGTACACCACGCCCTTGGGATTGCCCGTGGTGCCGGAGGTGTAGTTGAGAGTGATCGCGTCCCATTCGTCCGCCACTGCCGGCAGGTCGTCGCCGGGGTCGCCCTCCGCCAGCAACGCCTCGTAGTCCAGGGCGCCCCGGACATTCTCAAAGCCCGCAACCGGAATGCCCACCAGCAGGGTGTTTTCGCGCACCTCGTCGGGCAGCCCCCTCCACGCCTTCAGCCCCAGTTCCGCGATTTCCGCATCCACCATGAACACCCGGGCCTGTCCATGGGCCAGGATGAAGGTCACGGTGTCCGCATCGAGCCTCGTGTTGATGGTGTTGAGAACGGCACCTGCCATCGGAACGCCATAGTGCGCCTCGAAGATGGCGGCACTGTTCGGGGCGATGATGGCGACGGTATCGTCGCGTCCGACGCCGCGGCGGCGGAACGCGGAGGCGAGACGGCGGCAGCGGTCGCGGGTTTCCCGCCAGGTGCGGCGGACATCGCCATCCACCAGCGCGGTATGGTCCGGGTACACCCTTGCCGAGCGGTCCAGGAAGTCGATCGGCGTCAGCGGCACATAATTGGCCGCGCACCGGTCCAGACCCTCCGCATACAATCCCCGCCCCGCTTGACTCATGGCTTTGCCTGAATGGTTGTGGTGCATGATAATACCGGCTTTGTCGAACACAGGACACCCGAAGGCAAACAATGTCCGATACCCCAACGCTGCGCCGCATCCTCGCCGAGCACCGCACCCTGGCCGTGGTGGGCCTGTCCGGCAACTGGTACCGGCCAAGCTTTTTCGCCGCCAAGTACATGCAGGAGCACGGCTACCGCATCATTCCGGTCAATCCGAACTACGAGGAAATCCTGGGGGAGAAGTGCTATCCCGATCTGGCTTCCATTCCGGAGCCGGTGGACCTGGTGGACATCTTCCAGAAACCGGATACCACCCCCGCCTACGCCCGCCAAGCTGTCGACATCGGCGCCAGCGTGGTCTGGCTCCAGCTTGGCATCGAAAACGGCGAAGCCGGGGACATCGCCCGCGACGCAGGCCTTGAGTTCGTCCAGAACCACTGCGTGAAGATCGAGCATGCCCGGATCTTCGGCGGCCTCAACTTCGTGGGCGTCAATACCAAGGTGATCACCAGTCACCGCAGCAAATACATCGCAAACTGAAACTCCTGACCATGAGCGACAGAGAATTCGGGTTCGAGACCCTCTGCCTGCACGCCGGGCAGATGCCGGATCCCTCGACGGCCGCACGGGCGGCCCCCATCCACCAGACCGCCTCCTACGTGTTCGACGACACCGACCACGCGGCCAGCCTCTTCAACCTGCAGACATTCGGCAACATCTACACCCGGCTCAGCAACCCCACCACCGCGATGTTCGAGGAGCGCATGGCCGCCCTGGAGGGCGGACGCGCCGCGGTCGCCACCAGCACCGGGATGGCCGCACAGATGACCGCCCTTTTGACCCTGCTCAAGGAAGGCGACGAGATCGTCTCCGCGAGCACGCTCTACGGCGGCACCGTCTCGCAGTTCGCCGTTACCTTCAGGCGCATGGGGATACGGACCACGTTCGTGGACCCGGACGATCCGCAGAACTTCGCCCGCGCAATAACCGACCGGACCCGGATCATCTACGGGGAAACCATCGGCAATCCGAACAACAATGTCCTCGACATGGAGGCGGTGGCCGATATCGCCCATGAGCACGGCATCGCGCTGGTCATTGACAACACCTTCGCCTCGCCCTATCTCTGCCGTCCCTTCGAACACGGCGCCGACGTGGTGGTCCACAGTGCCACCAAGTTCATCTGCGGCCACGGCACCTCCATGGGGGGCGTGATCGTCGAATCCGGCAAGTTCCCCTGGGACAACGGCAACTATCCGGACATGACCCAGCCCTCCGAGGGCTATCACGGCGTGCGCTTCTACGAGACCTTCGGCGATTTCGGCTTTACCATGAAGGTCCGTTGCGAAACCCTGCGCACCCTGGGCCCGACGATGAGCCCCTTCAACGCCTGGACCATGCTGCAGGGTCTGGAGACACTGCCGATCCGGATGGAGCGGCACGTGGAAAACGGAAAGCGCGTCGCCGATTTTCTCAAGTCGCATCCCGCGGTCAGCTGGGTCAAGTTTGCCGGGGATCCCGACAGCCCCTATTACGCCCTGGGGAAGAAGTATCTTCCCAAAGGGGCCGGCTCCATCCTGACCTTCGGCATCCGGGGCGGCGGCGATGCCGGCATGCGGTTCATCGAGAATGCGAACTTCATGAGCCACCTGGCCAACGTCGGCGATGCGAAGACCCTGATCATCCATCCCGCCTCCACCACGCACCGACAGCTGAACGAGGAGGAACTCGTCAGGGCGGGCATCTCCAACGACATGATCCGCATTTCCGTGGGCCTGGAGAACATCGACGACATCCTCTGGGATATCGACCAGGCGCTCGGCTCGGCGGCCGCCTGACCCGGCCGGCGAACGCCGTTCTGTCGCGGGCCCCGGCTCAGCCGGAGCCCGTGGAACCGAATCCCCCCTCGGCCCGCCGGCTTTCGCTGAACGACGCGACGATTTCGAACTCCGCCTGCACCACGGGCACCAGGACCAACTGCGCGATCCGGTCGCCGGGGCGGATGGTGAATGTCGTGCTGCCGCGGTTCCAGCAGGAAACGAACAGCTGCCCCTGGTAGTCGGAATCGATCAGCCCGGTCAGGTTCCCCAGCACGATGCCGTGCTTGTGGCCGAGCCCGGAGCGGGGCAGGATCACGGCGGCAAGCCCGGGGTCCCCGATGTGGATGGCAATGCCGGTGGGAATCAGTTCGGCCTGTCCGGGCCGCAGGTCCAGCGGACCGTCGATGCAGGCGCGCAGGTCGAGCCCGGCGGAGCCCTCGGTGGCATAGTCCGGCAGGCCGTATTCGGCCTCCACCCGGGGGTCCAGGATCCGGAGCGCGATTTTTCTCTTCATCCCCCGGTCAGCAGTCTGTCGATCTCCCTGAGCATGTCCACGGCAACGGCATACTTGTCCGCGGTCGGTATGGAGATTTCCCCCCCCGCATGAACCAGGGTGACTGTGTTGCTGTCGCTGTCGAAGGCGCTGTCGGCACCGCCCACATCGTTGGCCGCGATCACGTCCACGCCCTTGCCCGCCAGCTTGTCCCGGGCGTTTGCCAAGGTGTCGCGGGTCTCGGCGGCGAACCCCACCGTGAAGGGCGGCGAATCCAGCGCCGCCACCGTCGCCAGGATGTCGGGATTGCGCACCAGCTCAAGCGTCATGGTGTCCTCCCCCGGGGACTTCTTGATCTTGTGTTCCGCCGGTCGGGCCGGCCTGAAATCCGACACGGCCGCCACCGCAACGAATACGTCCGTGCCCGCCAAGTTCTCCAGCACCGCCGCGAGCATTTCATCCGCGGACCGCACGTCGATGCGGCGCACGCCTGCCGGTGCTTGCAGGTGCACCGGCCCGCTCACCAGGATCACCTCGGCCCCCTGGTCCGCCGCCGCCGCGGCCAAGGCATAGCCCATCTTCCCGGAACTGTGGTTGGTGATGCCGCGGACCGGGTCCAGCGCCTCCCAGGTCGGGCCGGCGGTCACCAGAATCCGCCTGCCGGCATAGGCCATGTCGGCCGGGTCGCCGGCCAGCAGCGAGGCAATTTCCTCCGGCTCGGTCATGCGTCCCGGACCCGTTTCACCACAGGCCTGATCGCCGCTGCCGGGTCCGATGATCCGGATGTCCCGTGAGCGCAGGATGTCCAGGTTGGCCTGGGTGGCCGGATGAAGCCACATCTGCCGGTTCATGGCCGGCGCTACCGCAACCTCCGCAGTGGTGGCGAGGACCAGCGTGGTCAGCAGGTCGTCGGCTTGGCCGTGGGCGATCCTGGCAATGAAATTGGCTGTGGCAGGCGCCACCACGACGAGTTCCGCCCACCGTGCCAGTTCGATGTGGCCCATGCCGGATTCCGCATCCGCATCAAGGAGGTGTTCGTGCACGGGATGGCCGCTAACGGCCTGCAGCGTCAGCGGGGTGATGAAGGCGCCCGCCCCCCGTGTCATGACAACGCGCACTTCGCAGCCCCGGTCGATCAGCCGCCTGACGAGCTCCGGGGACTTGTAGGCCGCGATCCCGCCGGTCACGCCGACGAGGACGCGCCGGTTGCGGTGATGGGTTGTAGCGTTCTTGGACACTGCTGCGGTCGGTCTTTGGCGCGAGGGACGCGTCGGTCGTCTACCCGGAATCGAATCTTCGAGTCAAAGTGTAACGCAGGATGCCGACGGGGGTGCAAGTGAAAGCAACCCGGGGGGCAGGTTTCTTGGTACACATCCGCCCGGTGAGCATACAGGCTTGTAGCGGAGATTTTCCGGATGCCAACCCGCATGGATATTACGGACTGTCCAGCACCATGAATCAATGTGTCTCAACTCAGACTCGACCGTACAGACGGTATCCTTCCGGATGGGAACCAAAGGCTTGCGACAGTTCCATAACGACCGACCATTGTGTGCCGCTTCGAACCAGCTGAAACCAACCCAAGGCCGTCACCTGGTATACCACATACGTTGTAGCAGTCTGTCTTTCTTGAAAAAATGGTGATGAAGCGCTGCCCCGGTATGAAGGACGAGCAATGCGACGACGACACGTGCACCTATACCATGCGGTGTACGTGGATTGTACTCCCAAAAATCCGGAAGCGTTGTCGCATCGGCTCCGAAGATAATCGGCCCGACTCCAGAGAGAATCAACATTCCGATACCGCTGGCGGCCATCCCGAGAATGACAACATAAAACAGAACGTGGACCGCGCGTGCTCCACGGTCCTGCCACGTTGGCCCTGGTAGTGGTGTTGGTTTCTTGTCAGCAAACTTCCACCATCCAATACGTCCCAACGTCAGCAACAAAATGGCTATGCCGAGTGGAACATGTACTCGCAACAGTCCGGTTTTAGATACGACATCCTCTGCCCCATCAGCCCGAAATCCGGATCCGATCAACGCGATGATCAGCAAAGCACTGAGCCAATGAAGTGTTACCGCAACCGTACCGTATTGATCTGCCGTACTTTTTGCCGCCATTGGGAACTCCTAATCACGTCGAACGACGGTGTAGAGCGCAGGACTGGGTCGAACGCCATGAATACGCGGTAGATTCGCCTCACTGCCCATCTTTTTGGTCGCAGCCATGAAAGCCTCGATGCTTTCCCATTGGGCGATGTTGATTAGCCGATACTGGGCATCAGGTGAGATCGATTGATGTAAGGCGGTTGAGATATAACCAGGTTCTTTCTGTAGAAAATTCCGGGCTTGCTCCCACATCAAAATGGTCTCGTTCAACTTGTCGGCCGGAACGGTAAACGGATTGATCAGGATCACTGCATCAGCCTGGTTTTCGCTGTAAGCACAACCAGCTGCCAGAACACCAGCT
Source organism: Gammaproteobacteria bacterium (assembly GCA_009842505.1). GTDB lineage: Bacteria > Pseudomonadota > Gammaproteobacteria > Arenicellales > Poriferihabitantaceae > VYFG01. The sequence goes on from VYFG01000114.1 coordinate 11,733, forward strand.
GCAAATAGCAGCGCTTGGACTTTAGTTCTCATTCGATTCTCCTGTTTGTGTGGTTTTTTCACAGCGTTCGCGAACCGTTTCCAGCAGCTCGAGCGCCTCAACGATTTGGCCTTCACTGAATCCATCACTCAATTCATTTACCCATGCGGCCTGAACCTTGGCGATTTCACCCATTACTCCAGCCCCTTTGTCACTGATACAGACAAGCGGCGACCGTTTGTGGTCGATGTTTTCTTCCAGGACGACAAAACCAAGTTCCACCAGGTCATTGACGATGCGCTGGACACCCTGTCTGGCAAGTCCCATTCTTCTAGCGATTTGAGCAACGGTCAGGGAGTGTTTGGATTGGTCAACTGCCCCCATCACCTGCCATCGAGCACTGGTCATACCTACTGGCTTCGTGAGTCTGTTCCCAACTGCCAGCAGCGCCCCATTCAGCCGAAAAGTCTCGAGTATCAGGGCAGTCAGTGCTTCGCCTTCACGTGATCGGATCATAAATACATATTACCTATACGACAATATATTGTCAACATAATCATAATACGAAATCGCGTAAGCCGGTCAGTACCCGAAAGTAGCCTGGCAGAAATTTCGAATTCCGAGATTTGTGAACAGCTGCGGTGTGCGAAAGCGGACGCCCGAGGCGCGGCCTCGTCGGGCAATGCTTGCCGGTGGCAGTGCCGGCTACTATATATCTTGTCGTGATGTCCCGTACTTCCAACGGATGGTCACGGAACCCTTCTGCTACACTCGGCGTTTTCCATTTAAGAACGAAAAAATGAAGTCCAGAGAGCGCAGACAGGGCATTACCCTGGTGCATACCGGCGAGGGCAAAGGCAAGTCCTCCAGCGCGTTCGGCGTGGTGTTCCGGGCCGCCGGCTGGGGGCTCAAGGTGTGCGTGATCCAGCTCATCAAGGGTAAATGGAAAACCGGTGAAAGCCAGGCGGCCAGCCGCTTCGACAACATCGAATGGCATGCCATGGGGGACGGGTTCACCTGGGACACCAACAATCCCGAACAGGACCTGAAAACCAGCCGCCGGATCTGGGAATTCGCCAAGGAGAAGATCACCTCCGGCGAGTTCGACCTGGTGGTGCTGGATGAAATCAACTATTGCTGCAGCTACGGCTGGTTCACCGGCCAGGAAATCGCCGACTTCATCCGGGATGAGAAACCGAAATGGATGCACCTGATCCTGACCGGGCGCGACGCGCCGAAGGAGGTGATCGAGGCGGCCGATACCGTGAGCGAGATGCGCAAGGTGAAACACGCCTTCGATGAGGGCGTCATGGCTGCCCAGGGCGTGGAGTTCTGACCGCCGGCCAATAGTCCCGCATGGGAACGGTGCGGCGCCGGACCGCCGCTCAGTCCTGGTCCCCGCAGACCCGCCTGCGCAGGGTCTTCACCCTGGCCCGCCGGGTCTTGTCGTCCATGCGCTTTTGCCGGGCCGCCCTGCCCGGGCGGGTGGGGATGCGCTTTCGCCGCTCGACGGTTGCCGACCGCACCAGGTCCCGCAGCCGTTCCAGAGCGGCCTGGCGGTTCTTCTCCCGGGTCCTGTACTGCTGTGCCTTGATCACCACGGTGCCCTCCCGGGTGATCCGGCCGTCATGGAGCCGAAGCAGCCGGGCCTTGACCTGCTCGGGCAGCGAGGAGGCGGCGATATCGAATCTCAGGTGGATGGCCGAGGACACCTTGTTGACATTCTGCCCGCCGGCGCCCTCACAACACCCCACATACGACTCAGTCAGTCTTGATCATTCCCATGGATTT
>VYFG01000127.1:0-5920 GCA_009842505.1 Gammaproteobacteria bacterium
GACCGGCCGCTGTCCCCGGCCCGCGCCCTCGACGTGACGCTGGCCTACCTCAACGGGACGGCGGAGGACGCGGACTACACCAGGGTCGGCAAGATCACCATCCCGTCCGGCCTCACCGTCGGCACCGCCACGGTGGCCGCCGCCGACGAGGACGAGGGCAGCGAGATTTACGAAGGCGAGGAAACCTTCAGCGTGCGGATTTTCGGACGGCCCGCCGGGGTGACGCTGGGCGACCCCGCTTCGGCCACCATCGCCATCACCGACGAGGCCGACGCGCCGAAGGTCCGGCACAACGCAAGCCGACGCGCCTTCACCGTGACGGAAGGCGACAGCGACGCCAAAGTCGAGCTCTGGATCAACAAGAGCGGCGACACGGAAGTAAACGCCGAGGTCACGCTCGCGGCCGTCGACGGCACCGCCACCGCCCCGGGCGACTACCACGCCCTCACGGCGTCGGAAAGCAAGATCGTCTTCCAGCCCGGCGGCACGAGCAAGTTCGTCGACCTCCAGCCCGTCGCCAGGGACGACGCCATCGACGAACCCAGCGAGCAGTACACCCTGGTCCTGCAAAGCCCCGCCGGCGCCCGGCTCGATGCCGAGGACGCCGTCACCGCCACCGTCACCATCATCGACAACGACCCCACCGGGGTCAGCCTGGCCGCGTCGGAGAGCGCCATCGACGAGGCGGACGGGGCTCTCGACCTTACCGTCACCCTGGGCCGCGCGCTGGTCGATGGCGAGTCGCTGTCCGTTCCGCTGGCTTTTTCCGGCGCCGCCGCCTTCGGCACGGACTACACGCTCGCGGCGCCCACCGCCAAGCCGGAGGGGGTGACCTACCGGAACCTCGACAGCACCGACCTCGCCACCAAGCCGCCGACCGTCGTCTTCACGGGGCAGGACGGCGCCAGCGCCACGGCCACCGTCAAGGTCGCCGCCAGGGCCGATGCCCTCGACGAGGGCGACGCCGAGGCCGTGAAGGTGGCCCTGGGCGCGCTCGACAAGGACTCCGGTACCGGCCTCGACGGCGGCGCCAAAGCCGTGGCGGGATCGGGCGAGGCCAGCTTCGAGATCACCGACGACGATGCCGTGACCGGCATCACGCTGACCGTGGACGCGGACCCGGACACCGCCGGGGACCAGACGAGCGTCGCCGAGTCCGACAGCACGGGCGTCACCTTCACCGTCACCGCCACCCTTGCGGGCGGCGCCAGCTTCGGCGAGGCGAAGACGGTCACCGTGTCGGTCGGTGGCGGCGCCAGCACCGCCACCGCGGATACGGACTACGACGCGGTGGACGATTTCGAGATCGAGATTCCGGCGAACAAGACCGGCGCCGAAACCGAATTCACCCTCACGCCGACCCCGGACCTGGCCCTTGAACTCGACGAGACCATCCGCGTCGATGGCAGCACGGCGGACGGCATCGCCGTCACCGGCGCGGTCATCACCCTGAAGGACGTCGCCGACCGCCCCGAGCTGCACGTCACGGCCGGCGCCGGCGTCGCCGAGGGCACGGACGCCGCTTTCACCGTCCACGCCAGCATTCCCTTCCCGCAGAAGGTCACGGTCAATCTCGTCCTCGCCCAGGAAGGCGCTTACGTCGCCGACGACGACCTCGCCGTCGCCACGATGGAATTCCCGGCCAGGACGGCCAGCCATGCGTTCACGGTGCCGACCCGGGGCGACGATGCGGACCGGGCCGACGGCGCCCTGACCCTGACCCTCAAGGCGGCGGGCAACGGCGAGTACACCCTCGGCGGCGGCGCGGACAACGCGAAGGTGGCGATCACGGACGACGACGCCACCGAGGTCGCGCTCACTGCCGGCGCCCCCATTGCCCTCACCGAGGGCGACGTTGCCGGCAAGGCGACCTTCACCCTGACGCTCGGCCGCAGCCTCGCGGCGGGCGAGAAGCTGCAGATCCCCCTCGACATCACCACGACCACCGGCGCCGCCATCGCGGCGGCGCAAGCGGCGAACCGCGACTTCGAGCTGGCCCTGCCGTCCGGGGCCAGCGCCGACGTGAAGCTCACGGACGCCAGAACCGCCCAGCCGAAGCTCCAGTTCGTCGGCGGCAGCGCCTCGCCGCTCTCCGCCGACCTTGAAATCAGCGCCACCGCCCGCGACGACGGCGACGCCCAGGACGAGGCGCTCGCCATCGCCCTCGGCGACTTCGCCGCCCAGGGCCTCGACACCGAACTCGGCGGCGGCGCGGCGGCCAAGTCCGGCAGCGACCGCATCGCCGTGCAGATCCTCGACGACGAAGCCGTTCCGGATGTCACCCTCACCCTGGACACCGACGCCGACAAGGACGGCGCGCAGACCGGGGTGGCCGAGAACGCCAGCCCGGCGCCGACCGTCACCGTCACCGCCAGCATCGTTCGCGGGGCGTTCAACAAGGCCCTGCCGGTCACGGTGAAGGTGGGCGGGGGCGACAGCACCGCCACCAGGAGCACGGACTACAAGGCGGTGGCGGACTTCACCATCACCATTGCGGCGGACGCGTCGAGCGCCACTGGCACGTTCACCCTGGAGGACACGAAGGACGACGTGGCCGGGGAAGGGGACGAGACGATCCGCGTCGAGGGCACGGTGACCGGAGGTTCCGTCACCGGCACGGTGGTCACGCTCACGGACACGACGCCCGCGACCGTCGTCAGCGTGCAGCCGAAGCCGGGGGCCGCGGCGCCGGACGAGGGCGGCAACGCCAGCTTCCGCATCACGGCGGCCCCGGCCCCGTCCGCGCCGCTTGACGTGGAGCTCAAGATCACCGAACTCGCCGGCCAGGACTACGTCGCCGCCGCCGACGAGGGGACGAAGACGGTCACCGTGCCCGTCGCCGGCACCCTGGACTACGACGTGCCGACCGAGGACAACAACCGCGACGAGGCCGACGGCCAGGTGACGGTCGCCCTCGTCGCCGGCGACGACTACCGCCTGGGCAGCGGTTCCGAAGCCAGCATGGCGGTGGGCGACGACGACCCCACGAAGGTGCGGTTCCACAGGAACTGCACGGGCGCATGCACCCCGGTCCTGGAAAGCGGCGGCACGGCCGACATCGACCTCTACCTTGGCGAGCCTGGCGGCAATGGCCTTGAGGACGGGCAGGCCGTCGAGGCGCCCGTCGTCGTCACCGGCGGCACGGCGGGCACGCACTACAGTCTCGCCCTCGCCAATCCCGGCCCGAAGGTGCAACTGCTGCAGACGTCTCCCTACACGGCGCAGAATCCGGGGGTGCGTTTTTCGGGCAAGGGTGCGCGCGTGGCCCAGCTCCGGGTCACCTCCGTCGACAACCAGGTCAAGGACGACAGCCGGACCCTGAAGTTCGCCTTCGGCACGCTGAAGTCCACGAACCTCTCGGGAGGGGTTGCCGGGGGCGATCCCCTGGACGTCCGGATCGCGGACGACGACGGCACGCCGGTCGTGCGCGTCGAGGCCAGCCACAAAGCGGTTGGTGAAGGAGATTACGGGCACTTCCACCTGTTTGCCGATCCGGTGCCACGGAAGAATCTCGATGTCACGGTCAACGCCATGGTGAAGGGTGCTGGATGGGATGAAGGCACCCAGATTTACAAGAAGGTTCACGTATTCACCATCAAGGCCAATCAAACGGGAGCCACGAGCATCCGGTTTCGGACCTACGACAACCCGAGCGACCGCCCGAACGGCCTCGCCACCCTTGAGGTGAAGCCGAGTTCGGGCTACACGGTCCATGCCACCCGGTCCAGGGCCGAGGTGGTGATTGTCGACAAGAACGGCGGGCCGTCGGTGTCGGTGGCCGGCGCGGCCTCCAGCGTGAACGAAGGCGGCGAAGCGGAATTCGTCGTGACGCGGAGCAGGGACGGCGCTGCGGGCGGCTACGCCGGGCCGCCGAAGGTGCGGATGCGGATCCGGGAACGGGGCGACTTCGTGGCTCCCGAGCATCTCGGCGTGCGGACGGTGGAGTTTGCCGGCGATGCCCTCACGGCCCGGGTCAAGGTGCCGACCCTGGACGACACGACCCGGGAAAAGAACGGCGCCGTGATCGCGACCGTGCTGGAGCAGAAGGACCGCGCTCACCACTATGCCTGGGACCATCCCGAAAACGAGGCGTCGGTGGCGGTGGTCGATGACGACGGCGCCGCGGCGGCGGGCGTGCTGTTCTACAACGTGCCCGTCGCGCTGGAGGAAGGCGGAGAGGCGGGGAGCTACAACGTCGAGCTGACCACCGATCCCGGCCAGACCGCCACACTGACGGTGACGGTCCCCGCCGCCCACCGGGATGCCGTCACCGTGCAGGCCGGCCAGGGCGCGGCGGGACCGACGGCCACGGTCACGTTCACGTCCGGCCCCTCCGGAACCTGGAACACGCCGCAGGCCATCGTCGTCACCCCCCTGGAGGACGACGACGGAGCCGACGAGGACTTCACGCTGACCCATGCGATCGCGGACTATCCCGGGGTTTCCTCGGCGGCCGCGGTCCAGGTCACGGTCGAGGACTACGGCTACGGCCTGTTCCTGGACCTGGAGGACTTCGGCGACGTGCCGGTGGGTCCCGACGGCGACCGCTACGCCGTGCGCCTTCGCAGCAAGCCCACGGCGGATGTCGTGGTCACGCCGACGGGCAGCAGCGCGGACGTGAACCTGAGCGGTCCGCTGACGTTCGGCCCGGCAAACTGGGAGGAACCCCAATTCATCGAGTTCAGCGTGGCGGACGACCCCAGCTTGTATCGAAAGACGCACAGGATCACCCACACCGTGACCTCGAACGACGGCAACTACCAGGGCCTGGGCGGCCTGCCCTCGGTCGGCTTCAGGTCCGTCTATGACATACGCGGGGTGGTCACGCTGTCCGCCGATCCCACCACGGTGGCGGAAGGCGGGGACGTCACCCTGACGGTGAGCCTGACTTCGCCTGTCGTCGACTCCAGAGGGGCCGCCATCGGGCTGACCTACACCCCCGGCACCGCCGGGGCGGAAGATTTCACCGGGCCGGCGGAAGTCAGGATTCCCTTTGGGCAGAAAACCCGGACGGCGACGGTCTCCATCACGGACGACGCGGCGTTCGAGCATCCCGCCGAGACCTTCACCGTTTCGATCGGAAGCCTGCCGGAGGCGTATTTCAGGCGGGGCCGGAACGACTCCGTGGAAATCACCATCGACGACACGGCGGACGGGCAGGTCGCGGTGAGCCTGTCGGCGGCGCCGAACCCGGTCAGGGAAGGGGAGGGGGTGACGCTCACCGCGACCCTGGCGGAGGCGCTGGATCCGGCCCGGAAGGTCACTATCCCGCTCGCCTACACCTACGGGACTGCCGAAGCGGGCGACATCTCCAAGGTGGCGAGCATCGTCATCGCCTCGGGGGAGACGGTCGGCACCGCGGTGTTGCAGACGGCGCAGGATCTGGAATACGAGGATCCGGACGAGACGTTCACGGTGGCGTTCGGAGCCCTGCCGGCGGGCCTTGGGGCAGGCACGGAGACTTCGGTTGAGATCGCCATCGACGACACGGCGGACGCGCCGGTGGCGGTGAGCCTGTCGGCGGCGCCGAACCCGGTCAGGGAGGGCGAGGGGGTGACGCTGACCGCGACGCTGGCGGAGACGCTGGATCCGGCCCGGGAGGTCACCATCCCGCTTGCCTACACCTACGGGACTGCCGAAGCGGGCGACATCACCCGGGTGGCTGGCATCGTCATCGCCTCGGGCGGGACCACCGGGACCGCGGTGGTGCAGACGGTGCAGGATCCGGACTACGAGGATCCGGACGAGACGTTCACGGTGGCGTTCGGGGCCCTGCCGGCGGGCCTTGGGGCAGGCACGGAGACTTCGGTTGAGATCGCCATCGACGACACGGCGGACGCGCCGGTTGCGGTGAGCCTGTCGGCCGCGCCGAACCCGGTCAGGGAAGGGGAGGCGGTCACGCTGACCGCGACCCTGGCGA
>VYFG01000127.1:6020-11983 GCA_009842505.1 Gammaproteobacteria bacterium
GCGCCGAACCCGGTCAGGGAAGGGGAGGCGGTCACGCTGACCGCGACCCTGGCGAAGGCGCTGGACCCGGCCCGGGCGGTCACCGTTCCGGTCCTCTATAGCTACGGCACCGCCGAGGCGGGCGACGTGACCGAGGTGGCCGGGATCACGATCAGCGCCGGCGAGACCCGCGGCGCCGTGGCCCTGGACACCGCGGACGACGTCGTGTACGAGGCGCAGGACCGGACCTTCACCGTGAAACTGGCCCCCCTGCCCCCCGAACTGGCCGCGGGAGCCGCGCCGTCCGTGGCCGTCGCCATCACGGACGGCCCCTACCGCATTCCGAGCCTGCGCTTCGAAAAGGGGACGGCGGTCGCGCGGGAAGGGGATGGCCGGGCGCCGGTGGCCTCGATCCTGAAGAGCGGCGACGCCAGGGCCGCGCTTGACTTTGAAATCCGCGCGGATGTCGCGGGTCATGCCTGGCTGGACGGCGTCTTCGTTTCGGATGCGCCGGCTTCCACCCAAACGGAGTCGTCATGGACGTTTCCCCGCAAGGCGGCCCGCGTGGACCTGGGCATGCTGGTCCGCCAGGACGAAGTGGACCAGCCTTCGGAAACCGTCGCGGTCGCCATCAAGGCGCCGGTTTCGGACAACCCCGAACATGGCGTCGGAAGCCCCGGAACCGTCCACGTTCGATTCGTCGACGACGACCCGACCACCGTTGGCCTGGAATTCACCGACGTGACCGACACGGGGATCGAGGAAGGCGATCCGGATTCCACCGTCTTATTGACCCTGAGTCTCGGCCGGACCCTGGTCGCCGGCGAGGTCGCGGAGATTCCCCTGGCTCTTTCGAGCGCGTCCGGCGCCCTGCTGCCCGGGCAGCAGGGCGCCCTTTTCCGCCTTGCCGCCGTCGAGGGCCGGGGGGTTTCCGTGTCCGGCCGGAGCGGCGCCGCGCCCACCGTTTTCCTCGAGGGCGGCGGCAGCCAACAGGCCATCCTCACTTTCGCCTCTACCGGACTGCGCGACGCCGACGGAACGGACGAGCGGGTCAGGGTCTCCATCGGGGATGTCGCGGCCCGCCACCTCGCCACCAACCTGGACGGCGGCGTCGCATACATCGGCGTCTCCAACGCTGCGAGGGAATTCCTCGTCGAGGACACCGCCGCCGCCGGCATCGCGCTGACCGCGGACGTCGCGACCGTCGCCGAGAACGCCGCCCGGCGGGTGACCGTCACCGCCGCCATCGCCGACGGCAATGCCTTCCCCGACGATGCCGAGGTCGCCGTCTCGGTCGGCGCGGCCGGAGACGGGGCGGTATCCGGCGTCGACTACCGGCCCGTGAAGGGCTTTGGGATCGTCATCCCCGCCGGCCGGACCAGCGCGGCCGGCGCCTTCACCCTGGTGCCCATCGACGACCGGCTCGACGAGGACGGGGAGTCGATCAGCGTCACCGGCAGCGGCGCCGCGCCGGCAACCATCACCCTTGCCGACGACGACGACCCGCCGGTGCTGTCGGTCAGCGCATCGCCGGCCAGCGAGGGCGCGGCGGATGCGGCCGTGGTCTTCAGGGTGGCCCTCGGCCGGGCCAGCGGCAGGGACGTGAAGGTCGACTTCGCCCTGCACACGGATTCCACGGCCACTTCCGGCGCGGACCACGCGGCGCTGACCCCGGGCACGCTGACTTTCGCCCCCGGACAGACCAGCAAGACCGTCCGGATCCCGCTGAAGGACGACAGCCTCGACGAAGCCAACGAGACCCTGGTCCTGGAGCTGTCCTCGCCGGTCAACGCCACCTTCCCCGGCGGCCAGGGCACCCTGCGCGCCATCGGCGTCATCGCCGACGACGACGCCCTGCCGACGGTCACCGTCCTGGACGACGGGGGCGGCGTCGAGGAGCCGTCCTCGCCGGGTGCCAGCGGACTGGTCTACAAGGTTCAGCTTTCGGCCGCGAGCGGCCGGCCGGTCACCGTCCCCTACACCCTGGGCGGCGATGCGGTCCCCGGCGCGGACTACGAAATCCCGGTGCCGGCGTCGGTGACCATCCCCGCGGGCAAGACCGGCGCCAATCTGACCATACTGGTGAAGTTCGATCGGTTGTTCGAATCCTCCGAAAACATCGTGGTGACCCTGGGCGCGCCGGCCAATGCCGTCCTTGGCGCCAGTCGCTCCGCCACGAAATCCATCACCAATCGGCGGTTCGATGCCTCGGCCGGCATCATCGACCTTGCGACGGATGTCACGAGCGTGGCCGAGGGCGCCGGACAGGCCGCGAGCGTGACGGTCACCGCCACGGTTTTCAGGGTCGGAGACGGCACCGGCGCGAATGCTCCCACCACCTTTGACGAAGACGTCGGGCTGAAGGTATATTTTGGACTGTCAGGCCATTGGAGCACGGCCAGTGTCGCTGATTACGTCCGGCCGGACCCACTGACCATCACCATACCCGCCGGCGAGACGAGCGCGAGCGGGACCGTGTCCCTGGAGCCGATCGACGATTCGATCGACGAGTATGAGGAGATCATCTCGGTGGCGACGTCCGGCGGGACTACCGGCAACTCCAGGATCCAGGTCAATGGCGCGTCCATCCGCATCGTCGATGACGACGCCGAGCCGGTGCTGTCCTTCAGCACGGCCGGGTTGCAGGGCCAGGAGGGCGATGGCGGGAATGCCCAGCCCGTCCACGTCGTCCTCGCGCCCGCGAGCGGCAAGCCCGTGACGGTGGACTACGCGGATACCCGGACGGGCAGCGCGACCCCGGACCGGGACTACGCCGCGCTGGGGCCCGGCAAACTGACGTTCGCGCCGGGACAGACCCGGAAGCCCATCCCGGTCACCGTGTACGGCGACCGCGCCCGGGAGCCCGACGAGACCATCGTCCTGCGGCTGTCCAACCCGGCGAACGCCGACTTCGCGGGAGGCGCCGGGACCCTCGACGCCAAGAAGACGATCCTGAACGACGACCTGACCGGCGGCATGGCGCTGTCGGTGGACCTCGACCCGAAAGTCCCCGGCGCCCAGGCCGCGATCGCCGAGAACCGGTCCGCGACGGCGGCCGTGACCGCGGTCCTGGAAAGCGGCATCGTCTTCAGCGAAGCGAAGGAAGTGACCGTGAAGATCGGCGCGGCGGGCGACAGCGCGGTTTCCGGCACGGACTACGCGCCGGTGGCCGACTTCAAGATCGTCGTTCCGGCGGGAGCGCCGGCGGGCAGCGCGGAATTCCCGCTCAAACCCGTCAATGACAGGGACGACGAGGACGACGAGACGCTGACCGTCTCCGGCACCGCGAGCGGCATCACCGTCGCCGACGCGCAGGTCACGATCCGCGACAACGACGCCCGCGTGCTGTCCATCGACAGCCCCCGGGTGGCCGATGCCGCGGGCGGGGCGACGGCGACCCTGCGGTTCACGGTCAGCTTGTCGTCGGCAAGCAGCCGGACCGTGACCGTGGACTACGCGGACGCCGGCACGGGCACGGCCACGTCCGGCACGGACTATGCGCGGCTGACCGCCGGGAAGCTCACGTTCGCCCCGGACGAGACCCAGAAGACCATCGACGTCACCGTCAACGGCGATGACGTCCCCGAGGACGACGAGACGGTCGTGCTGCGGCTGTCGGGGGCCGTCAACGCGGACCTCGCCGGCGACGCCGAAACGCTCGATGGCGCCGGAACGATCACCGACGCCGGAATCCGCACGGTCTCGGTGACTGGCGCGGGCGCGGTGGTCGAAGGGGACGACCCGGAACGGACCGCCGACATGACCTTCGCCGTGACCCTGTCGGTGCCGAGCGCCGAGGCGGTGACGGTGCCGTTCAGCCTGGGCGGCACGGCGACGGACGGCGCGGACTACGAGACGCCGGTTCCGGCCTCGGTGACCTTCCCGCCGGGATCGACCGCCGCGGACATCGTCGTCCGGGTCCGGGGGGATGCGATCGATGAACCCAACGAGCGCGTTGCCGTGACGCTTCTCGATTCGCCCGCGGCCCAGGTCGCCGCTGCCACCGGGACCGCCCTCGGCACGATCACGGACGACGACGCGACGCCGCGGGCGACGCTGAAGCTGACGCCGCCCGCGATCGGGGAGAACGGGGGCGCGAGCACCGTGACGGCCAGCCTGGACGGGGTCTCCAGCGAGGACCTCACGCTGACGGTGTCGGCCACCCCGGTGTCCCCGGCGGTGGCCGGGGATTTCCAGTTCAGCGGCAAGCGGAAGCTGACGATTGCCGCGGGGGAGACGGAGAGCGCCGGCACGGTCACCGTGACCGCCGTGGACAACGCCGTGACGGCGAACGACAAGGCCGTCACCCTATCCGCCAAGGCCGCGGGAGGGCTTGGGGTGGAGGACCCGGACGACGTGAAACTGGTCATCTGGGACGACGACGGCCAGCCGAGGCTGCTGATCGACGCCCCGTCGGTGTCGGAGGGCGCGAAGGACGGGACGGCGACGCTGACCTTCACGGTGACGCTTTCGGCCCAGAGCGCCCAGTCGGTGACGGTGGACTGGGCGGACACCGGCGGGGGCACGGCGACGTCGGGCGGGGACTACGGGACGCTGGCCGGCGGGACGCTGACGTTCGCGCCGGGGGAGACGAGCAAGACGATCGGCGTCACGGTGACGGGGGACGACGTGGACGAGGCGAACGAGACGGTTGAGATCCGGTTGACCAACCCGTCGAACGCGATGTTCGCGGGCAATGCGTCGAAGCTCGAGGGCATCGGGACCATCACCGACGACGACGCCACGCCGGCGGCGACGCTCGTCCTGACGCCGGCGACCATCCGGGAGAGCGGCAGTTCCGACACGGCCACGGTGACGGCGGTCCTGTCCGGCGCGTCGAGCGAGGCGGTGACCCTGACGGTGTCGGCGGCGGCGGTGCCCCCGGCGGCGGCGGGGGATTTCCGGTTGAGTTCCGGCCGGACGCTGACGATTCCGCCGGGGGAGACGGAGAGCGCCGGGAAGGTGACGATCAGGGCGGTGGACAACATCCTGGACACCCCGGACAAGACGGTCACGGTGTCGGCGGTGGCCTCGGGCGGGCTCGGGATCGCCGATCCGCCGGACACGGCCCTGACCATCACGGACAACGATCTGCCCCGGATGGCCATCGACGCGCCGACGGTGGCCGAGGGCGCCGGGGGCCAGAGCCCCGTGCTGGCCTTCACCGTCACCCTTTCCTCCCCGCACGGAGAGGCGGTGACGGCGAACTACAGGGACACGACTTTCGGCACGGCCGAATCCGGCACGGATTACACGAAGCTGGCCGCCGGGAAGCTCACGTTCGCGCCGGGCGACACCGAGAAGACCATCGACGTCGCCGTCGTCGGGGACGACATCGACGAGGCCAACGAGACGGTGACGGTGCGGCTGTCGAACGTCGTCAACGCCACGCTGCCGGACGACGCCTTCCGGCTGGACGCCAAGGGCACGATCACGGACGACGACGCGACGCCGCGGGCGACGCTGAAGCTGACGCCGCCCGCGATCGGGGAGAACGGGGGCGCGAGCACCGTGACGGCCAGCCTGGACGGGGTCTCCAGCGAGGACCTCACGCTGACGGTGTCGGCCACCCCGGTGTCCCCGGCGGTGGCCGGGGATTTCCAGTTCAGCGGCAAGCGGAAGCTGACGATTGCCGCGGGGGAGACGGAGAGCGCCGGCACGGTCACCGTGACCGCCGTGGACAACGCCGTGACGGCGAACGACAAGGCCGTCACCCTATCCGCCAAGGCCGCGGGAGGGCTTGGGGTGGAGGACCCGGACGACGTGAAACTGGTCATCTGGGACGACGACGGCCAGCCGAGGCTGCTGATCGACGCCCCGTCGGTGTCGGAGGGCGCGAAGGACGGGACGGCGACGCTGACCTTCACGGTGACGCTTTCGGCCCAGAGCGCCCAGTCGGTGACGGTGGACTGGGCGGACACCGGCGGGGGCACGGCGACGTCGGGCGGGGACTACGGGACGCTGGCCGGCGGGACGCTGACGTT
>VYFG01000127.1:11993-13415 GCA_009842505.1 Gammaproteobacteria bacterium
GCACGGCGACGTCGGGCGGGGACTACGGGACGCTGGCCGGCGGGACGCTGACGTTTGCGCCGGGGGAGACGAGCAAGACGATCGACGTCACGGTGACGGGGGACGACGTGGACGAGGCGAACGAGACGGTGGAGATCCGGCTGACGAACCCGTCGAACGCGGTGTTCGCGGGGAATGCGTCGAAGCTGGAGGGTGTCGGCACCATCACCGACGACGACCTCCCGACGGTTTCCATTAAGAAGCTGAAAAAGATTGCATACGATGAGGGCAGCGATCCGGACCAGACCACGGATGTCGTCATTTCCGTGATCCTGGAAAACAAGACCGACCGGGAGGTCACGGTCGGGTACAAGCTCGGCGGCGATGCCAAAGAGGGCGAGGACTACGAGGCGCCGGCGTCGAAGTCGGTATCCATTCCGGCGGGATCCACCAGCGTGGACCTGGTCCTGAAGATCAAGGACGACATCAGGGATGAACCGAACGAAAGCATCGGGGTCACTCTCGAGAATCCGGCCAACGCCAGGCTCGGTGCGGCATCGGATATCAATGCCGTAGTCCGGATTCTGGACGACGATGTGGCGGTGCTGAGCGTCAACAGCCCGACGGTGGTGGAGGGCTCCGGCGGGAAAATCGGCATCCTGCCCTTCAAGCTCACCCGTACACCGAGCGATTTCAGCACGCTGTTTTCTCTCCAGCCCACCAAGAGAGGGACGGCTAAGTTAGGGAATAATTTTTTGACTGCAGACGTGGACACGCCGGAGGATCCGCCCGACTTTTTCAAAGCTGGCGAGACTGAGCTGTTCGTGAATTACAGGCTCATAGGCGACGATATCGACGAGGAAAACGAGACGTTCATCGTCGAGCTGAAAGTCACTTCGCGCGGGATGCTGCCAGGCGGCGTCGATGCCCTTGAGGCTACTGGCACGATCGAGGACGACGATACGCGTGGCGTGGCGGTGGTTCCCGAGTCGCTGACGGTCGGTGAGGCGGACGACGCCGGCACGCAGGACGACAGGGAGAACGAGGGGTCCTACACGGTGGTGTTGGACAGTGAGCCGACGGGCGACGTGGTGGTGAACGTGGCGAGCGGGGACACGGCGGTCGCGACGGTCTCGAAGTCGAGCCTGACGTTCACGCCGGGCGACTGGGACGAGCCGCAGTCCGTCACGGTGACGGCGGTGAACGACGACCTCGACAATGCGGACGATGAGCGCACCGTGACCGTGTCCAACACGGTGGACGGGGGGACTTCGGACTACGCCGCCGTCACGGCGCCGGGCGTGGCGGTGACCGTCACGGACGACGACGAGCCGCCGGTGCCTACGTTCTCGGTGGCGGACGCGAAGGCGTCGGAGGGGGATTCGGTCACGTTCACGGTGACGCGCTCGGGCGCGGCGGGCAATGCGGTCGGGGTGACCTGGA
>VYFG01000058.1 GCA_009842505.1 Gammaproteobacteria bacterium
ATTCCCATTGCCTTCGTTCATGACTGATGAGTTCGTCGATTTCCCTGACAGATGACAACAGGCCCCTTGCAGAGCCCACATAGGCTGACAATGATTTACTGTCGGCCGGTCTCTTTATGGAAACCACAACCTGCGGGACGAGTAAGATCTCTCCACCTTGTTCCCGTGCTTCAAGCACATCCCCTTCCTGGAGTTCCAGCCTTTTTCTCAAGGATGCCGGGATGGTGACCTGGTATTTTTGCTTGATCTTTATGTGTGTCATTGCATTGCCGAAAGTGTTGGAACATTGGAATATTTGAAATTCACTCAACTAGCCTATCAGACTATCCACCGACGAATCTGTTGCTGGACGCTTTAGAGCAAAGGGACAGGACATCCTTCAGACGGCTGCTGCCGATCCGGTATGGTCAATCTGCCTGATTCGTCCGGGACCCTGGTCGGGCGGCCGAGCGGTTCTCCTGTTCGATGACCTGCCGGACCAGCCCCACGATCCTGCGGACACAGGCCGTACGGGGGTAGTTCCTGCGCATCAGCGCGACGATTCTCCGGCTCGGTTCCGGGTCCGAGAAATGGCGATAGACAATACCGCTGTCCCTGGTGGGATCCACGGCGAGTTCCGGCATCAGGGTGATCCCGATGCTGCTGGCCACCATGAACCGCAGGGTTTCCAGGCCGGTGGCACGAAACCGCTGGTCCTCCGTGGCGCCGGCGGTAAAGCAATAGCCCATGGCGTCGTCCCTGAGGCAGTGACCGTCCTGCAGCGTCAGTATCAGGCGGCCCTTCAGGCTGGAGAGTCCGGGCCTCTTCGCATCCAGCAGCGGGTCCCCGGGCGTGGCGGCCAACAGCAGGCGTTCCCGGAACAATTCGAAACAGTCGAAGGGTTCCATATCGCCGGTCCAGGGCAGGATCAGCAGGTCGAGCTCGGCGGCGTCAAGTCGCTCAAGCAGTTCCGCAGTCTGGGCTTCGTGCAGCAGGAACCGCAACCCGGGCAGTTCCCGGCTCAGGGGAGACATGATCCGTGCAAGCAGGTAGGGTCCCAGGGTGGGCACCAGGCCGAGGTGGAAGTCCCCCGTCAGCGGGTCCTTGAATGCCGCGGCAAGCTGCTCGAATTCCTTCACATCTGCAAGGATCGTCCTGGCTCTTTGGGCCAGTTGCTTTCCGGACGGCGTGATCACGACCTGGTGGCGGTGGCGTTCCACCAGCTCGAGCCCCAGCTGGAGTTCAAGCTTCCTGAACTGGCCGCTGAGGGTCGGCTGGCTGACGAAGCAGGATGCGGCGGCGCGTCCGAAATGCCGGTGTTCGTCCAGCGCGACCAGGTATTGGAGTTCTCTCAATGTAATCATCGATGTTATCTATGTAATTTGAAATTACATGAGATTCTATCAATGAATCGGGGCCGCAATACCCTTTCAATGCCGGCCATCGACAGGAAATTACCGCTGTCGGAAATCGGGAGGGCAGCCGGGTTCGTTCGGCGGCGTCTTCAGTCAGGCAGGATGGCAGCGACCAGGTGCCGGTCCGGTGTCCATCCGCCCCGATACAATGAACGGGCCGTGCGGCATGGGGGTTTCTGGCGGATCAGTGCCCGGGAAACCGCCGGACCCGGTACTGCCCGCTGTCGTCAAGGTCGAACATGTCCGGTATCTGGGGGTGGTGCAGGGGTTCGTCCCGGTCATCGGGCAACAGGTTCTGCTCCGAGACGTAGGCGATGTATGCAGTCTGGTCGTTTTCCGCGAAAAGATGGTAGAACGGCTGGTCCTTGCGGGGACGGATATCCTCGGGAATGGACTGGTACCATTCCTCGGTGTTGTTGAATTCCGGGTCGACATCAAAGATGACGCCGCGGAAATCGAAGAGTCTGTGCTTGACCACCTGGCCGATCTGGAATTTTGCGCTGCGGATCATGTACGCGGTGTCAGTTAATCGTGCCTGATGTTAACAGTTTGCAGGACGGTGCAATACCACCACCAAAGGATATTCTTCGAGCCGGAAGATGGCCGGGACCATTCCATTGGAGCCGACAAGATCTCGCGGAGCTCATTGATTTTTCTGGTTCTCAATCACACCGAAGAGGACGCAACTCCTTAATTCGTTTGAGGTCACCGCAGACAGGGGCTGGTGAGATTGATTTTCCAGCAGTCTTCTGGAGTCAAGATTAATTCACGGAACGTTTACGGCCGGTTTTGTCACCACGAAACGCCGAAGTCTCCCTTCATTCCCGGCGTATTCCTCCAGGACTCGCCGGGCAGAAGATCGATCAGGGCAGTGAACACACGGCTGATAATGAGATCCTGCTACTTGCCGCCGGTCGGGCCAAGGTACGGCGTTGCCTCAAGCGGCGACGCCCTGTCCCGGGGTCATACGTCGACCTCGGGCATACGCCGCACGATGACGCGCCATCGCAAGTCGCGCTGGCGTGGTTCGGGGACGAACTCCGGGTCTCGAATTTCCTGTCGGTTGAGTTCGACCCAAGGCAATGGCCTTCGTGATTGCAGCGCCGCCAACATCGGTTCGGCAAGGGTGTCGTGACGAAGATCCTCCAGCAGATATCCGAGCCGTTGCACGACCGGGCGCTCTACCTGCATCGACAGGGAGGCAAGTTGCGACGGATCGATCCTGTGCCTGAGACCCGCGAGGACCGTGGCAATACTGCTGATGCCGCCCGATGCCTAGCGCCCTTTCAGCCTCCCTGGCGGTAAAGTCCGTTTGTCCAGTGGAGAGCAGACCACTGACATAGCATGACAGGGGAGATCGCTGATCAAAAAGCATAACGAGATATCTGCTTTATATCCGGATTTGTTACATGATTGTCTGAGTGAATCTTTGCCCCCTGAAAATCTGTAGGCCCATCGGGAGCCTGGTAGGCATCTCGAAAATAGCGATCACCGGTTCCCGGGACCCGTACATCCGGAGCGGGAATGGGGGAGACTGGCGCTTGAAAGGCGGTCCGGGAACGGTCGCCATGCGACGGGAATCCGATGCGTGACCAATATTGCCAAGCCCCACTGCCGCTGGCAGACTCCGGTTCTTCCGAAACCCATCACAGGGACCGTCGAAGGGCCGTTAATACACCGAACACGAAATACAAACCCATGCTGAATCTGGACCGTTTTCCCAGGGCGGCACTATGCCACCGCCCCACGCCCCTTGAGCCGATGCCGCGACTGAGCGAGCATCTCGGAGGCCCCAGCCTCTGGATTAAGCGCGACGACTGCACGGGGCTTGCGACCGGCGGCAACAAGACCCGCAAGCTGGAGTTCTTGGTCGGCGAGGCCCTGGAGCAGGGCGCGGACATGCTGGTGACTCAGGGCGCGGTGCAATCCAATCACGTCCGCCAGACCGCCGCCGCGGCCTGCCGTGCCGGTCTCGGCTGCCATGCGCTGCTCGAGCACAGGGTGCCGGACGCCGGCGAGGATTACGACAGCTCCGGCAACGTCTTCCTCGACCAATTGTTCGGCGCTTCGATGGAGTACCGGGGGCCGGGGCTGGACATGAATGCGGAAGCCGAGCAGGCGGCGGAACGCTTGAGAGCGGACGGCCATCGGCCCTATTTCATCCCGGGCGGCGGCTCCAACCCCGTCGGCGCACTGGGCTACGCCGACTGCGCGAGGGAACTGGTGGAGGAGTCCCGGCTGGACCGGATTGACTGGATCGTGATGGCCACGGGCAGCACCGGCACCCAGGCGGGTCTGCTCGCGGGTCTGCACGCCATGGACGCACAGATGCCGGTGCTCGGTGTCAGCGTGCGCCAGCAGGCCGAAGCCCAGATCGATGCGGTGCACGGCTTGGCGCTCGGAACCTGCGAAAAGCTCGGCGTGGACCCGCTGCCCCGGGAGCGCGTACTGGTGGACGATACCAAGGTGGGTCCAGGATACGGCATCCCCGCCGAATCCACACTCGAGGCGATTGAGCTTGCGGCCAGGCTGGAGGGGCTCTTGCTGGACCCGGTCTATTCGGGCAAGGGCTTCGCGGGCCTGGTCGATCGCGTCCGGCAGGGTGCGTTCGCCGCGGACGACACGGTCGTATTCCTGCACACCGGGGGAGCCGCCGCGCTGTTCGCCTACCGGGACGCCCTCGCCCCGATCACCGGCCCCGGGGACTGAGGTCAGGCCGGCCGCGCGGCATCCACCGGGGTGCCGCCGACCTTGGCCGTGGAGGCCCGCTCGACGACATGGCCTTCCAGCTTTCTGGAAACCAGCGGCACGCCGTTATCCAGATGCCCCACGAGCGCGGCGGCGGCCTCGTGCCCCATTTCATCGACCGGCAGGTGCATGGTGGTCAGCGGCGGGGACAGCCAGCGTGACCAGTCCAGGTCGTCGAATCCCATGATGGACAGGGCGTCGGGTATCCGGTAGCCCCGGCGGAGTGCCTCGAAGTAGACCCCCTGGGCCAGCACGTCGCTCAGGCAGAGAACCGCGGTGCAGGTCGTCCCGCCCCGGTCGAGATTTCCGAGAGCCTCGCAGCCGCCCCGGACGGACATCTCGGTTTCCATCAGCAGGACATCCGGCAGCACGGACCGGATGCCCCGGATCCGGAGCCTGGTCCGGTCGTTGTTGTGCCGGGGGCCGTGCACCACCACGATCCGTTCGTGACCGAGATCCTTCAGGAAACCGGCGGCATTGGCGGCAAGCGCGTAATTGTCATACCCGATCGTGGGAGGATGGACGGGGTCCGGCGCGAAGATGCTGGTGCAGAGCAGGGGAATCTTCCTTTGGTCGCACATGGCGAGAAGCCCGGCATGATGATCCAGTCCCGAGACCACGATCCCCTCGGCCCCCATCCTGACCAGGTCGCTGCAGCGCTCCAGTTCCTCCTGGACGTCGTTGCCGGTGGTGGCCAGGACCAGGGCGTAGCCGTGCTGCTTGAGCCCCCGCTCAAGGGCGGAGATGAAACGCGCGAAGATGGAATGCTCGATCCCGGGAATGGCCGCCCCGACGATACGGGTCCTGCGGGTGGCCAGCGCCCGCGCGGCGGGATGGGGGTGGTAACCGAGGCTATGCGCGGCGCTTTCGATGAGTTCCCTGGTCTTCGCGCTCACCGCATCCGGGCGGTTGAAAACCCGCGACACCGTGGCGATGGAATAGCCCGTTCGCCTGGCGATTTCTCGGATGCTGCTCATCGGAACTGGGGGGAGTCGGCGGTTTTCCGGCAAAAGGAGCCCTGAAAGTAACACATTATGGAAGGCAGGGCCTTGCATAATGTAACCGGTTACATCTATAGTGGGCGCCATTGTCACGAGGAGGCAGAGGTGAATCATCCGGTCTACCGGCCACCCGCCGGCGGCATGCTGGCGGGGCATACGCGGTTCCCGGGGTATCCGGCCGCGGATGCGCTGCCGGCGCACGTGCTGGCGCCCGGGGGCGCGCTTTGGCTGGACCTGCAGGCGGGGGACATGGTCCGAGTGGCGGGGGCCGGCAGCGCCCAGGCGGACGGCGTGGAGCTCTTTGTGGCGGCTCTCGACCGCCGGGGCCGGGAAGCCCCCGGCCGGCTCGGCATCCCGGCGCCGGACGCGGACTTGCAAGAAGGCGCCAGGGACGGTACGCCGGACTGGTCCGGGGTCGACGCCAGGGAAATCACCCGGCGCCTTGCCGCCTTCGGATTCCGCCCCGGGGATCTTCGCTATGCCGCCGTGCGGGTATCCGGGGAAGGCCTGGTGATGTCCGCTGAGGGGCAGGTCACGGGCCTGTTTCTCTACCCGGAATCCGCCGGCGACCTGGTTCGGGCAAGGTCCCGCGGCCACCTGGAAATCCGGGTCAGCCGGCAGCGGGAGACACCCCCCGAGGCCCCCTTCCTGGGTGATCCGCGTGAGGAGATCCTGGTCCGGCGGGGCACCGCGGTGGCCTACGAGATCGGGCAGGGCGAGATGGTCCAGGTGATCGACCTGGAGGGCAAGCAGTGCTCCGACTTCATGGCCATGAACGCCCGGGCCCTGGAAGGCGGCCGGGAATGGCACATCGATTCCACGGTGACGCGCTCGCTGGTAGGCGGCGCCTGGCCCGTTCCCGGCCTGTTCGACAAGTTCTACGACCAGCAGATGAACCCCCTGCTGGCCCTGGAACAGGACACCGTCGGGCGCCACGACACGTTTGCCCTGGCCTGCACCGCACGGGGATACGAGAACAGGGGCTTCCCCGGGCACGCCAACTGTTCCGACAACATCTCCGCGGCCTTCGCGCCCTATGGCATCAGGCTCCGCAGGGCGTGGCCCGCGATCAATTTCTTCTTCAATTCCTGGATCCCGCCGTCGGACAACCGCATCCGCTCCGACGAGGCATGGTCCCGGGCGGGGGACTTCGTCGCGATGCGTGCACTGGCGGACCTCGTGTGCGTTTCCACGGCCTGTCCGGACGACGTCGACCCGATCAACGGCTGGAACCCCACGGATATCCTGGTCAGGATCTATCCGGCGGGGACGGCATCCCGCAAATCCGTGGCCTACCGGCCCGAGCCCCATGCAAGGCCCGTGTTGACCCGGGAATCCCCGTTCCATTCCCGCACCAGTCGGCTGACCGATCAGTTCGAGGTGGCCAGGGACCTTTGGGTGCCCCGCTGTTTCGACGCCACCGGCGCCGTCGGAGAGTACTGGGCCTGCAGCGAGGCGGCAACCCTCCAGGACATGTCCGGCCTCAGGAAGCTCGACATCACCGGGCCCGACGCGGAGTCCCTGCTGCAACTGGCCCTGACGCGGGATATCCGCCGCCTGTCGGTGAACCGAGGACTGTACGCGCTCCTTTGTGACGAGCGCGGCGCGGTGATCGATGACGGGACACTGTTCCGCCTCGCGCTCGACGTGTTCCGCTGGTGCTGCGGTCTGGACGAAAGCGCGGTACACCTGCGCCAGGTCGCCCTGGAGAACAACCTGTCCGTGTGGATCACGGACCTGTCGCACTCCCTTTGCAACCTGGCGGTGCAGGGACCGCGGAGCCAGGAAATCCTGTCCCCCCTGATCCATACCCAGGGACGCCAGCCGGCATTCGACCGGCTGCGCTGGTTCGGATTCACCGTCGGGCGCCTGCACGACCGCCAGGGGCCGCCACTGATGGTGACCCGTACTGGCTTCACCGGCGAGAAGGGCTACGAGGTGTTCTGCGACGCCGGCTCCGCGCCGGCGGTCTGGGACGGAATCATGGAAGCCGGCGCGCCCATGGGGATGAAGCCCATGGGTACGGAGGCCCTCGAGATGCTCCGGGTGGAAGCCGGGTTCATGGCTTCTGGCGGGGAATTCGGCGGGCCGGAAACGCCGGACGAATGCGGCCTCGGGTTCGCGGTGGACACGGCCAAGGAACGCTTCATCGGCCGGGAGCCCGTTCTGCGGAACATAGCGACCCCGCGCAGGAAGCTGGTGGGCCTAGTCTCCCCGTCCAGCGAAACCGGCGCCCGCGGGGACCCGGTGTACATTGGCCGGCGGCGCGTCGGCGAGATCACCAGCGCGGTGCGGTCGCCGTCGAGCGGCCGGTCCATTGCCATGGCGCGCGTGGTCGTGGAGGCCCTGGACTGCGGCGGGGAACTGGAAATCGGCCGTCTCGACGGCCACATGAAGCGCATCCCGGTCACGGTGACCGGCCTGCCATTCCGGGACCCGGAAAGGGAGAAGCCGCGTGCATGAATCCAAACAGGATGTCCGCATGGCGGACATCGTTTCCAATCACCAACCACGAGGAATCGTATGATGAAACCAAAATTCACACCAACCCTACTGGCTGCCGGCATGCTGGCGGTTTCCGGCATGGCCGGCGCCGCGGAAAGCGTCAATATCGGCGCTCCTTCCTGGACCGGCGCCCAAGCGATCGCCAACCTGATCAAGGTGGTCGTGGAAGAGAAGATCGGCGGCACCGCGGAACTGGTTCCCGGCTCCAACGCAACGATCTTCCAGGCGATGGACCAGGGCAAGGGCGATATCGACGTGCATCCCGATGTCTGGTTGCCCAACCAGGAGAACTTCACCAAGGAATACGTTGATGGCAAGGGAACGGTGGTGCTGAGCCAGAATCCCTATCAGGGGAAGCAGAACTTCTGCGTCACCAAGGCATTTTCCGAGGCGCACAACGTCACGTCGATATTCGACCTGGCCCGCCCGGAGGTCGCCGCGCTGATGGACGGGGACGGCAACGGCAAGGGGGAGATCTGGATCGGCGCGCCGGGCTGGGCCTCCGCCAACGTGAACGAGGTCAAGGTCCGTGACTACGGTCTGATGGACTTCATGGAACCGATCCGCGCGGAGCAGAGCGTGATGGTGGCCGAGGTGGGAGACCGCATCAACAAGGATGTCGGCTACGCATTCTATTGCTATGCACCCCATGCAATCTGGTATATGTATGACGTGGTCACCCTGGAGGAGCCTCCATTCGATCCCGAGAAGTACGTCATGATACAGCCGAAAGAGGATCCGGACTGGTTCGAGAAATCCAGGGTCATGAGCGAGGACGCGCTGAAAAACGTCCAGGTCGCCTATTCCAAGTCCCTGGAATCCCGTGCCCCGATCATTTCCGAATTCCTCGCCAACATGTCGCTGGATACCGCGACGGTGAGCTACTTCGCGTTCGAGATCGCCGGCAACGGCCGGGATGCGGCGGAGGTGGCCCAGCAGTGGGTAGCCGAGAACGCAGAGCGGGTGGACGGCTGGCTGGGCCTGTGATATCCCCCTGCTTCAACTGATTTTCCGAATTGCGCCCACCTAGTATCCTTCTTGTGTTTGTTGAACCATTGGGCATGAAGCGCCGGCCATGCCGGCGCTTCAATCTTTTGCAAGATGGACCGGGAGATACCTGAGTCGGGCGCTACCGGGGCCGGCGCCATCCGGGTTGAAGGCGTCTGGAAGATCTTCGGCGACCAGTGGAAGGACGCCCTGTCCGGTATCCGCGAAAGCGGGTACTCGAAGGCGGAAGTACTGGAGAAATACAACTGCGTGGTCGGCGTGGCGGACGTCAGCTTCGAAGTGGAGCGCGGCGAGATCTTCTGCATCATGGGGCTTTCGGGGAGCGGCAAGTCGACCCTGGTGCGGCACATCAACCGGCTCCTTGAGCCTTCCGCCGGACGCATCGTGGTCGGCGGCGAGGACGTGATGGAAATGGAGGAGAGCCAGCTTCGCCGGTTCCGCAACGAACACATTGCCATGGTGTTCCAGAATTTCGCGCTGATGCCCCATCGCTCGGTGCTGGACAACATCGCACTGCCGCTGGAAATCCGCGGCATCGGCAAGAACCGCCGCATGGAGGTGGCGGACAGGACCCTGGAGATGGTGGAACTCGGCGGATGGGGCAACAAGTTCGCCCACGAGCTGTCCGGCGGCATGCAGCAGCGCGTGGGCCTGGCCCGGGCAATCGCCGCGGATCCGGAGATCCTGCTGATGGACGAACCCTTCAGCGCACTGGACCCGCTCATCCGGCGCCAGCTCCAGACCGAGTTCATGGCACTGGCGTCCGAGATGCAGAAGACCACGGTGTTCATCACCCACGATCTCGACGAGGCGGTGCGCATCGGGCACCGGATCGCCATCATGCGCGACGGCCGGGTGGTGCAGGTCGGCCAGCCGGCGGATATCGTCATGCATCCCGCGGACGACTATGTCGCGGATTTCGTTGCCGGCATTTCCCGGCTCAAGGTGGTGCGGGCGGAAACGGTGATGCGGCCGCTGGCGGAATACGAGGCGGTGCACGGCCCCCTGCCGGACGGCGCGCCGGCGTTCCTGCTGGACGACAACCTGAGCGTTCTCATCCGCGCCGCCATCGACAGCGACCTGCCCATCCGCATCAACGACAGCGCCGGCAGGGCCAGGGGCGTCATCACAAGGTCCGACCTTTTGACAACAGTTATCGAGGGGACAGAAACATCATGAACCAGTTGGCGGACGAACGGCAATCGGTGCCGGCGGTGCCCGCGGGCGAACCCAGGGAAGACCAGGCGGACCTGGTCCGGGAGTTTGTCGGCACCGGGCGGGAATACTATCAGCGCGTGTTTCACAAGCTCGGCAGCCGGTCCGGGTTCCGGTGGAGCTTCAACCCGGTCGCAGCGCTGATCGGGCCGGTCTGGTACGGCATGCGGGGTGTCTGGAACTGGTGCATGCCGTTCGCGGTCATGGAGACGTTCAGCTTCATCCAGATCGCCAGGGGGCTGTTCGGGGATCTCGCCGCGGAGGCCAGGAACCGCATGGTGAGCGTCCAGGGCACCCTGGATTTCCGCCGCCAGCAGCTGGAAACCGCCATCGAGAACGAAGCCCCGAACGTGGACGTCTTCAAGCGGGCCATCGAGTCCCTGGAATCCGGCATCCTGGAGCTGCAGCAGGACGTCATCCGGATCGAGGAGAGCGCAATCACCGTGGCCATGACGGGAATCGGCCTGCTGGTGCTCATCAAGCTGGTGGAGGGCCTCCTGGCCAACACCATTCTCGAACGCCGTTTCTCCGACTGGCTCTGCGACCGGACCGTGGCCCACGGAATCAGCGGCATGCGCATGGGGCTGAGCGGGTTCTTCTTCATCGTCGTGGTGGTCGCCTGCGTGATGCACTACAGCTTTCCCGGACGGTTCACGCTGCTGGTGGAGTTTCCCACCAATCCCGAGTACCGCCTCACCGCCATCGACTGGGTCAAGCAGTTCTTCACCTGGACCGTGCTCAAGGGGGAGTGGTTCTTCGACGTCATCACGCTGGGCATCCGGACCCTGCTCGATGCCCTCGAGGTGGTGTTCGTGGAAACGCCGTGGGTCGTGATCGCCAGCTTCATCGTGCTCCTCACCTGGCTGTCGGCCGGCCCGCGAACCGCGATATGGGCCGGAGCGTTCCTCGCCTACATGGGGCTTCTCGGTTTCTGGGTGAAGGCCATGACCACGCTGGCCCTGCTCGGCACGGCGGCTCTCATCAGCATCTCCATCGGCATCCCCGTGGGCATGTTCTGCGCCAGGAGGCCGAGGGTGTACGCCGTCCTGCGCCCGATCATGGACTTCATGCAGACCATGCCGGCCTTCGTGTTCATGATTCCCGTGATCGCGTTCTTCGGCACGGGAAAGCCCGCCGCCATCGTCACCACCATGATCTTCGGGGGCACCCCGGTGGTGCGCCTCACGGTGCTGGGACTCCGGGGGGTGCCGGAACATATCCGCGAGGCCGCCATCGCCTACGGCGCGTCGAAATGGTACCTCCTCAGGAAGGTGGATCTGCCCCTGGCGGCGCCATCCATACTCGCCGGCGTGAACCAGACCATCATGCTGAGCTTGGCCATGGTGGTGGTGGCGTCCCTGATCGGGGCCAAGGGACTCGGCGAGGATGTGCTGGAGGCACTGCAGTACGCCTCGGTGGGTCAGGGGATCCTGGCCGGCTTCTCGATCCTCTTTTGCGCCATGATACTGGACCAGATCGTGCAGGGCCGGCGCAAGGGACAGTAGTTCCCGGTCGCTGCAGCCGCGCCGGCAGTTGCGGCATCCGGGATGCGGGATTCCGGCCCGGCGACGGTACCGCTGGCCGGGCAGTACTGCTACCCGCCGGGCAGTTCCAGTTTCTTGTCTTCGCCGTGGGATTGGCGGTAACGCAGTCCGGCGTATTCACCGTAGGTGATCGGCGGATACCTTGGAGGCACACCCTCCCGGCGAAACGGCGGCAGACAGCCGAGCACGGTGTCGCGGGACGGGTTGTGAAAGTAGGCGATCGACTGGCGCCGGGCAGGCCTGCCGGGATCTGCCGGCGGGTTCACCACGCGGTGCTGCGTCGATATCCAGTGGTCGTCGGTCCAGCGCATCATGGCGTCGCCGATATTGACGACGAACCCGCCGGGGATGTGCGGGACATCGCTCCAGCGCCCGTCGCGGGTGCGCACCTGGAGGCCGCCGGGCGCATCGTCCGTGCGCAGAATCGTCAGGACACCGTAGTCCGAATGGGCCCCCGCACGGATCTGCCCGGGCATCGGCTGCTCCGGCTGCTCCGGGTAATCGATTACCCGTATGGACGACAGATGCCCCCGGAACCGGTCCTCGAAGTAGTCCGGTCGCAGGCCGAGTGCGGCGGCAAAGATGCCTCTCAGCTCCGTCGCGAGGGAGGTCATTTCCGCAAAGTAGGCATGCCAGGCGGCCTCGAGGCCCGGCGGCTCCGCCGGCCACGGGTCGCCGTAGAAGCCCGGTCCGTAATCCAGCGCCTCCTTGAGATCGCGGATGGCCGGCTCGCCGAGCGTTGCTCCCAGCGCCTCCCCGCAGAACGGGAAATGCATCAGCCCGCCGGGTACCGGGCCGGTTTCCCCGATCCGGTCCTTCTGCTCGGCCGGCAGGTCGAAGAAGGCCCGCGAGACATCGTAGATCCGGGTGGCCAGCGCTTCGGGAAAGCCATGGCCGGTGATCACGAAAAACCCGGTGTCCTCGCAGGCGTCACGAACCCGGTCGACGACTCCGCCCCGCCCCGGATTCTTCCCGGCGATGAACGGCGCGATGTCGATGACCGGAACGGGTCCGCCCCCGTCCGGACGCCGCGCCCGGTCCATCAGGAACCCCGGGGTCCGGCCGTGCCTGTCATTTCTTGCGGCGCACGAAGGCCGAACTGTCGTCCCTCCTGGTTTCGAATCCGCCCGATTGCTGGACCAGCTTGATGAGGTTGGAGCAGCCGTAGGTTCTCGGATCGAAATCGGGATGCGCCCCCTGGATGCGGGTGCCGATGATGCCGAGATTCACCCAGCCGTCCTCGTCCGGGTCCCCGATCGCCTTGGAAATGACCGGCACGGCCTCCTTGGGACGCAGCTTCGCTTGGCCGCCGGAACTGCCGGCGGCTCCCCCGACCGGTATCTCCGGGGAGGGCGTAAGGAGATTTTCCAGGTAGGTGAACCGGGTGCAGGCGTTGCGGAAGGACTCGGGCGTCTTCTTCTCGCCGAAGCCGTAGACGGCAAGGCCGTCCTCGCGCAGGCGCTGGGCCAGCCGGGTGAAGTCGGAATCCGAACTGACCAGGCAGAAGCCGTCGAGCCGGCCCTTGTACATCAGGTCCATGGCGTCGATGACCAGCGCGATGTCGGACGCGTTCTTGCCGGTGGTGTTGGTTCGCTGCTGGTGCTGCAGGATGGCGAGGGACTGGATGGCCTTGTTCCAGCCCGAAAGGCGGGTGCCGGAGAAATCCCCGTAGATCCTCCGGACATTTGCGTCGCCGAGAGTGACGATCTCCTCGAAGATGGCCTTGGCGTACTGCGAGCTGGTGTTGTCCGCGTCGATCAGGACCGCGAGGCTGTCGTTTTCCGTGGTAGGTGGCATGGCTTTGCTGAATGGTTCGTTTATTGGGAATTATATAGATCAGTTGACATACGTCATGCAGCCAATCGGTCAGATACATTTTGACGGATCGTGGAAGTGGACAAACCCAACGCTTCTCCCC
>VYFG01000001.1 GCA_009842505.1 Gammaproteobacteria bacterium
CTAATACAGAACGGAAAATCGATTCTGCCATCGCCACTTGGCTATCGAAAAATGGGACATAAGAGAAAATTTATTATGAAATTCTCTCGTATCTTTGAAGAGATTTTCCCATTTTTTCAGTACATAATTAACAGTAATATTTTACGAAAAAAGTCCGGCAGAAAAGACATACTCTCTTTTCCTGAATTCCAGGAATATGTGAATCTCTCGGAAGAACAATTAACAATAAGACTCAAGGAAGAAAGAGAGCGTGCAGCCTTTATAGATGATAAAACTTTCAAGTTAACCCTATCGCTCTCTATAGGGTTGTCAATTCTAGGTTTAACTGCCGCGTTTCTTGCCAAAGCTTTCTTTGCTGATGTGGTTATATTGATTTTTGGAATCGGTATTTTTTATATCCTTGTAGCAGGATTTTTAGCGTTAGGCGCATTGCGAACTATTCCTTCTTTTGGTTATGGAACAGATTTCATGCTGAAATCACAAGATAATCCGTTATCTGTCCTTGCGGACTCCTTGGCACGGCAGGAAACCATGAATTTAATTAGACATTTACGAAATGAAGCCGCCTTTCAAACACTGAGAAATGGGTTGTTTATGATTTTCCTAGGAATTTTCCTGTTTATTTTATTCATGCTCCATAAACCTCCTGATACGATAGTCAAATTGTGGGCATTCAACTAGATATTCGACTAATCTGAAAAGTATTCGGTCAAATTCTCATCGTTCAATACAGATTCAACCACTCGGTCAATAAGTACTCTATCTTGGATCAAGTGATGATCATCTGAAAGCGGCGCACCAGTTCTGATGTGCTCACATAAAATATCAAAATCAAGCATCGTACTGTTAAGCCAGCAACATGAATATATGCAGTTGTATATGGCAGGAAACAATCCTGTTTCATTAGACTCAATTACATGTGAATCATATCTTCCTTCCTGGAGAACACCGCCAAAGGACATCATTCTCTCTCCATTCGGGTGTGCTTCTTCACATATTTGATCCCAAAATTTCTCATTCCCAGGGTATCTTTCTTCAATAAATGTTCTTACCAAACGTCCGACAGGAGGCGGTTCATCCGGATCACGTTTTCTATTGTTTCTGGCACTTGGTGACTTCGAAAACGCATAGCCATCAACCAATTTCCCTATAGCCTCCCAGTTGCCATATTCGGCTTCGGCTTGTGCTCGATTCAGCAGAGAATGGAATACCGCCAACGTTTCCAGTAGAGCTCGGGCGCAAATTACGGAACCGATAATTTGACCTGCGTTCCAGGATACGACGACTGATTGTGCGAGGTCGAGTGTGCGAATCAATATCGCCTGACGATATGCGTTTAGACAGCCAGTAATCGTGATCGCTTCGTTTCCCTCGGAAAGATCCACGGAATCCTTGAGAGACTCTTCAAGATTACTTAACCCGATATAAGTTGTCCGCAGAAATGGCCATTTTCCAGGCGGAATTCGCTGATCCTCAAACCACAACATCGATCTGAACTTCTTGATTCATTTAGGTCAACATCCTCAATAACGGATAGACTGATACTCGATTGATGAAATGGCAATCGTTTTACTCTGTATACAAGGAAACGACGACCAAGTGCTACGATTGAATATGGGCTTCTCGTTCATCGTCTTCCATGTGTGCGTTTTCAATCTGCTGATGTATTCGGCGTAACGCTTTTGAAGCCCAACGTCTTACGTTCATTTTCGAATGTGTTTTCAATTCCTCAAGCGGTTTTACGAATCTCTGATAATATGGGGCTACAGAACCAACCCATGAGTAGCTGTTCATGTTACTTTCAATCGCCTTCACTACTTCCGAAACATCTCCAAACTCATCAAGCAATCTGGACATCAGGGGGTGCAGATGCCATTCCCCAGCCTGATTATCTTTGCGCATAAGAATCGGCAAAACGCTTGCTGCGAACTCAGGTGCCACGTCAGGGTTGGCTGAACACCATGCAAACAAGGTTTCTTCAGGCAGACTCAATATTGCACGCTTTTCACCATCCATATTCATCTGATCTTCGCTCAAAAGAAAGTACAACTTCCATGCCTGCGATTCATCAGCGACGATGGCATTTCCAATTAGCGGCCAGGATATTTCCGGAAATTCCGACAGCAGAGTGGTAACAAGGGGCCTCAAAAGCCGTTCGCTGGATATTTCCGAATTTTGCGCCAGAGCCTTCGACAATGTCAGGGCCACACTTCGTGCATCAGGGTCATCCCTTCCTTTTTCCAGTATCCATTTCATTATCTCCCCGAAATAAAAGGCATCCATGGCACCATCAAATTCTTGATCCCAGAGAAGGACTTTCTCCGCTGCCGTGCAGATCTGGGGTCGAAAATTGTCCAGGTCGTTATTTTCGCCGTATCTATACGTTCCCATCAGTTCGAGGCACACGGAAAAACCTTCGGCACTATGATCAAGCATCACCTCAAAAAGGCGCGTAACAACTTCTCTCGGAAGCTTTGCAAACTGACCCCCGACCCTCCAGAAGAGCAGCCGATCTGGAGGCAATCTCCCAGCCAAGACAGCTTCATTTGCCAATTCGACATCACCCGGCGATATACCTGTCAGCAGACATAAGTCAGGTAAAGCCGGCGCCAGCTTAGGCGATTCTGCAATATCCTGTTTATTCGCTTCCACGATGTCGGGATATCGATCGGATATACCGCTCAGACATCCGACAAGAAGATCGTAGTTTCGCTTGTCATCGGGTATATCCCTGGTAACAGACTTTATCTCTTCCAGCCACTCCAATGGATTAGGTATCCGCTCAACCAAACAGGTTCCGAAGAGTGTTGCCATCCTTTGATAACCATGGCACAGATCCGGTAATAGTTTTCGTAATTCATCAGGCTCATGCACAAACTCTCCTGCCAGCTCATTGATTGCTTTCTCCTGAAGGGATGCTCTTTTCTCCATATCGAGCTTCTGGTCTTCAGGAAAATCCCATGGCATGTCGGTGATGAGATATCGTGCCCTATGCGCCAGGTCTTTCGGCTTGAGGATTTTGATTAGTTTCTTGACTCTTTCAGTGGTATCGGGTCCCAACCGGCCACTGTCGAACTGAATAGAACTCCCAAGGCTAATTCTCGCAGACTTCCATGGTGCCCATTTCTTTCCCACACGAGTGACAACTCCCTCTACCGAATCTATATATCCATTCGCGACGAGAGGACGAAAATTCCCACCCATTCCGGCACGTGCAATCTGCCCTATTTCGTCCTCTCGGTTTCCGATATCTTTCAGAAGATTCAGACATTCACAGACGTATTCTTTTGCTTCCTGCTGGGTACTCGGCTGCCAAGCAATCAGATCAGGCAGAAGACCCCGGCGCTGTGCAGATCCAAACCGGATGAAACTGTCTGTTTTCGTTGCCTTGATCAATCCCTCAACCACCACGGCAAGCTTGCCAGGATCATCTGTCCTGGCGGCTTCCCTGATATATGTCAGCCGAGATTTTCCACCAGCCTCTGTAGAACCCAATAGCATCGGAAAGAGCGCACAAAATTGCCCTGTTGCATTGTTCGTCAAGTCAGGTTCAGTTTCTGCTGCCGCAAGGCGCAGAAGCAGATCAGCGCCCTCTTCGAACGTCTCTCGATGAAAACAGATCTTCGCAAGGGCTTCGACCAAATAACGTCGAGTACTTCCTTCGATAGCCAATAGATCATTTACACTGTCGAGTGAGCGTTTCAATTGATTAACAACCGCTTCCGGTTCAATCTCTGCGAGATTCCACAGGACTTCTGCATGGACCTCACCCTCATTGCCTTCGATCACATCGAAAGGCCCACCTCGTCGACAAACGTGATTCACAACCTGTCTTGAAACATCGGTTTCACCAAGCCAGGCCAACTGGCGAGCGGCAAGGGTTCGCAAATCCTGCGGTTCAAGTCTGGATAAAACCTTGTCCCATTCTTCCTGACTCCAATCGCTCCACTGTCGCTCACATAGTCTCAACGCCACCGGGCGAGGATGCAGTCTTACGTATCTACCCCGTCGCTGGACGACACCTCTTCGAATCAGTTCCCCAACACGCTGCCTGAATGCCGGAACCGTCAGATTTTGATCTATCCCCACGATTCCGTTGAGTCGGTCGGCTGATGGGATATGGTACAAGAGTAGCCCGAAGACAGACAGAAGCCTTGCCGTCGTTTCCAGTTCCTTCTCCGGAAACCTCCGGCCATTGATGAAGGCATCGACGAAATGATCCTCTGGAGCATTCAAGATTGGGCGTTCTCCATCCCATGCATCGGAAACGCCAATCGCCAGTCCTGGATAGCCATCGGTGAATCGCGCCAACCGCCGCCTAGATTGATCATCCATTCCACGCGCCCGCGAGGCAATGATTTCCTCCGTGACAGAAAGCGGCGCTTGATCTATGCAAAAGCTTGTTGATACATCCCGATCATTTGTGGTCAATTCATTATCTATCGTGACCAGCGAAAGACGGCTTCCACTACGCTGTGTCGCATTGGAAAGGGTACGATGGGTTTTAAACATGCAACGGTCGACGATCACTATGGCGCGCCTCCCCGTTTCGGCCCAAGTGTGGACAGTACGATGGATGGACTCCGAATTGACTTCCGATGCATCCGTATACAGAACTAGCCGACTGATTTCTTCTTTTTCGCCGTCAATTGCGCGGATCGCCTCCAAAACCAACCTCGACTTCCCGATTGCGGACAATCCGACCACCCGGGCAATACCCTGTGGCTCCCTTATCCTTTCAAACAAGAAGTTGCGCAATGGTCCGAGTCGTTCGTCTTCGGCCCAAGGAGAATGCTCATGCTCACCGCGCCCTAACCAATGCGACCATGAATGGAATGGGCCGACCGTTCCTGACTGGGTTTCTTCCAATATCCATATGGCCACGGAAGGATGACTGTTTACCCATGCTGCGATCTGACCGGCGTCACGAAGCTCAATCTGTGAATCTTCAAAGGTAATACCTTTCGCTCGAAGCGTATCTCGGATTCGATTTTCACGATCTACTATAGCTTTCTTGGTATGCACGGAAGCACAGAGCAATAGATAGTGACCACCATTTTCTAGTGCCTTTCGCACCATGGGCTTGACACCTCCCTGTTTGGTCAAGACCTCTTTTTCAGCTCTTCCCGGCGCAAAGTATCCAGTCTTCAGTTGAAACTGGGTAAACCGGTGCGGAATGAAATTCGTGCGAACAGGTCCATCATCCCACTGAATACGTCCGTCCTCGCCCCCATCGGACGCGGTCGTATTGCCAGCAACATGTATACCACCGACAGAGATGTCATGTGCCAAGGCTTCAGCCATCAGCAACCGCTCCAGGAGTTTATGCAACTTGACAGGAGTCAACTTCGTGACGTCTCCAGCGGCGACTTCGAACGGGCCACGCTCGTCCTGATCGGACACAGGCCGTGGCGGATCTCCCTTCAAGAGTGTGATCATTCCCGGGTTCACTTCAAGCAACCTAAGTAATGTGACAATCGCTGTTGCCGGCTTGATGGTGCCATTCTCGTACTTGGTGAAGGCGCGTGCGCCCCCCCCGAGCAGTTCACCGGCCTCAACCTGTGACAGGCCAAGGGTTTTCCGAATGTGCCGAATTTCATCCGGAGAAATTTCATCTCTAATTTTATCCGCCATTTTGATACCTAAAATTAAAATGTACCATTATGGTTAATATAAAATATTTTTTCCGGAGTTTCAAGGCCAATTACTGCGAGCCCTATGCCTTTAGTTAGGCCATCTATTGAGGACTTCTGCGATCTTTCTTATTAACCAGTTGATATCACAGGAATTCCAGTTACCCAGACGTCGTCCCGTCATCAACTCGCAAGCGATTCTCCTCAAATCCCTGTCATCCCAAGAGCACTGACAGATCTTGACTGAGACCGCATGGTCATCCATCCGGAAAATCACCTGCTTACGTACAGACAGGAACGGGTGAGGAATGGGAGATACAGGCTCACCGACTGTCTTGTCTGCCGCAAAGGCTTTCCTGCCTGTTATTCATCCGATGGCATTACCATGCCGAAATCATTGAATTGCAATCACCCCTTTTCGGTGCATGCACCACCGACCCCAGGACGCATCAATTCCATTTCGTATTCCCTCACCAGCCTGGGGGTTTGACGATATTCGTGCCCGGCAACCGGTCCGGAAACTGCGACGCCTTCAGAATCGGTTCCCGGATATGCCTGACATATGTCGCCGCCTGCCTCAGCTTCGGGGCAACCTGCCAGCGGCCCGGGCACACGATATACACCGGCTTGCCCCGCTCGGCAGCCACCATGCGTATCGGCGTCACCAGGTCGGTGTCGTTCGAAATCACGGCCGCAACGTCGAAAAGCCCTTTCCATGCATCGTTCAGGAGATGGGCCGCGAGGTTCACGTCAGAACCCTTTTCCTCCATCGTATGGAACTCCGCAATCAACGCATCCGGCAACGGCGGGCTAACCCTTCTCCGTTTCTTCCTTTTGGCGCCATGCGCGGGATAACTGCCGACCGGCAGGGTCGCCTGTCCTTTCCCGCCGGTGACCGGGTAATTTCCTTCGGACAGGATCAACGGCGTTGGCGTATCGATTCGTCGGTTGGCCACCGGCAGGTTGGCGAGCGGCCGCCAGGCGGTCTTGGCGATGAAGTTCCCGAAATGCACCTCGACTTCCGTGAGCGTGTGAAGCGCGTTCAGATAGACCTGTTGCCGGCCGGATGCGCCGGGGTCCGATATGCCGGACACGCGCGCAGTGAAAAAGAGCACCTTCTCGATCGCGCACTCCCGGGGGAGCAACCGGGCGCTGAGGCGAACCGGGTCCAGCCATTTGTACCGGGTGCCCTTCAGCGCTCCGTAATAGAGGTTGAAACCGTCGACATAAACCCTTGTTCTCGTCATTCATGCCTCCGGAAAAGGCAAGGGCCGCTCATGGAGCGGCCCCTGAGCCGACAGCACGCTGACGGCGGGTATCTGGGTTTCGATTTTACTTCCCGCCGGGATGTTATACAACCTCCTCCTATTCACCTCCTCCTATTCACCTTCATTGAACTCTCTTCCTCGACAGTGTGCCGGCTGCAGAACAATCACAGACCAAGATCACGATCCACGATCTTCGGGCCACTGGACGGCACCATCTCCGGATCCCGTCCCCGCTCCCTGGTCCCAGGCTTCCTGTCACCTCCTGCTTCTGGAGCCCTCTCCCCGACCTTCTCCGGATTCTTACCGATCCCCTCCAGCGCCGAGATCCGCTCCCCGGTGGCCGCTTCCAACTGCTCCTTCACCGGAGCGACCTCGGCCGGAAGCGGTCCCGGCCGGCGGCGAAGGAGGCGCAGACTCCGCAGCAAATGTGGGAACACCCCGCCACTGAGGCCATAAAGGTACCGGAGGTGGGGGTGGATGCTTCCGCCGGGCCGGGAGCGCTGACCGGGGAGCATGTGGACGTCGAGGCCCACTGGTTCCTGCCCGAGTACATGATCCGCCACGAGGGCGGCGCCAGCCCCGGCGCCGTCTGCATCCTCCGGGTGCGGGGGGATTCCATGGAGCCCGAGCTGTCCGACGGCGACCGGCTGGTGGTGGACACGGCGAGGCGGGCCCCCGCCACCGGGGAGATGTTCGTGCTCTGGGACGGAACCGGACTGGTGGTCAAGCGCATCGAGATCCTCCCCCCGGACGGGAACCCCCCCAGGCTCCGCCTGAAGTCCGCCAACCCGGACTACGCCGACTACGACTGCCCCGCCGCCGACGCCCACGTCGCCGGCCGGGTGCTGTGGGCCGTCAGGAAGGTGTGAACGGAACGACGGACTGGACGACAAGGGGACCGGAAACAACCGCCCTTCCCGGAAAAACCGCGGTCCGCACCCTGCCGGGATTCATGGCTTCTTCCTGCGGGACACCTGCCGGAAGTCCGGTTCCGGGGCCCCGTTGCTCCCGGCATTGGCCGTGGCGATGCCCGAGGGCAGCCTGACCTGCACCTGGCGCGGCTTGCCCCTGAGGGACCTGAACACCCGGTCCCTGCACTCCCTATCGACGCCCAAGCCAGGTACGGAAAGGGGACGCGCATGACATTCCCCGTTGTATCCGGTGGCCGGATCGATGGCGACATAGCAGGTTCGGTCTCCGGCAACGTAGGACGACAGCCTGTCGATATCGTCATCATAATCCGCGTATCCGCCGGGAGCGTATTTCAGTTCGAACAGGTCCGTGATCACCGAATCCCGAACCACCGCAAGGTCGGGATGTTGCCCGTTGCAGTAGGGTTCGACCGCGATATGGACATCCGGGTACTTGCGGAATTCACGGAATTCACGCAGGAACTCCCCGTACAGGACCGCCTGCAAGCCGTATTCAGAGACCATGTGGGTTTTTTCGTACACTTCATGGACACTGGTCCATATGGCGCGATAGGCATCGAGGTTATTCATCTAATCAGTCATTGGTCGGGATCCGCCGCGAAGGCGGCTGAGGGTCAGGATTGGAAGGAGTGCGGGAAGCGGCGCATGCCGCCTCACCCGGCCAGGGAAAGCGCCGTCTCTCCGGCTGTCAAGCGCTGCTGCGGGGGCTTTCCCGGCCGCGCGGCAATGAAGTGAGGTGGAGGACACCGCACGGACTTGACGAATGCTCGAACGGGGCCGGAGTGAAACCGGAATAAAACCCGGTCCTTCATCCGCTCCCCCGGACCCGCACCTCCCCGGCCTCACCATCGCACCGCGGCCCTCAGCACGATGCCGTGCGCCGGCGGTTCGTTGCCCACGGTCTCCCCGCGCGTGGCGTCGAGGCTGAGCCCGAACCGCGGACCGCTCCCGGTCGCCGGGGCCAGGCGCCAGCCGAGGCGGTACTCCCGGGCGCTGTCCGACAGGGAGAAGCCCAGGTTGGGCGTGCCGGTGTACCGCCCGCCGAACGCGGGCAGCCCGTAGCCGATCTCGCCCTCCAGGCGGCGCCCGGCCCGGAACCTGCCGTCTGTCACGGACCTGCCGTCCGTCGCGGACCTGCCGTCCGTCACGGACCCGGCGCCCGGCGCGAGTCCCCGTGCGTCCGATGCGCCCCACAGCCGGTCCACGCCGCTCCCAGGCGCCCCCCAGGCCGGCGCGAGGCGGAGCGACAGGCCCCGCCCCCGGGCGCCAGGGTCGAGCCGCACCGCGGCGCTCGCCCCCCACTCCCCGTAGTCCGAGTCGGCGTGGGCAACCAACGCCCGCACACTGGCCTCCAGGCTAAGGCCCGACGCCGGGTTGGCGTAGCGCACGCGCCCGCCGAGTTCCACGCCGGTCCCGGTCTCCGCGTCCCCGCCGTCTTGGCGCAGCCCGAGCTCCATCCCCGGGGTCAGCACCGCGCCGCCCCCCAGGCCGAAGGCACGGCTGCCCTCGAGGATGAGCCGCACCCGGCTCGCCCGGGCCGTCGTGCGCCCCTCGTTCGAGACCGGGTCGGCCTCCGTCTCCACGAGGAACGCGTCCGCCTTCAGCACCAGGTCGATGCCGCCGGTTCCTTTCGTCCCTTCCGTTCCTCCGGTTTCTCCTGTTACTCCGGTATTGCCCGCCTTCATCAGCACGCCCCGGGCGCCCAGGGCCGCGAGGCGCATCCCGAGGTCGGTCCGCGTCACCCGCTCCGGCTGGCCCCGGCCGTTGGCCGCCTGCACGACGGTCAGGTCGCCGGTGCCGAATCCCGCCAGACCCCAGGCCGAGACCCGGTCGTTCAGCGCCAGCCGCGCGTAGGGGCCCGCCGTGGTCATCGTGCTGTCGATGGTGCCGGAGTCCACGCCGGGCTGGTCGAACCGGCCTTCGCCCTCGCTCACCGAGACGGCGACCCCGGCCAGCAGCCGGTCCCACTCGGCGTCCGTCCCCAGGATCGCGGTGGTCACTTCGCCGTCGACGCGCACGGTCCCAGCCTCCGCCGGCGCCGTCCCGTCGAAGCCTCCAGCCGTCACCCGGCCCCAGGCCGCGAGCCCCGGACCACCGCCTTCTCCCCCGCCGGCGAGTTGGAATGCGCTCCCGAGCAGCAGCTCGCGGCCCGAGATTCCGATTTCCTTACGCGCGGACGCCGCCGGATGGCCGGCGCCGGAAAACTCCCATCCCCCGGGATCCGTTTCCGGCCCCGCCGAGACGCCCAGCGCCCGGAGCACCGAGACCAGCGCCTCGTCCGCCCACTCCCCGTCATCCATCCGCGCCAGGTCCACGCCCTGGCCGCCCAGCGTCACCTGCGCGCCCGAGAGCGTGTTCGCCAGCCGGTCGGAGACCGCCTCCGTCACATGCCCTGCCACCGTGCGCCCGAAGCGCGAGAGCCACATCTTCTGGAGCGGGTCCGCGTTGGTGATCGTGCCCGTCGCCTCGCCGTCGGCGATCGCCGCGCCCTGCGCGTTCCGAAGCCGCAAGGTGAACGTCTCGCTGCCCTCGTCGAGCGCGTCGTCGAGGATGGGTACGCTCACGGTCTTCTCCAGCTCGCCCTCGGCGAAGCTGAGCGTGCCCCGGGTCGCGGTGTAGTCCTCGCCCGCCACCGCCGTGCCGTCGGCGGTCGCGTAGTCGACCGTGACCGTATTGGAGGCCGCGCGGCCGAGCGTCACCCGGAACTCCACCGCCTGGTCGGCGCCCTCATGCGCCTCCGCGTCCGCCACCGAGAGCGCCGCCGGACCCCGCACCGTCGCCGTCACCGTGTTCGAGAGCATGCGCCCGTCCGGCGCGCAGATCGCCCCCGCGGCCGCGCAGTCCGTCGTCGCCGGCAGCGTGACCGTCACGTCCTGCCAGGAGGACGGGCGCACCGAGATCGTCCAGCGCCG
The DNA here is from genome assembly GCA_009842505.1 of Gammaproteobacteria bacterium. Classification (GTDB taxonomy): domain Bacteria; phylum Pseudomonadota; class Gammaproteobacteria; order Arenicellales; family Poriferihabitantaceae; genus VYFG01. Next base: position 10,746 of record VYFG01000001.1, read on the forward strand.
GTTCTGCCCCGGTGCTGCGCGCTGCGCCTTCCGCACCCGGCCCTCGGTCACCTGGAACGCATGGTCCCTCAGGATCCGGTAGTCGAACCGGCCGGGGAAGTTCTCGCTGAAGCGGAGCTCGAACGTGAACAACCGCTTCCCGTTGTGCTCCGCCGGGAGCCCCACGAACTCGGCCGTCAGCGGCGGCAGCGGCGGCAGCACCGCCGCGGTCGCCGCGCTCACCAGCGCCTCCGCGTTGCCCGCGTCGTCGGTGAAGGTGACGCGCACCCTGACCGTGCGGCCTTCCTCCGCCGCCGTCAGCGTGTAGGTGGACGCGGTCGCGCCCGCGATCTCCGCGTCCGCGCCGCCGGCGTTCGAGAGCCACTGGACCGCGTAGCTCGCCCCCGTCAGCCCGTCCGGATCGGCGATGTTCGCCGTCGTCGCCGTCAGGGTCTCGCCCACCCGCGCCGTGCCGCCGATCGCCGGCGCGCCCGTCGCGGGGCTGTTCGCCGACCGCGCCACCGCGTTGGACACCGTCACCGGGCCGAAGCTCTCCACCGCCCGCCGGTTGGCGCCGTACAGCATCACGCCCGACGACGGCTTCGCGTAGGCCACCGTCACCACCTGGCCCCAGCGCACCGGCTCGGCCAGCACCAGCCCCACCGTGTCGTCCTGCCAGAAGACGCGCACCGTCGCCCGGCGTTCGCCGTCGACCGTCACCGTGTAGCTCCCGTGCGCGCTCGAGTGCGCGATGTCCTGCGTGAAGGTCAGGACCAGGCCGCGCCCCTGCGGCTCCATCGCCGCGCTCTCCAGCCGCGCCGGGAGCGCCGCCGCGATCGTCACCGTCGCTTCGGCCAGGTCGGCAAGCTGCTTGCCGGTGACGTCCCACAGCCCGCTCTCGCCCGGCGGGCGGGTGTAGCTCACCGTCACCGTCTCGTCCGGCCCGAACTCGCGGTCCAGGCTGAGCGTCAGCTCGTGCGGGTCGTCCGCCGAGAACGCCGCCCCGGTCACCGTCACCGGGCCGCCCGAGGCGGTCACCGCGAACCACGCCGCCGACAGCGCCACCGAGGTGTCGAACGGCCGCTTGGCCCGGATGATGACGCTGCCGTTGCGCGCGTTGGCGAACCAGCCCAATCCGCACCAGCCCCCCCGATCGTTCCGCACGGCCTCGGTGTCAAGCGCCGCCGTGTCCGTGTCGTCGAGACCCTGCAGCGGGGATTCCGTGGGCACGGCGTAGCTCAGCGTGAACGGGCTCGCACCCGCGCAGGGATAGACCGGATGGTTCAGGCTCAGCACCACCGTCCGGCCCGCCACCGCGACCGAGGCGACCCTAATGTTGTAGGTCGTCCCACCGCCGGCCACGCCCGCCGGATAGTAGAGCGTGAACTGCCCCGCCGCCGGCGCGCTCTCCGGGTCGAGGGGCTTGTCGAAGGTCAGCGTCACCCGGTGGCCGTCCACCACTGCCGAGTCCAGCCCCGGCTGGCCGGCCGCCGACGCGTTCAGCGTCTGCCGGAAGGCCGCCGCGGCGTTGCCCGCCTTGTCCCGGATGCGGATCGTCCCGGGCGTGTAGGACACCGTGAACGCCGTCCCCTCGGACGCCGCGCTGCCCAGCGTCAGCACCGCGCTGCGGCCCGCCACCGCCACGTCCGAGACCGTCACCGCGGTCGCGCCCGTGGCCACCGCGAAGTCGCCCGTCGCCGGCTCGAAGGCCGCGTCCAGCGCCTCGTCGAAATAGAGCGCCATCTTCGATGTCGTGGAGCTCGTCTGCACCACCGTGCCGCCGGCAAACGCCGGCGCCGTGTCGTCGGTGATCCATGCCACCGGGAAGCTGTAGAACGACAGCACCGCCGGATTGCCCGTGTCCGTGCCCTGCAGCGGGTTGTTGGCCGGCTTCGCGTACTCCAGCTTGGCCTGTTCGTCGGGGCGCACCGCCCGGGCCAGCGTCACGTTCACGAAGGTCGAGCCCGCGCCGAGCGCCGCCGTGCCCGTGCCCGCGATGTAGCGGTAGTCGGCGTCGCCGTCCTGCACCGTGAGCCTGAAGGCGCTCCCCGCCGGCAGCGACGAGGCGTTCAGCGCCTTGTTGAAGTGCACCCGGAGTTGCGTCCCCGCCGCGCGCACCTCCGCGCGCTCCGGCGCGGGTATGTTCTCCGTGCCCGTGTTGTTGGTCACCGCCAGGTCGCGGAACATCGGCGCCCGCTTGCCGTCGGTGCCCTTCAGCTCCGAGCCCGCATAGGTCAGGGTCACGGTGTCGCTCACCTGCGCCGCGCTGCCGTCGTACAGCGTCAGCGTCAGCGTCGAGCCGCTCGCCGAGACCGTGCGCGGATGCTGCGCGCCCTCGACGCCCAGCACCTCGCCGGTGTTATCTCCCACATTATTTGAAGGTCGATTTCCCGGATAAATTGAACGGTCC
>VYFG01000134.1 GCA_009842505.1 Gammaproteobacteria bacterium
AATTATATCTGTCTGTTTTATAAATATAAATTAAATCTCAAGATATAACCGGGGAATAATTTACGCACTGTGGCCAGGCCGCTGCGGCATCCGCTGCCTGCACAGAAAACTGGCAGGGATGCCGCGACCGGATTGTCCCGGGCAGTCCCGGGACAGTATCAGAGTTCTTCCACGCCCCGGTCACCCCCGAGCAGGAGCAGATCCGCTCCACGGCGGGCAAACAGGCCCACCGTCACGACCCCGGGGATCTGGTTGATTCTGCTTTCCATGTCCACGGGGTCCAGTATGTCCAGGCCGTGCACATCCAGGATCACATTGCGGTTGTCGGTCAGGAAGCCGCTGCGCCAGACCGGTTCTCCGCCCATTTGCGCCAGTTCCCTGGCCACCATGCTCCGGGCCATCGGGATGACTTCCACCGGCAACGGAAAGGTCCCCAGCCGTTCCACCAGTTTGCTGCTGTCGGCAATGCAGACGAAGGTTTCCGAGACCTCGGCCACGATCTTTTCCCTGGTAAGCGCACCACCACCGCCCTTGATCAGGTGGCGGTGCCGTGTGGTTTCATCCGCACCGTCGACGTAGATGCGCAAGCTGCCGACATTGTTCAGTTCCAGGACTTCGATACCGTGCGATTGCAGCCTTGCGGCACTGGCATCGGAACTGGACACGGCTCCGTCAATCCGCCCCTTGATGCGGGCCAGTCCGTCGATGAACAGATTGGCGGTGGATCCCGTTCCCACGCCGACGACATCGCCGCTGCGGATAAATTCCAGTGCCGCATCCGCGGCCATCTTTTTTTCTTTGTCCTGTGACATCAGTGGTTCTGGAGTGCCTAGAACAGGGACGCGCTCAACTGGTTCACCGCGCTCAGCATGTCCGGGTCGTCGCTCAGGGTTTCGGAGATGGCGCTCCGACAGGCTACCTTGGGGTCGATACCGGTATGCATCAGCTTGGCGGCGTGCACCAGCAACCGGGTGCTGGCGCCTTCCTCGAGTCCGCTGCCCTTGAGGTTGCGCGTCATGCCGGCAAATTTCACGAGTTGCGCGGCGGTGTCCCGGTCGAGGCCCGATTCCCGGGCTACAATTTCCGTTTCCAGCCCTGCGTCAGGATAGTCAAACTCAATGGAAACAAATCGTTGTCGGGTACTTTGCTTAAGATCCTTTAGGACACTCTGGTACCCGGGGTTGTAGGAAATGGCAAGGCAGAACTCGTCCGGAGCCCGCAGCAGTTCGCCGGTTTTCTCCACCGGCAGCACCCTGCGGTCATCCGCCAGGGGATGGATCACCACGGTGGTGTCCTTGCGTGCTTCCACGATTTCGTCCAGGTAGCATATGCCGCCGCTCCGCAGGGCCCGCGTGAGCGGCCCGTCCGACCAGCGGGTTTCTCCCCCGACGATGAGGTAGCGCCCTACCAGGTCCGCGGCCGTCAGGTCGTCATGGCAGGAAACGGTGACCAGGGGACGCTGGAGCCGCCAGGCCATGTGCTCCATGAACCGGGTCTTGCCGCATCCGGTGGGTCCCTTCAGCAGTACCGGGATGTTGTTCGCGTAGGATGCCTCGAACAGGGCGATCTCGTCCTGTTGCGGGGCGTAATAGGGTTCGTCAGAGATCAGGAATTCTTCTATGTGGATATCGATACTCATGGCCGGCTTTGATGCTCCAGGGGGCGGAGTGTATCAAGTTTGGCTGATCCTCCGCTGTATCATGCCATCGGGATGCGGGGTGTCCTGGCGCCGTCGCCGGGACCGCCCCGGCATCCGGACGGAGAATGCCGCGTCATTCAGTGACGGGCATCCACCCGGCAGGGCGCCCCGGTCTTGATGATTCCTTCCGCGTCCGGCGCAGCGTTCACGCCGAAGAATATCTCCCCATCCCGCTCGCGATAGCTGGACAGGGTATGTATGGGTTCAGGACCCAAGAGTGCGCCGGACTCGGGATCCACCGTCGGCACCGAGCAGCGGGCACAGGGTGCAACCACACGAAGCGGAACGTCACCGACAACAATCCGTCGCCAACGGTCCTCGGCAAACGGGGGGCATCCGTCGATCACGATATTGGGCCGGAACCTCAGCATGCTCACCGGCTGCGCGAGCCTTCCGTTCAGGTCATCCAGAGACGCCTGCGTGGTGATCAGCAGGGGAAAACAGTCGGCGTACCGTGTATGGTCGCCGGGTTGTGATACGGACGGATCGCAGGGGCGGGTGTCCGCCGCCGGAAATGCAATCAGGCGGCAGGAGTCTCCGATGGCCTGGCTCAGCCACCCGGCGGTTACCTCCCCGAGGTCGATGCCGGAAACGTCGCTGCCCCATACGCTGGAGGAAACCTTCCGCATGGAGGCCCGGGTCTGCGGTACCCGGTGGGGCTGCATGCCGAATGATTCCAGCACCAGGGTGTCGCCGTCGATGGCGGTTTCCACAAGGACCATCTGGGGATGCGTCCGCTGGGTCATCATCCGGCCATCCGGTGTCACCACCATCCATTGCCGGTCGAATGCCAGCCCGGCAGCCCCGAGATGTGATGAACCGAGCGTGACGCCGCGCAGGGATTTCACGGGGTAGATATGGATTTCCGATACGGAAAGGGACATCGTTCAGGTCTTTGGTGACTGGGCGCCCAAGGATACAGGTATGTGGTACTCTCCGCCATGATGAAACAGGCCAGTGAAGCACTCGAAATTCTGTTCGACCTGATCCGGTTCGATACCACCAGTCGACGCTCCAACCTCGAGTTGATCGATTATGTCCGCGCATTTCTCGAACGGCGGGACATTCCCCACGATCTCACCTGGAACGAGGACCGCAGCAAGGCCAATCTCTTCGCAACGCTCGGGGAGGAGCGAGCTCCCGGAATCGTCCTTTCCGGGCACACGGACGTAGTGCCCGTGGACGGCCAAGAATGGTCGTCGGATCCCTTCGAGCCCGAGGTGCGCAACGGCAGGCTGTACGGACGCGGAAGCTGCGATATGAAAGGATTCATCGCAATGTGCCTTGCCAAGGCTGACGACATCCTGGAAGCGGACCTGCCCCTCCCGGTACATTTCGCCTTCTCCTATGACGAGGAAGTGGGCTGCATTGGCGTCCGTGGGCTGCTGGCGGATCTGAAAAAGCGCGCGGTTCTGCCCAAGGCCTGTATCATCGGGGAACCGACCGACATGTCCGTGATCCGGGCGCACAAGGGCATGCTGTTCAAGCGCTGTACCGTGCATGGCCGGTCGGCGCATTCCTCCCTGGTGCACTTGGGGGTCAACGCGGTGGCCCGGGCGGCCAGGGCCATTGCGCATATTGAGGATATCGGCGAGCGCATACGCCGTGAAGGTCCGTTCGACGACCAGTTCGATCCGCCGCATACCACCCTTCACTGCGGCGTCATTCACGGTGGCACCGCCAACAACATCATACCCGACCGCTGCCAGTTCGATTTCGAGATTCGCAACCTGCCCGACCAGCCCACGCTCCCGCTGTTCGAGGAAGTGACCGCTTATACGCGGGAACTGGAACGGGAGATGCACGCCGTTGACGAGACCACCGGATTCGAATGGCAGACGCTGGCGGAATATCCGGGGATGAACACCTCGCCGGAAGAACCCGTGGTCGATATGGTCTCGCGGTTGCTGGATGACTACAGGATGCCGGGCAAGGTCAGTTACGGTACCGAGGGAGGCCATTTCCAGGCGGCGGACATTCCCACCGTGATCTGCGGCCCGGGTAGTATCGAGCAGGCCCACAAGCCGGATGAATTCGTAGAACTCGCGCAACTGGACAGGTGCGGGGCGTTTATAGACGCGCTCATACGGGATATGGGCCCTCCCGGGGCGCCATGACAATCTACCTGGGCCTCGGGTCCAACCAGGGTGAACGGGTCGACCGGCTGGAGCAGGCGGTCGTCCGGCTCCAGAGCGCCGGATTCGGTGTGACGCGGATATCTCCCGTGGTCGAATCCCCTGCGATGCTCCCGCCCGGGGCGGACCCGTCCTGGGATCGGCCCTACCTTAACATCGTGGTCGCCGGGAAGGCCCGCTGGACCCCGCGCCAGGCCCTGGATGTCATCAAGTCCATCGAGCGGGATGCCGGCCGGGAGCCCGGTCCGCGCTGGTCTCCCCGCCCGCTTGACATCGACATCCTGATTTGGGGGGACGAGCGGATACAGGAGCCCGGCCTGGTGATCCCGCACCCCGGAATCGAAAACCGCGACTTCGTCATAACGCCGCTTTTGCACATCGCCCCTGGCCTGGTGCTCCCGGGGGTCGGTCGGACCGTGTTTGATCTGTCCTTGGGCCGACGCAACATTCCGCTGTGGATGGGCATTCTCAATATCACGCCGGATTCGTTTTCCGACGGGGGAAGCTGGGAGGACCGGGACCGGCTCGCGGACTGGATCGACCGGATGATTGCCGAAAATGTCCAGATCATCGATGTGGGCGCGGAATCCACCCGGCCCAATGCCAGGGAAATTCCGCTGGAGGAGGAGTGGCGCAGGCTGCAGCCGGTGCTGGATCTGCTGAAGGAGCGCCTCGCCGGCAGAAGGGTGCGCCCCCTGGTATCTCTCGACAGCAGGCACCCGGAGATCATAGCGAGAGGCCTTGTCCATGATATTGACCTGATCAACGACGTCACCGGGCTGGATGATCCTGCCATGGCAGCAGTGGTGCGGGACAGCAATTGCGACGTGGTGGCCATGCATGCCATGACCGTTCCGGTCAACCCCGCAGTACTACTGCCGGATACGGAATCGGCGGTGGTTCAGCTGCTGCGCTGGATCGAGGAGAAGAAGTCCGCCTGGGACCGCATGGGGATCAATCTTGGCCGCATGATTTTCGATCCCGGTATCGGCTTTGGCAAGAGTTCCGTCCAGGCATGCGAACTCATGTCCCATGTGCAGGAACTGCGCGGGGCGGGTCTTCGAGTACTGATCGGCCACTCCCGGAAATCGTTCATGGCAGCATTCAGCGACCGTCCAGCCAGGCAGCGGGACCTGGAGACCCTGGGAATCTCCCTCGCCCTGGCAGACCAGGGAACGGACATCCTCCGGGTGCACCATCCCATGATTCACCAGCGGGCATACCGGGCCTGGTGCCATGTCACCGGCCGCTGATCCTGCCTGCCTTGCCGGAAATGTCAGTGGAACATCACTTCCGCCGATAGGGTGAACGCGGGAATGGCGGCATCGAACATACTGCCTTCGTCGTCCTGCATCTGGTAGCTTCCCATCATGCTGCCCACCGGTGTGGTCAGGATGGCGCCGCTTGTGTATTCGTAGTGATCCCCGGGCTGGAGGTGCGGATGTTCGCCGACCACGCCGGGGCCCCTTACTTCGCGTGTTTCTCCATCCGCATCCGTGATCACCCAGTGCCGGCTCAGCAGTCGGGCGGGTATGTTCCCGGTGTTTTCCATGCGCACGGTGTAGGCGAACACGTATTGATTGGCTTCCGGGTCGGATTGTTCTCTCAGGTACTGCGGCGTAACGCGCACGGTGATCTGCTGAATGGTTGGCATCGGCTGTCGGCTTCGTCTTGTCCTGGAATTGGCGGCTGCCAGGGGCTATCGGATTGATGGATTATAGTCTTTCCCGGTCGAGCCATGGGATAGGTCATGGGCATGACGGAAACTGTCGCGGAAATGACGCCTCCGGACGGCCGCATGCCAGCCTCGTCTGTCCTGCTGTAGACTCCGGCCCATTTCTTGGGTTCCCTTTTTACCAGCATTCCCAATGTGCGCAAAATCCGCCCGAAACATTGACGACGCTTGGGTTGGCCCTATACACCGGGATCGCGGGGCCGACATGCTGCGGGGCGGTTGCCCCATGTATCGACGGGGGCATGGAAATGCCCGTCCGGATTCTCCCCGGGGCATGTTCCGGAACGGGATCAATGAGAACGGAGCGGACCCGTGAAATCCCTGCATGACGACTTCGGCGTGGAGATCGAAGGCATTGACCTGAGAGACGCGGCCACGCACTACACATGGATTCGCAGGGCATTCGAAGAGCATTCCGTACTGCTGTTCCGGGGCCAGTGTCTTGATGACGAGGCGCATCTTGCCCTGGGGCGCCTGTTCGGTGTCATCGAGATCAGGGAGAGGAATCCGCAGGAACACGAGGCCCGGATGTCGATGGTGTCGAACCGCTGGGAAGGCGGGCATGTCCTGTCCGAAGAGAGTCCCCGGCTCCTGCACCTGAAAGCGAACCAGCTCTGGCACACCGACAGCACATTCCTGCCCGCGCCGGCGCTTGCCAACATCCTGGCCGCCCGAAAGCTGCCGACATCGGGCGGTGAAACGGAATTCGTCTCGACCCGGGCGGCCTGGCGTGATCTCCCCGGATCCACCAGGACACGGTTGCGCAGGCTCGTCCTGCGCCATCGTTACGCGCATTCGCGCATGACCATATCTCCGGCCGCCGCCGCCCTCGACGTCGTGACCATGTGGCCCGAGACGGCGTGGCGGGCCGTGTGGCCCAATCCCGTCAACGGGGCGGAGGCCCTCTACATTGCCTCCCACGCCTTCGGTGTAGTCGGCATGGGCGAGAGGGAAGGCCGGGAACTGATCGAGGAACTGATTGCGTTCACAACGCGGCCGGCCCGCATTTACAGCCATCGGTGGTCCCCCGGTGACGTGATCATCTGGGACGAGCGTGCGACCATGCATCGCGGCCGTCCCTGGCCTTATGGGGAGGAACGCACGCTGGCCAGTATCTGCATTACGGCCGGCGAGGCGGACGGGCTCGGGTGGGTCCGGCCCGCCCCGGCCGGGTGAATTCCTCCGGCCGGTGCCCTTGCGGGAGACAGGCCGTGGGTGCGGGAGCAGGGTGCCCCGGTGCCATTCTCACCCAAGGATGGCCGGTCAGGGTATGCGCCCGGACGCCGGTTGCACCAAAGTCCCGGAGAAATGGCTTGAGCACCCTACCCGGAAGTGATATGTTTTATCCCCGAAGACTGGATTTCCAGGTTGCCGCGAAGTAGTCGGGGCGGCCTGTCGTCTAACCCTATAACGCCATACAGGAGAACATAATGCAACGATCCCTTTCCATCGACCCGGACAAGTGTACCGGCTGTCTGCAGTGTGAAATGGCCTGCTCCTTCGAGAACGAGGGCGTGTTCAACCCGGCCAAGTCCCGCATCAAGGTCTTCACCTTTCACGAGGAGGGCCGATTTGTTCCCTACACCTGTACCCAGTGTGACGAGGCCTGGTGTATGCAGGCCTGCCCGGTGGACGCCATCAAGATGAATTTCCAGACCGGCGCCATGGAGGTCAGCGAGCAGGTGTGTGTGGGCTGCAAGGTTTGCACCATTGCCTGTCCGTTCGGTACGGTGAATTACAACAGAGACACCGGCAAGGTCATCAAATGCGATCTGTGCGGTGGTGATCCGGCCTGCGCCACGGCCTGTCCCACGCAGGCGATCACCTACGTGGATTCCGATGCCACCGGGCTCGAGAAAATGCGCGCCTGGGCTGGCAAGACCGACAACGCGCAGCACGCCGCAAGCTAAGGCAGGAGGTTAGTCACATGGCATGGGCAAAAAAGGTTCTGCGCGTCAACCTCAATGACGGCAACATCAGCAGCGAGCCCCTCAACATGGAGTGGGCGGCGCAGTATATCGGGCAACGCGGCCTGGCGACCCGTTACCTCGTGGAAGAGACCGATCCGACGTGCGATCCCCTGGGTCCGGACAACAAGCTGATCATGGCGACCGGCCCGCTCACCGGTACGGCGGCCTCCACGGGGGGGCGTTATTCCGTGATCACCAAGAGCCCGCTCACGGGCGCGGTGGCCTGTTCCAATTCCGGCGGATTTTTCGGTGCCGAACTGAAATCCGCGGGCTGGGACATGATCATCTTTGAAGGAAAGTCACCGAACCCGGTGTGGCTCAACATCGTTGACGACAAGGCGGAGTTGTGCTCCGCCGAGGGTATCTGGGGCCAGTCCGTCTGGGAGGCCGACAAGGCCATCCACAGGATCACCGGGGATCCCCAGACCCGTATCGCGGCCGTTGGCCGTTCCGCCGAGGCGGGTTGTCTGTATTCCGCGGTGATCAATGATCTCCACCGTGCGGCGGGCCGTTCCGGTGTGGGCACCGTGATGGCTTCCAAGAATGTCAAGGCCGTGGCGGTTCGGGGCACCCGCGGGGTAGGCAACATCAAGGATCCCAAGCGCTTCATGCAAAGCGTGGCGGAACAGAAGGTGGTGCTGGCGGAAAACGCGGTTACCGGGCAGGGCCTGCCGGCGCTGGGAACACAGGTTCTGATGAACGTCATCAACGAAATCGGTGCGCTGCCCACCAACAACATGCAACAGACGCAGTTCGAGGGTGCGCACAATATCTCCGGGGAGGCCATGCTGGAGCCCCGCAAGAGCGACGGCAAGCCGAACCTGACCACCAACGCGGCCTGCTTCGGCTGCACCATCGCCTGCGGGCGGATCTCCACCATCGACCCGTCCCATTACTCCATCCAGGACAAGCCCCAGTACCAGCAAAATTCCGGGGGCCTGGAATACGAGGCGGCCTGGGCCATGGGAGCGGATACCGGGGTGGATGACCTCGATGCCGTCACCTTTGCGAATTTCGTTTGCAACGAGGATGGCATGGACCCGATTTCCTTCGGCGCCACCGTGGCGGCAGCCATGGAACTGTTCGAGGCGGGTGCCATCACAACCGAGGAAACCGGGGGTATGGAACTCCGGTTCGGTTCCGCCGAGGCGCTGACCTGGTGCGCGGAAAAGACCGGCACGGGAGATGGCTTCGGCAAGGACCTTGGTCTCGGCTCCAAGAAGCTGTGCGAGAAATACGGCCACCCGGAATTCTCCATGACCGTGAAGGGCCAGGAGTTCCCGGCATACGATCCCCGCGGCATCCAGGGCATGGGACTCACCTATGCCACATCGAACCGCGGCGCCTGCCACCTGCGCAGCTACACCGTTGCCTCAGAGGTGCTGGGGATTCCGGAGAAGACCGACCCGGCGGTCACGGATGGCAAGGCCGGACTGGTCAAGGCTTTCCAGGACGCCACGGCGGCCGTGGATTCCATGGGTCTTTGCGTGTTCACCACCTTTGCCTGGTCCCTGGACAACATGGCGCCCCAGATGGATGCCGCCTGCGAAGGGGACTGGACCGTGGAACGGCTGCTTGAGGCCGGTGAACGGATCTGGAACCTGGAGCGCGACTACAACATGAAGGCAGGTCTCACCGGGTCGGACGACAACCTCCCGGAACGCCTCCTCAAGGAAGCCTCCAAGGCCGCGCCCACCGAGGGACAGGTCTGCAACCTGCACGAGATGCTGCCCGAGTATTACCAGCTTCGCGGCTGGACCGATGAAGGCCAGCTCACCGACGAAGTCCGGCAGAAATTCTCACTTCCCGGATGAAGTACCTGGTGATAGGCGCAGGGCCCGCCGGCGTCGTGGCGGCGGAAACCCTGCGCAAACTGGACCGGACCTCGGAAATCACCATACTGGGTGACGAGCCGGAGCCGCCGTACTCCCGCATGGCGATTCCCTACCTGCTCATCGATCACATCGATGAGCAGGGAACCTACCTCAGGAAGGACGACGGCTATTTCGCCTCGCGCAACATCAATGTCGTGATCGGTCGGGCGGCTTCCCTGGACGCCGGTGCGAAAACCGTGAAGACGGACGGCGGAGACGTGCTGCCCTACGACAAGGTCCTGGTGGCGACCGGGGCAAGACCGATCAAGCCACCCGTCGAGGGGATCGGCCACGAGAAGGTAACCGCCTGCTGGACCCTGGAGGATGCGCGGCGCATATCCGCCGGCATCCGCAAGGGTGCGCCGGTGGTGCTGATCGGCGCGGGCTTTATCGGCTGCATCATTCTCGAGGCACTGGTATCCGCCGGTGCGGATCTCACCGTCATCGAGATGGGGAACCGGATGGTGCCCCGGATGCTGGATGAGAAATGCGGATCGATGCTGGAGAAATGGTGCCGGGACAAGGGCGTTGCGGTCCTTACCAGCACGACGGTGAGCGGGATCGAATCAAGCGGTGAGCATGTGACGGTAAAAACCGGCGACGGCAAGTCCATCGATGCGGAACTGGTGATCTCGGCGGCCGGGGTCAAGCCCAACGCGGACTTTCTCGAAGGCAGTGGGGTCAGGTTGGTGGATGGCGGTGTCGAGGTGGACAATTACCTGCAATCCTCCGAACCGGACATCTTTGCGGCCGGCGACGTGGCCTGCAGCAAGGATTTTTCCACGGGTGATTTCGGCATCCAGGCCATCCAGCCCACGGCGGTGGATCATGCCCGGATCGCGGCCCACAACATGGTGAATCACTGCTCTGTGGAGCACCGGGGCAGCATCAACATGAACGTGCTCGACACCATGGGACTCGTCTCGGCGTCCTACGGACTCTGGCAGGGCGTGGAGGGAGGGGAATCCTCCGAACTGCTGGACGAGGACAACTACCGTTATATCCGCCTGCAGTTCGACGGAGACCAGCTGGTGGGAGCCAATACCCTTGGAATGACCCAGCATATCGGCGTGTTGCGCGGATTGATCCAGGGCCGCTTTCACCTGGGGGAATGGAAGGACCGCCTCTTGCAGAACCCCCTGCAGGTCATGGAAGCCTATCTCGCAGTAACCCAGGGCGCCTGACGGGCGCCCCGGGTTGTCGATCCACCGGGGCTTTCCGGCTGCCGGCACGTTCATGAAGGTCGAACTCAAACTCTTCGCAACCCTGATGCCCTACCTGCCGCCGGGGGCAAAGAAGAATGCGGTGACGGTTGAAGTGGAGCCCGGCTGCACCATGAACCAGTTGATCAGCCGGTACAGGGTTCCCAGGGAGGAGGTGCACCTGGTGCTTCTGAACGGCCATTTCGTCAATGAAAATGGCAGGGGTGCCCCGTTGAGGGAAGGCGACACGCTGGCGATCTGGCCGCCGGTTGCGGGAGGATGACCGTCACCGGCCCCGGGCCGGATTTCTCCTGGCAAGCGCAGATGGGATACACCCGTCATGAACTGATCCGCGGGCTGCCCAGGGCGGTTGCGCCCTACCGTGTCCTGGATCCATCGGCGAACCCGGTTGAAATCGTTCTGGATAGCCGCATAGTGAGGTTTTATACTGGCCAGGCAGGATTCCGGGCGATAGCGTCCATGCGTATTCCCGTCATACCGGTCAAGCTGGAGTTCTTTGGATTCAGCAATGATCAGTATGACGCCTTTCTGCACCGTTTCCGAACCTATATGCAAAAGGGTGGCGGCTGATGGCGATCACACTGAAACTTTTCTCCAGCCTGATGGAGTATCTTCCTTCCGGCAGCGAAGGCAATACGGTTATAGTACGTGCTCAGGGTTCCCTGTCCTGCAACCAGTTGATCGACCGGTACGGGATACCGCGTGACGTGGTACAGGTTACCATGGTGAACGGTCAGTACCTGTCGCCGGAGCTTCGGGATCAGCCGTTGTCCGACGGGGACACGGTATCAGTGTGGCCTTCCATCCAGGGTGGATGAGCCATCGGTGCGACTGACCGAAAAGCAGGCATGAACAGAATCATCAACAGATGAACAACGCGTCACAATCAATTTCCGATCAACTCGGACGCCCGGTCCGGGATTTGCGGATTTCCGTGACCGACCGGTGCAATTTCCGTTGCGGTTACTGCATGCCAAGAGATGTTTTCGGCAAGGGCTACCAGTTCCTGAAGCAAAGCCAGCTGCTCACATTCGAGGAGGTTACCCGCCTTGTACGCCTGTTTGCCCGGTTCGGCGTACGCAAGATTCGATTGACTGGGGGAGAACCCCTGCTTCGGCGCGAAATCGAGGCGCTGGTGGGGATGCTGTCCGCACTGGAGGGGATCGAAGATATCGCCATGACCACCAATGCCTCGTTGCTGACCTTGGAGCGGACCCGGGCGCTGAAAGAGGCGGGACTGGACCGGATCAATATCAGCCTGGATGCGCTGGATCCCGATGTGTATGCACGGATCAACGAGGTCAACACGCCACTGGAGGATGTGCTGGACGGAATCGGGAACGCGCTGTCCGCCGGCTTCTCTGCAGTCAAGATCAACATGGTGGTGCAAAAAGGGATCAACGAGGAAGAGATTCTTCCGCTGGTGGAAAGATACCGTCACAGCGGTGCGATTCTCCGGTTCATCGAGTTCATGGATGTGGGCAACCATAATCAGTGGAAGCTGGACCGTGTCTACACTGCACGGGAAATCGTGGCGCTGATCAACGGTGACTACCCGCTGGAACCCGTGGATCCCAACTACCAGGGTGAAGTGGCCAAGCGCTGGCGCTTCCGGGATGGTGGCGGTGAAATCGGGGTGATTTCTTCCATCAGCCAGCCATTTTGCCGCGGTTGTTCCAGAGCCCGTCTTTCCGCGGTCGGCGAGCTGTTCACCTGCCTGTTCGCCACCTCAGGTTTCGATCTGAGAAGCCTTCTTCGCACCGGCCAGGACGACGAGACGATTGCCGGGCGGATAGCGGAAATTTGGCGCAACCGTGCAGACCGCTACTCCGAGGAAAGGCTGGCTCCCGGCAATTCCGCCTCCCCGGACTCACGGTCATCCAAGGTGGAGATGTCATATATCGGTGGATAGTCGGCAGCACGGTCACCACTCGGAACCCTGATTTCCCGAATTGGCCGCGACGCTGTTGCCGGCACGTGGCCGGAAATGAAAAAAGCCCCGGTAGTCGGGGCTTTTTTCGCCGAACAACCGCAAGGCGGTTTTTCAGCCGAGTTTGAATGGCAGGCGTATTTTGCGCCCCGCCATTTTGCTCAGGTTATTTTTTTTTTGATACCTTTCTCCGGGCTTTCTTTCTGCTGGCAGACTTCTTGCGGGCTGTTTT
Organism: Gammaproteobacteria bacterium; assembly: GCA_009842505.1. Lineage (GTDB taxonomy): Bacteria > Pseudomonadota > Gammaproteobacteria > Arenicellales > Poriferihabitantaceae > VYFG01. Next base: position 12,799 of record VYFG01000134.1, read on the forward strand.
CTTGCCGGCGGCTTTCTTGGTGGCCTTTTTCTTGCCGGCAGTTTTCTTTCAGGCAGACTTCTTTGCGGCTGTTTTCTTTCAGGAGGGTTTCTTTGACGCCTTTTTATTTAAGGATGTTTAGTTTGGGGCGGGGTGCTTTGGG